>CAZABW010000016.1:0-25333 GCA_964483655.1 uncultured Candidatus Izemoplasmatales bacterium
GGTTTTTTGTCGTGACTTGCACTTTTTTCTTGATTTCTAATAGTTAGTCACCCCCTTCATTATATCACAAAAGCCTCAAACGAAAATCGTCGTGTTCTTTGAATCCTATGGTATAATGTGTACCAAGGTGATAGTATGTATCAGTTATTTCTCGACAGTTTATTGACTCCAAAACGAATCCTCAATCATCGCAACCGAAGTGGCTGGTTTGCGTTTTTATACTTGCTCGTCCTGAGTATTCTTGTCTCAATAAGTACCTTTGTATTCGTTTTTGGGTATCCAGATAATTCCACGATTACCACCGAATCCACCTCTTGTTCATTCGAACAAGGGTCCCTTGTCTGCGCGGACTCTGGATTACGCGAGTATCATTTCTACGGGATGTCGTGGTACTTTTTGGAAGCGGATGAAACCATTCCATCGAGTATATCTTCGGAATCCATGGTTGTTCATGGGATGACGCTTAAGTTTTATACAGCTGGAAAAATGGAGTTTGCCTTTGTCATTCCTGCCACATTCCAAAGTCTTGGGTTTGATACGTTTTTCCATTATCTTATCAACGGCATGAAAGTTTCGATCATCTTGCAAGGCATTCTTTCTAACTTGTTTTTATTGGTGATGATTGCCCTACTGACGAGCATCTCTTTTTCTCGTCTACGAATGTTTATCCCTTATCACAAGTTATTCAAACTCATTATCTATGGATTGACGCCGATTGCTTTACTACTCACCTTCTTTTACCTTTTGAGATTGCCAGAGTGGTTGTTAATTTTAATGTTATTATTGGGGTCCCGATCAAACTTAATCTTGCAGCGGGAACTCTACATTCAAACCGGCCGTTATCTTCATGAACAAAACCCTTCATCCAAACCAGATGTTGAGTCGGATGAAACAGAAGATGAACCAAGTGAAACAGAAAATAAACCTACGGATGAAGAGTAACTTGAATTCCTTTTGAAGTTGTGTTATCATAAGGCAAAGCAATGACCCAAACACGTACGGGATAGTAATTTTTAGAGACTCGATGGTAGGTGAAAATCGAGATTACGACAACGTTCACTCATTTGGGGAGCTGTTGGAGAGAAAACTCCAATCGTTTTCCGCGTTAAGGAATGAAGTGCTAAGTCCAAGACTTAGAAGTTAGGTGGTACCACGGTGCAAATCGTCCTTTTTGAGAAAGGACGTTTTTTATTTTTAAAGGAGTGAAATCATGAGTCAATTTATCCCGACATTCAATCATCAAGAAATGGAACCAAAATGGCAAAAAAAGTGGTATGAAAGCCCCTTATTTCAAGCGGTAGATTTTTCACAGTCGCCGAAATATTATAACCTTGTCGAGTTTCCCTATCCTTCAGGAGCTGGGATGCATGTGGGTCATATTCGCGCCTACACTTCTTTAGAAGTTTTGAGCCGGAAACGACGAATGGAAGGGTATAACGTCTTGTTTCCAATTGGCTTTGATGCATTCGGATTGCCGACTGAAAACTACGCCATTCAAACCAAAATTCATCCAAGAGTCATCACTGACCAAAATATCGAAACCTTCACAAATCAGTTAAAACGAGTGGGTTTTTCGTTTGATTTTTCTCGTGTTGTCGACACAACGGATCCCAAGTACTACAAGCACACACAATGGATTTTCTTAAAGCTTTTTGAAAAAGGATTGGTATATCGCAATAAAACGTTTGTCAATTTCTGCCCGAATGACAAAGTCGTATTATCCAATGAAGAATCCCAAGGTGGCGTTTGTGATCGTTGTGGTCACGAAGTCGTACAAATGGAAAAAGATGTGTGGTTCTTAAAGATTACTGACTATGCGGAACAACTCTTGAAGGGTTTAGAAGTTTTGGAAGCTTCTCCTCGGATTAAAGTCGAACAAGAAAAATGGATTGGCAAATCAGAAGGAGCGATGATTCGCTTTGATTTAACGAAATCGACCCATTCCATTGAAGTATTTACGACTCGCCCTGATACATTGTATGGAGCGACATTTGTAGTGATTAGCCCAGAACATCCTTTAATTGAACATCATGTAGATCGAATCCAAAATATGGATGACGTTAGACAATATCAAGAGTTTGCCAAACGTAAAACCGAATTTGAACGCACCCAAATGAATAAAGAAAAGAGTGGGGTTCGGTTGGATGGCATCGAAGCGATTCATCCATTGACCAAGCAACCATTACCTATTTTTATAGCTGATTATGTAACCATTACTTATGGAACAGGCGCAATCATGGCAGTTCCTGGCCATGATGATCGTGATTATGAGTTTGCGAAGAAATATCAACTCCCTATTATTGAAGTGATTCAAGGGGGGGATTTATCAATCCAAGCTTACACCGATACTGAACAAGGTGTGTTAGTCAATAGTGAGTTAATCAATGGCTTAGATGTCGCGAAAGCCAAAGAAGTAATCACAGATTATCTCGCAAAAAATCATATCGGCTTCAAAACAATGCAATTTAAAATGAAAGATTGGGCCTTCAATCGGCAACGCTATTGGGGGGAACCCATCCCCTTGATTCATTGCCCGAGTTGTGGAGTCGTGCCTGTACCTTATGAAGAACTCCCTGTTGTCTTGCCTATGGTAGAACACTTTGAACCAACCGATACCGGAGAATCCCCACTAGCAAATATCCCCGAGTTTGTTCATACAACTTGTCCGAAATGTCATGGAAAAGCCTCTCGAGAAACCGACACCATGCCCCAATGGGCGGGTTCTAGTTGGTATTACTTACGCTATCTAGACCCAATCAATCCAAACACCATCGCGGATCCTGCCAAACTCCAATACTGGGGTCAAGTGGATTGGTATAACGGCGGGATGGAACACGTCACTCGCCATTTAATCTACTCTCGTTTTTGGAATCAATTCCTTTTTGATCAAGGAATCGTGCCGAATCAAGAACCCTATAAAAAACGGACAGCACAGGGTTTAATCTTGGGTGCTGATGGCGAGAAAATGTCCAAATCTCGAGGTAATGTAGTCAACCCTATGGAGATTATTGAAGAGTTTGGGGCTGATACTTTGCGGATGTTTATCCTTTTCATTGGGGATTATGAACTTGCCACTCCATGGAATGAAAATGGAGCGAAAGGATGTCGTCGTTTTTTAGACAAGGTCTGGCGTTTACAAGAAAAGATGTTTGCTTCTGAAGATTACAACCAAGCAACCATCAGTTTGATGCACAAGACGATTAAGATGGTTAGTGAAGATTACGAGGCAATGAAATTTAATACTGCCATCGCAAAAATGATGATTCTCGTCAATGAATTGACATCCTTAGAACAAGTCACAACAAAAGACTTGGAAACGGTGTTAAAGATCCTCTATCCCGTTGCCCCTCATTTGGGCGAAGAAATGTGGGAAGCTTTAGGACACCAAACGTTCCTACAAACGGAAGCATGGCCAACCTATGAGGAACAATATCTTTTAGAAGAAACCGTAGAAATCGTTGTCAATATCAATGGTAAAGTTCGGGATCGTTTCCAAGCCACCCGTAATGCTAGTAATGAACAACTGGAAACCACTGCGAAGTCTCTTCCGAAGATTCAAGAAATGATTGGTTCTCAACCCATCAAGAAAGTGATTGTGGTACCAGGAAAGTTAGTGAATATTGTCATTTAAATAAAGAATGAACACCTTCTTAGCGTATTGTTTGCTAAGAGGTGTTTTTTTATGAAGATTTCTTTATATCGACCAAAAGAAGGTCCTTTTACAACCCAAACAGCGATTGATGACACTCAGTGCAAGCGTTGTCGTAGTCAAACTGGGTTGTCGCAATCTACCGATAGGGAATGGTATTGTAAAGATTGTCTCTCTTTTGGATACGTTTGTGAACATACGACTCTCTATACTTATGAAAGAAAGGTTCTTCCACATCAAGCTGTCCTACACATGCCGGTTATACTAAGTATCCATCAAGAAAAAGCCAGTCAATTCTTAATCAAACACTATCTTGCGAAGGAAGATGCGGTGTTACAAGCGGTTTGCGGAGCGGGAAAAACTGAGATTTTATATCCTTTATTTCTCTGTGCTCTTAAGCAGCACCATCGTATTTGTCTGGCGATTCCAAGAAAAGAGATTGTTCACGAATTAGTGAAACGGATTCAAAGCGCCTTTCCGATGTCGGTGGTCAAACCCCTTTCAGGAGAATATAAAATGGATGACCATGCACATATCTTGATTTCTACCATCCACCAATTAATCGCCTATGAACAAGAATTTGACTTAATTGTCGTTGACGAAGCGGATGCTTTTCCCTATCAAGGGAACCCCTTTCTAGAACGTCTGCTCATGAAATCAAAAAAGCCCGATGGTGTCTTGATGAAGATGAGTGCAACGATGTCTAAATCCCTACAATCACAAATTAAGAGCCGTAAACTACCCTACCATTTTATCCCGATTCGGTATCATGGGCAATCGCTTGATATACCCAAGTTGATTCCGATATCTTCTTCATCTACGGTGTTAAACAAAGAAGTAAGCGACTATTTGATGCGACAGTTTCAAGCTTCTCGACAAACCCTCCTATTTTGTCCTACGATTGCCCTCGCGGAGTTGGTTAGTTATGAAATCAAGAAACGCGGATTGATCGCTGAGTGTGTAACTAGTAAAACGGCGGACAAGCAGAAAATTTTGAACCGTTTTACGAATCATGATCTCTCTTTTCTAATCTGTACATCCATCTTAGAACGGGGGGTAACTTTTGCCAATATTGATGTGGCAGTACTCGAGGCCGATCACGTAGTTTTTGACAAAGATATGTTGATTCAAATGTCGGGACGTGTCGGTCGAAGCAGCTTGTATCCCCACGGGGAAATTTGTTTCTTTGCGAAAACAAAAACCAAAGCGATGCTTGAAGCCATAGCTTTGATGAAGCGAATGAACAAAATGGCTGGTGTGAGATGAAATGCGAAGTATGTCAAACCTATTTTGTAAAGCAACATTCATTTGCATCCCTTTGGAAACGCCATTTTCTTTGTCCAACTTGTGAGAAGATGTATCAAATCGAACCAAGCCAGATTTCGATTCCTACACCGAATCATCCCTTGGTTGTCCAAACCATGATTCCGTTCACGAACGTTGATGATTCGGTAGAGCAAGCGTTATTACTCGTCTATCCTAGATTGTTCATTTTCCCTTACCCGGATGAATATGATATGATTCTCTTCGCGGATTCTTGGGTTGTCGCAACGGCACGAGTTTGGGTGCCTATCATATCTCCCCTGGGTTCCATCCTCATCTACTCCCTTTTTTGGTTTTCGTGGGAAGAATAAAACAAGAACGATGAATTAAAAGGTAAAAACAAGCCAACTGGTTTACAAGAAAACAGGCCAATGCTATAATGAATTCGTAGACTCACCACAAGAAGGAGTGATTTTGATGAAACTAGATGTGCGAGGAAAAAGTGGTTTTGAGATTACCGAAGCGATTCGTAGTTATGTGGATAAAAAACTACGTAAAGTCGAGAAAGTATTCTCCGAAGAGCTGGAAGCATTCGTCGTCTGCAGTGTTTACCGAGATTTAACGAAAGTAGAGGTAACCATACCGATCAAATTCTTCACAATCAGGGCTGAAGTTGATGACAAAGACTTATACGCTGCCATTGATAAAGCCATTGATAAGTTGGAAGCACAAATTCGGAAAAACAAACACAAAATGAACCGTAGTTTACAAACGCGGATGGGCATTAAAGAAGCGTTTAAAACCGATGATTTAGATTTTAAAGCGTTAGAACGGGAGTTATTAAGCCCTGTGAAGAAGAAACGGATTAAATTAGACATTTTATCCCTTGATGAAGCAATTACCCAAATGGAATTATTAGGCCACGATTTCTTCATTTACCGCAATGAAGACAAAGAAGTTTCTGTCCTCTACTTACGAGATGATGGGAAATACGGTCTCATCGAAACGGAATAACATTTTAAGGAATCCTCGCGGATTCCTTTTCTTTAAAATAATCAGAGAAAATCATGATTGGAATTGTGAGGCTTTGGTGAAATGAGTTGTGCAAAGAGGGCGTTTTATGATATCATATTTAAGGTAAATAGATGAGGTGAAGTCATGTTTAATTTTTTAAATAGCAATAAAAAAACGCTTAAGCGTTTAGAAAAAATAGCCGACCAAGTGCTTGCCTTAGAAGCACAATATCGGCAGTTTACCGATGATCAGATTCGTGAAAAAACCCTTGAACTTAAGAACCGTTATCAACAAGGAGAAACCCTAGACCAATTACTCGTGGAAGCCTTTGCTAACGTTCGTGAAGCCTCCACTCGGTTTACTAAAATGACTCCTTTCCGTGTCCAAGTTATGGGTGCGGTTGTCATTCACGAAGGGAACATTGCGGAAATGAAGACTGGGGAAGGAAAAACATTAACCGCCGTTATGCCAGCGTATTTAAACGCTCTTTCCGGTTTAGGGGTACATATTGTTACCGTCAATGAATACTTAGCCGCCCGGGAAGCAGAAGGGCAAATTGGGGACTTATTTCGTTTTTTAGGCCTCACCGTGGGACTGAATATTCGCATCTTATCTCCAGAAGAGAAAAAAGCAGCTTATGCATGTGACGTGTTATATTCCACGAATAACGAATTGGGATTCGACTACTTGCGTGATCACATGGCTATTTACCGCGAGCAAATCGTCCAACGGACACTCCATTATGCCATTATCGATGAAGTGGATTCGATTTTAATCGATGAAGCGAGAACCCCTTTAATCATATCAGGTGGAGAGAAGAATACAGCTGATTTATACCGACAAGCCAATGGGTTTGTCTTGCGATTAAAAGATGAAACAGACTATGTGATTGACATAAAAGCGAAATCGATTAATCTCACAGAAGAAGGTATTGCGAAAGCAGAAAATTACTTCCATATTGAAAATCTTTATGACATCACCAATGTGACGCTTCTTCATCATATTAACAATGCGTTGCGTGCTAATTATATTATGGTGAAAGATGTTGACTATGTTGTCCAAGACAATCAAGTCATCATTGTTGACCAATTTACAGGACGGTTAATGATTGGACGTCAATTTTCCGAAGGTCTCCATCAAGCCTTAGAAGCCAAAGAAGCAGTTGAAATTAAGAAGGAAACGACTACTTTAGCTACGATCACCTTCCAAAACTTCTTCCGGATGTATAAGAAACTTGCTGGGATGACAGGGACCGCTAAAACCGAGGAAGAAGAATTTCGTAGCATTTATAATATGGAAGTCGTGGAAATTCCAACCAATATGCCTATTGTCCGTCAAGATGATAATGATTTAATCTTCGCGACAATGAAGGCGAAATACCAAGCCTTAGCCGATGAAATTGAACGTCGTCACACCTTGGGACAACCCATGCTTATCGGAACCATTTCCATTGAATCAAGTGAACTCTTAAGTGAGTTACTCCGTCGAAAAAAGATCAAACACAATGTCCTAAACGCGAAGCAACATGAACGAGAAGCTGAAATTGTCGAAAATGCAGGACAAATTGGAGCGGTTACCATTGCAACCAACATGGCTGGACGGGGAACCGACATTAAGCTAGGCGCTGGTGTCAAAGAACTCGGTGGGTTAGCAGTATTAGGAACCGAACGTCACGAATCCCGTCGGATTGACAACCAATTACGGGGTCGTAGTGGCCGTCAAGGGGACCCTGGATACTCTCGCTTCTTCCTTTCTGCAGAAGACGATTTAATGCGTCGCTTTGGAGGGGAACGGTTTAAACGGATGCTCCTCATGGTAACAACCACAAAAGGGAGTGACATGGAGACCCCTCTCGATTTTAAGATGTTTTCAAAGATGGTGATGCGTGCTCAAAACCAAATTGAAGGTAATAACTTTGACCGTCGGAAAACCGTCTTACAATACGATGAAGTCTTACGTCGTCAACGGGAAATCATCTATAAACAACGGAGTGACATTCTCTTTTTAGATAACATCGAATCGGATACGTTCCATATGATTGAAGAATCCTTAAAACGGGTCGTAGGATCATCAAGTGAGGATCGAAGTCAACTTTATCAAAATCTCAATAAGTACTTCTCCAAAGATGTTATCGATGCAAAAATTCTCGAAAACCCAACGACAGAACCCATGAGTTACATCCTAGATTTGGCTAAACGTGAATTTGAGTCAAAAAAAGCATTAACCAACGAGCAAATCTTTAATGACTTCTTAAAAGCGATAACGCTTCGTGTAGTCGATACATTCTGGGTTCAACATATCGACGCCATGTCAGAACTACGCCAAGCTGTTTCACTTCAAAGCTATGCCCAAATGAACCCCTTCCGGGAATATCAAGAAACCGGGTTCGATATGTTTTCAACGATGGTTACCAATATTCAAAACGACGTTACTCGCTTTGTTTTAAAAGCACAAGTGCGTCAAAATACAGAACGGGTCCAAGTTGCTAAGCCGATTTCAACGTCTTCTGGAAAAGAAGATGAAACTCGTAAAAAAGCACCTGTGAAAGTTGCGCAAAAAGTAGGCCGCAATGATCCGTGTCCCTGTGGCTCTGGAAAAAAATACAAACATTGTCATGGTATTGATCAATAAGTTGGTGAAAATGTGAATGCTTTTGAATTAAATGCAAAAGTGAATCTCTTTGAGAAGCAACTTGACCAAGTACAAGATTCGCTTCATGAAGACGAGTTAAATCAGCGGTTAGAGGTGTTGCAGCAAACAACGCTTGAACCGCTCTTTTGGCAAGATCAAAAGCAAGCACAAAAAGTGTTCGCCGAACAAAACGAAATCAAGGATCGGTTAAACCAATTTCATCAGATTCAAACCTTACTCGACACATTGCGTGTGGTTTTAGAACTAGCTAACCTTGATGAAGAAGTTGATGAAGAAGAAACGGAACACCTCTTAAATCAGATTGAATCGAACTTAGATGATTTAATGACGAAGATCTTACTGAATCAGCCCTACGACAAACTCAACGCGATTGTTGATTTCCATCCTGGTGCTGGTGGGACTGAAAGTCAGGACTGGGCTGAAATGCTTTATCGGATGATCACTCGATATGCAGAACGAAAAGAGTATAAAATTCAAGTCTTAGATTATCAGGTTGGCGAAGAAGCAGGGATAAAATCTGTGACGATTTTAATTCAAGGGCCTTATGCCTATGGCTATTTAAAATCGGAACATGGCGTTCATCGCTTAGTCCGACTTTCCCCTTTTGATGCATCCGGAAGAAGACACACCTCGTTTGCGTCCATTTCTGTTGCACCGGAACTGGATGATTCCATTGAAGTAGAGATGAATGAAGTGGACTTACGAATTGATACTTATCGAAGTGGTGGAAACGGCGGACAAGGCGTAAACACCACCGATTCTGCGGTTCGAATCACACATTTACCGACTAAAATCGTCGTTACATGTCAAAACGAACGAAGTCAAATACAAAACCGTGAAACTGCTTTACGGATTTTAAAAGGCAAACTTTATCAATTAGAATTAGAAAAAAGACAACAAGAAGCAGCGGTGTTTGCCAATTCCAAAATGGCAAACGCATTTGGTTCGCAAATTCGTTCCTATGTCTTCCATCCCTATGCGATGGTGAAGGACCATCGCACAGACTATGAAACATCAAACACCACACGGGTTATGGATGGCGATCTCGACCCGTTCATTCACGCCTATCTCCGTGAATTCAATCGCCCAAAGGATGAATAAAACCCATGTTTTCGCGGATTCGCAACATTTCTAAATTAGAACTCTATTTCATGCTCAGCCTAGGTGTCTTTGTCATGGCGATGGGCTATTATTTCTTTATTATTCCTTCCGGTTTAGTGACCGGTGGAGCAACCGGCATTGCGATTATTTTGACAAGATACTTCCCGAATGTTCCGGTTTCCGTATTTTCTCTGATTTTAAATATCATTATTATGGCATTTGGCTTCTTTTTACTAGGAAAGCAAGAATTCGTTCGCTCGGCCATCGGTAGTTTAGAGTTTCCCTTATTTTTAGGATTCTTTGAGTTGGTCGTCAAACCGCCTCAATTTGGACTGAATGATATCATTTTGATGGCGCTTTACGGAGGGGGATTCATTGGTCTTGGATTTGGAATCGTAATGAAATATGGAGGTTCCACAGGAGGCTCTGATATTATCATTCGGATCGTCCAAAAATACACACCTTTGACCCTCGGACAAAGTTTATATTTGGTGGAATCAGCCATCGTATTTGCCGGAGCTTTCACTCATCCACAAGGGCTCTCTTCGGGAGTCATTGCGGCCCTTTATGCCATTCTAGTCATCTTCGTTTCGGGAAAAGTCGCTGATATGATTGTCCTTGGGGCCCAACAGAAGAAGGCGGTCCATATTGTGACCGACCAACCAAAAGCCATCAAAACAGCTATCTTTCAATCTCTCAACCGTGGTATGACGGAAATTCCATCCCTAGGAGGCTATACCGAAGCGAAAAAGACCGTATTGATTATGGTCATTCAAAATTCGGAATATCATATTGTTCGTAATTTGATTCAAGGCATTGACGCAAAAGCATTTGTTTATGTAACTCCCGCTTCGGAAATTCATGGAGAGTGGACTCCTAAAGAAGAGGTGTTTAAACAGCATGGTTCAAGTTAAAGCACTAACGAACAACAAAAAGAATTATAAGGTGATCCTAACCACCCCGAATGGGGAGACTTTTGAACATCAAGTTTCTCAAGATATTGTGGTGGAGTATCGTTTAATAGAAGGCAAAATATTGGATGATTTTGCCTTTTTGCGTTTTAAGAATGATCTGCAAAAAGATCAGTGGACTCAAAAAGTGATTGCAAAGATTCAGCGAAAACCGCAAACAGAAGCAGAAGTTCGTCAATATCTAGAGAGTCATCTTGTCTCAAAGGAAGATACAAACGCCATTATTTCCAAGTGCAAACGACTGAAACTTCTCGATGATGTTGCTTTTGTAAAACACTTCGTGGATTACCATCTTCATGTCAAAATGATGGGACCCAAACGGCTCGAGTTTGAACTCCAAAACAGGGGCATTGACCTCCCTCTTATCCAGATGGAGCTCACTCAAATTCCTCAAGAATTATATCAAAAGCATCTTTCTCATCAGTGGGAAAAAATGCACATCACCAATCAAAAGATTCCCTATCAAAAGCGTATAGAAAAAGCAAAAACCAAATGGATGGAACTGGGTTATCCCTATTCAATGATTACCACCTTTCTCCAGGGATGTCGTCCAAGCGAGGAAGACGATAAAACGGATCACCACCTTCTCTTAAAAGATGCTCAAAAGATTCAAGCCCGATTACAAAAAGATGGCTTAACAGGCTATGAACTTGAGCGTAAGCTATTGACGAAACTACTGGCAAAAGGCTATTCTTATAGTAAGATTAAAGAAACCTTTCAAGGAGGATTCAACGATGAGTCGTAAATTATCCGAATTCGATTTATTTCTATTTAATGAAGGGAAACTAGAACAAGGGTATCATCATTTTGGATCGCATCTCAATCGCGATGAATCAGGCAAAATTACAGGAGTAACTTTTACTGTATACGCCCCACATGCCCGTATTGTTTCGGTTGTTGGGGACTTTAACCAGTGGGACTCACGGACTCACGTTTGTGAAAAAATCGATGAGTTTGGGATTTATCAAATCACGATTCCTTCCCTGTCTGAATGGACACGATATAAATATTGTATCATCACCAGTTATGGCCAAACCATCTTTAAAGCCGATCCCTATGCATTTTTCAGTGATTTTCGGCCAGAAACTTCCTCGAAAGTCTATGATATTGATGGGTATCAATGGAATGATTTTGCCTACTTAGAAGCAAGAAAATTAACCTCATCCGAACAAAAACCCCTAGCAATCTATGAAGTTCATTTAGGGACTTGGATGCAAAAACCAGGGGGTGGATATCATAAATACAATGAACTGGTTCAATATCTCATCCCCTATGTCAAAGAGCATGGATTCACGCATATTGAATTGATGCCCCTAACAGAACATCCCCTTGATGAATCGTGGGGTTATCAAGGAACGGGCTATTTTAGTGCAACCTCCCGCTATGGGGTTCCCAAAGATTTGATGTATTTGATTGATCAATGTCACCAACAGAATATTGGCGTCATCCTCGATTGGGTACCAGGTCATATTTGTAAAGATGCTCATGGGCTTTACCTATTTGATGGGGAACCCTTATATGAATACGATGAGTATCATATTCGTGAAAACATCGTCTGGGGAACAGTTAATTTAGATTTAGGAAAAGGAATCACCCGCAGTTTCTTATTATCCAATGCCCACTTTTGGCTGGATTACTTCCATGTGGATGGGTTCCGCATTGATGCTGTATCCAACATTGTGTATTACCTTGGTAACTCAGCGATGGGCATCAATCAAGGAGCTGTTGATTTCTTAAAACGATTATCTCACTCGGTCAAATCCAAAGATGCATCCGTGCTCCTTTTCGCCGAAGACTCCACCACGTTCCCCGGAATGACAAAAGCAGTCGAACACGGTGGTATTGGCTTCGATTATAAATGGAATATGGGTTGGATGAATGACACTTTACGTTATTTCGAAAAGGATCCTGTGTATCGAAAATATCATCATGATTTAATTACATTCTCCATGGTATATGCTTATTCGGAACGATTTGTCTTACCATTATCTCATGATGAAGTCGTTCATGGAAAGCATTCTCTCATTAATAAAATGCCCGGAGACTATTGGCAAAAATTCGCTAATTTCCGCCTTTTAATGGGGTTACTGTACACGTTCCCTGGAAAGAAACTTTTGTTTATGGGGGGAGAATTTGCCCAAATGCATGAGTGGAAAGATAAAGAAGAACTAGACTGGTTCTTACTAGAATATCCACTTCATCATCGAGCCAGTCGATTTGTACGGGATTGCATTCGAGTGTATACCCATACAAAAGCTTTATACGAACAAGACCATCATCCCCATGGGTTTACATGGGTTGACCAAACCAACACAGACCAGTCGATTTTTAGCTATTTGCGCTTTGGTATTGATCATAATGATTGCGTTCTCGTGGTCTTGAATATGACGCCAGTAATGTATGATACCTTTGAAATTGGTGTTCCATTTGCGGGAGTTTATCATGAAATCCTAAATAGTGACAAAGATATTTATGGGGGTTCCAATCAATACAACGGGGCTCCTTTAGAAACTCGAAACCAGCCGATGCATCAACAACCTTACTCGCTTAACATAAAGATTGCACCTTTATCGGTTTCCATCCTTCAATATCAAAAGGTATCACCTATAGAAGAAACAACCTAGGAAAGAAGGGGTTTTATGAATCATCCCGTTGTTGCGATGATTTTGGTTGGCGGAAAAGGCACACGCTTAAAAGCCCTAACCAAGGATTTAGCCAAACCAGCTGTCAGTTTTGGGGGCAAATACCGGCTGATTGATTTTACTTTGTCTAATTTAACCAATAGTCAAATCGATGTCGTTGGATTAGTAACCCAATATGAACCCTATGAATTGATGCAATATATCGCTAGAGGAGCCTCTTGGGATTTGGACATGATTGATGGGGGCATTACCTTCCTCACACCTTATGCCAAGAACGGCGATGTGTTATGGCAAAAGGGAACAGCACATGCTATCTCCCAATATTTTAATTTTGTGAAAGAACATCATGCTCAGATGGTGTTGATTTTATCTGGGGATCAAATCTACAAAATGGATTATCAACAACTTATTTCGGAACATCAAAAAAACGGCTCTGACTTGACGATAGCAGTTACTGAAGTTCCTCCAACAGAAACGCATCGGTTTGGGATTTTTGAAATCGATGAAGCGGGTCGCGTAAAATCATTTGAAGAAAAGCCCAAACAAGCAAAATCGAACCTAGCATCGATGGGGATTTATCTCTTTAACACAGAATATTTGGAAAAACTCTTAGCAGGGGCGAGTAGTAAACAATCGATTGACTTTGGCCGTCACATCATTCCTAAAGCCATTCAAACGGGTGGGCAAGTGGGTGTATTTCGATTTCTTGGTTACTGGCGTGATGTGGGAACGATTGAGTCCCTATTTGAAGCGAACATGGACTTTATTGAAGACCCTGCCTTCTTAGGTTTAAACAGTAGTAAGCATCTACCTGTTTATTCGAAAAGTCTCAACTTACCCCCTCATATTGTTTTATCAGATGGAGAAATCAAGCAATCTGTGATTGCGGATGGTTGTGTTATTAACGGGAGAGTGGTTCATTCAACTGTGGGATATCATGTCCGAATTCATACCAATGCACGCATTGAAAACTGTGTCATTTTACCTTACGCAGTCATTGGAGAACGAGTCGTATTAAAAAATTGCATTGTCAATCAAAAAACGATTATCCCAGATGATTTTGTTTTAACTCCGGATACCCTGACGATTATAGATCAGGCCCCAGATGGAGGTGTTTTGTATGAATAATGTCTTCTGCGTGATTGATGCGACCAACAAAGGATCTTTTTCCAAACTGACCCGTCATCGGATGCCTGGCGCACTTCCATTCGGGGGAAAGTATCGTTTAATTGACTTTCCATTATCGAATTGTAAAAATTCAGGCATTACCAATGTAGCGATTTTTCCTTATGGGAATTATCGCTCCCTAGCTGACCATATCGGTTCGGGTGATCGCTGGGATTTAAATCGAAGAAAAGATGGTATTTTTATCCTACCACCAAAAAATCTCAATTTGACGTATGAAGATTCCATTAGTTTTCAACGGATGTATGAACATATGGAGTATTTTTCTCGTTCTTCTCAAGAATATGTCATGATTACACCAGCCAATATTGTTTGGAATGTTGACTTCCAAGAAGTCCTTCAATTTCATACAGAACATGAAGCTGATATCACTGAAGTACTCAATACCAATGGGGAGCGATTGAGAACTTTTTTATTGTCTAAACAACGGTTGATGGAATACATTCAGTCCTTTGATATTATGAAGTATCGGAATTTAACAGAGATTTTTGACTATGGGTTAGGATTACGTAAAAATCGCTTTGTTTATGAATCGCCTTGTTTTCTCATCGATCACCCTCAAGCCCTTTATCAAGCCAATATGAGTCTGCTTGATTTTTCCATTCGCCAACAAATCTTCCAAGAAAATCGTCCCATTTTCTCCAAAGAAACGATGTCGTCTCCCGCAAGATATGGGAAAACCGCTTTTGTCAAAGAGTCGATTGTCGCATCAGGAGCGGTCGTTGAAGGAATCATGTATCATTCGATTGTAGGTCGTAAGGCAACGATTGAAGAAGGAGCGATTGTGCGGCACTCGATTGTCATGAACCAGTGCCGGATTGAAAAAGGCGCTGTTGTTGAATATGCTATTCTTGATAAAGAAACGGTAGTAAAATCGAATGCCGTCGTGAAAGGAACCTTACAAGATTTATATGTTTCAGAGAAAAAACAATTGGTTTCGAGTGCAGAAGAATTGACAGTGATTCAACTAGCCATCGAATGTGTTCCCTTTGTGAAAACAGGGGGGCTAGCCGATGTTGTCGGAGCACTCGCAGTTGAACTGTCAAAACTAGGGTTGGAATCGATTGTTATGCTACCTTTGTTTCCCAAGGTCAAAGAAAAGTATCAACTCTTTTTAGAATTGATTGCGGAACAAATCATCCAATATGATCAACAAAATCATCGTGTTTCTTTATCCTTGTATCGAGATAAGCAAACCACGTTTTACTTTATTGAAAGTTACGACTTCTTTGATCGGGAACAAGTCTATGGCTATCCTGATGATGGTGACCGATTCGCTTTCTTTACCAAAGCTGCCATTGCCTTTTTTGATACCTTACCCAAACAACCGGATATTGTTCATGTTCATGACTGGCATTTAGGGTTAACACCGCTTTATTTGAAATCCTTAAAAGAAAAAAGGAACATCAAAACCCTAATGACAATCCATAATTTAGAGTATCAAGGAGTTCATCCCGCTAATATTTTAGAGAAAATGGGCATTCCTCAAGAAGTGTATCGTCATCATCACCACAACATTAACTTTCTTGAACTTGGATTACAACATACCTCAAAAATATCAACTGTGAGTTCAACCTATCGAGATGAGCTGAAATACGAGTATTATTCCAAAAATCTTGTTGATCTCATCAATCGTCGAGATCGTGATTTTTATGGAATATTAAATGGTCTTGCCAGTCAAGAAGGTCCCACTACTGATGTTTTTATTGAAGCTAGGTATGACCGGTTTACCGTTAAAGAGCAAAAGAAAGTCAATAAACAAGCCTTACAAAAGATGATGAATCTTTCTGTAGGGGATGATTATTTCATTGTGGGTATGGTGGGACGAATTGTCGAACAAAAAGGATTTGAAATCATCTTCCAAGCCATGGATCAAATGATGCAAAATGACCGCATCCAGTTTGTTTTATTAGGTACTGGAAATCAGCATTACATGGATGTTTTGCGATCCTTTGAATCTCGATATCCCGGCCGCATGAAACTAAATCTTGGTTATGACGCAACCGAACCCAGTTATATCTACGCCGGGGCTGATGTATTTTTAATGCCCTCTCGATACGAACCTTGTGGTACGAGTCAAATGATTGCATTGCGGTATGGGACCATTCCCATTGTCCGTCAAACAGGTGGCCTCAACGATACGGTTGAGCAGTTCGATCCAGTACGGAAAAAGGGAAATGGATTTAAGTTTTATAACTATGATAGTCGTGATCTCCTCTTCCAGGTCCAAAATGCTTACCAATGTTTTGCCTTTTATCCTGAAGATTGGTTCCGTTTGATTCAAAATGCAATGACTTCCGATTTTTCCTTTAGTGCAACTGCAAGTCAGTATTATGACTTGTATCATATGATGATGTAACCATTTTCATAAGGGTATCCAAGGTTTGGATACCCCTTTATGTTATAATAAACTCGAGGTGATATGGGATGAAAAAGAACACAGTTTTTTCTTCTGTTACCACGTTCAGTAAAGCGATGCAAGAACGCATGCAAGCAACCTATTTGGTTTCCTTAGAAGCGTCTTCCTTGCGTCAACGGTACCATGTTTTAGGAACGTTGGTGAAAGAAGAGTTAGCACAATCATGGATGAAATCCAATCAAGCTCTGGCGAAATCAACAGGACGTGAAGTCCATTATTTTTCAATGGAATTTTTGATTGGTCGAATGATTACCAATAATTTGATTAATTTAGGAATTAGAGATATCGTGGAAGCTGCTTTTCAACAAGCAGGTTTTGACTTAAATGAAGTGGAAGAATTCGAAACGGATCCAGGGTTGGGTACCGGCGGTCTGGGTCGTTTAGCAGCGTGCTATCTCGATTCATTAGCTTCGTTAAAGTACTTTGGATTTGGACAATCGATTCGTTATCGCTATGGTTTGTTTAAACAAAAAATCAAAAATGGTTACCAAGAAGAACGACCGGATAATTGGTTATCCGATGGCTATGTTTGGGAAATACGGAAAGAAGAAGAGAGTGAAGATATTCCATATTTTGGCTATGTGGAATATGATGGGAAGATGACCTATAAACCTGCTGAGTTTATCAAAGCGGTTCCCTATGATGTACCGATTGTTGGTGCGAATAATCAGTTTGTCGGTTCCTTACGTCTGTGGAATGCCGAACCTTCACGAAAATACCCGAAGAATAAATCCGCGTTTGATTATGAATTTGATTTACAAAAAATCAGTGGATTTTTATATCCAGATGACACCACTGAAGATGGAAAACGGTTGCGTTTGATGCAACAATACTTCTTTTCTTCTGCTGGGGTGAAGAGTGTTTGCCGGAAACACAAAGCAAAATATGGAACCCTATCGAATCTCCATGAGCATGTGTTGTTCCATATTAACGATACGCATCCAACCCTTGTGATTCCAGAGTTGATGCGAATTTTGCTTGATGAAGAACACATGGAATGGGATGAAGCATGGGCGATTACCAATCAAGCAACAGCTTATACCAATCACACGATTATGGCAGAGGCCTTAGAGAAATGGCCTGTCTATCTACTTCAACCGATTTTACCCAGGATTTATCAACTGATTGAAGAGATTAACCGGCGCTTCATGAATCAATTAATTGAACGCTACTCGTATGATCAGTTTGATTTGATTAGTCGATTAGCGATTATTCATCAAGGTTCGATTCGGATGGCAAATTTATGCATCGTCGCAAGTAAATCGGTGAATGGTGTGGCGAAACTACACACAGAGATTCTGAAACATGTCGAAATGAAAGATTTTTATCAACTTTACCCTGATAAATTCCAAAATGTCACCAATGGTATTACCCATAGACGGTGGCTGATTCATTCTAATCGCGAGTTATCTGCGATATTGGATGAAATGATTGGAACTTCATGGCGAACCAATCCTTCCCACTTAGAGCGACTTCTTGCTTATCAAGATGACACCGCTCTACATGAAAAACTGTTTGCGATGAAACATCAAAAGAAACTTGCTTTAGCAAATCGGATTGAAAAAGAACAAGGTGTTTCATTAAATCCAGATTCCATGTTTGATATACAAGTGAAACGACTTCATGAGTACAAGCGTCAATTGATGAATGCTCTGCATATTTTAGATCTGTATGATTCTTTAAAACACAATCCTGAGTTTCGTAAAACCTATGTTCCTCATAGTTTTATCTTTGGTGCGAAAGCCGCGAGTGGGTATTACTTCGCAAAGAAAATTATCAAACTCATCAATACAATCGCGGACAAAGTAAACAACGATCCGGATGTATCTCCTTACCTTAAAGTGGTCTTCGTGGAAAACTATAATGTCAGCTATGCGGAAATGATTATGCCCGCAGCGGATTTATCGGAACAGATTTCCACAGCTTCAAAAGAAGCATCGGGAACAGGAAATATGAAGTTGATGATGAATGGTGCGATCACAATTGGAACGGAAGATGGAGCGAATGTCGAAATCCATGAATTAGTTGGGGATGAGAACATCTTTATCTTTGGCTTAAACGCAGAACAAGTCAACCAAATCTATCAAGAGAAAAGCTACCGCCCCAAAGCTTTATATGATCAATCTCCTCGTATTCATTTCTTACTCGACTTGCTAGTGAATGGCTTCTTCGAACAAGTGGATAAAAACGAGTTTCGTGAAATCTATGAACGACTATTATATGAAGATCACTACCTCGTCCTTCGCGATTATGATGCATACAAAGCAGCTCATGATGCAGCGAATTTAGCGTATCATGATAAGCATCGCTGGGGCAAAATGATGGTTGTTAACATCGCCAAGAGTGGCATCTTTTCATCGGATCGTTCGATTCAGGATTACGCAGAAAGAATTTGGAACTTAAAGCCTTATCAAGACTAAGCAGTGCAAACTGCTTTTTTCTTTTCTTGGATGGTCTTCGACCATTTTTTGATATAATAGAAGAGATGAGGTGAACGTATGAAGAAATTACTAGTGTTATTTGTATTTAGTGTGGTTGTGCTATCCTTACAAGCGTGTCAACGCTTGGATTATACCCCTGATGAAGCATTTGAGTTGATGAATGAAGCCATTCAGCATTATCGTGATGCAGATCAAGTGGAGTTGTTTTATGTGGGTTCTTTCACGTCGTTAGGATATAACTCTAATGATGCGATTGATGTGAAACTTCGAAAGATTGGAGCGGATGGTTTTTTAGGTCGAGTAGAAATGAGTGTTACCGAAAACAATACAACCTATCAAGCCATGCACTATTATCAAGCGGGGATGCGGTATTTAGAACGAACCGATTCCAATGGAACGACAAAGACCAAAAAAGAAGAACCAGCAAGCTCCTATATCTCCCTGTTTACATCATTCTTGAAAAAACCAGTCGAGAAAGCAAAAATTCGTGCTCTTCAGATTTTAGTTGATCGCCAAACGATTACCGTAAGTTTTGAACTGGGGTCGTCAGCCGTTGAAGATACATTATATGTTTCTAATACGTTTCAAACGGTTCAATTCGCTACAGTAAAAGTCGTTTTTAGTCATCAAAAGGTTTTGCAAAAATTGGAAGTATCTTACGGGGCTAATGCCCAAGGCAATGAAGGAATTGAAACCTATGAAGTTCTCTTCAAACGGATTAATCGCTATGTCCCGATTGTCGAGTTAAGCAATGCAGAGAAGAATCTCTTTACGCTCCAAACGGAAGAAGAAAACGCGTGAAGTGGATCGATTTGAGTCATCCCATACAGGATGGGATGATGAGTTATCCTGGGGACCCGCAAACCGAAGTCCATTTTGAATTGCAGGAAGGGTTTCTTTTAGGTGAGATGAAAGCATCTTTTCATACCGGAACTCATATTGACGCCCCTCGGCATGCCTTACAATCCGCTCAGTCGATTGATCAAATGCCTCTCAATTGGATGCTTTCGAAGGCTTACGTTTGGCGTGCGGTAATCAAGCAAGGGGTCATCCATACAGCGTCTTTTCAAACGGATTATCTTCGCGATGGCAAAAAAGCAAAAACCATTTTAGTTCATACAGGACATGATCAATGGATGAATTCTGAAGATTACTTTACATCTTACCCAAAGTTTGATGATTTGTGGATGGAAGTCATGAAACACTACAGGATTCGTTTGATTGGGATTGACGCACCAACATTTCTAGCCATACATCAGTCCGAACTCCAATTTCATCAACATCTTTTTAAAGCAGGGATATTTCTCGTGGAAAATCTAACTCATCTAGAGTTACTCCCACCTCAAGTCGAGTTTCTCTGTGTTCCATTAAAGATTACTCAAGGGGATGCTTCTTGGGTTCGTGCATGTGCGCGTTTTCAAACGAATCATTCTTGACGAATATTCCGCTTTCCGTTATAATATAGGTGTTACAAAACTTCAGGGCAGGGTGAAATTCCCGATCGGCGGTTATAGTCCGCGAGCGAAAGCAGGAGTGGGTGAAATTCCTACACCGACAGTACAGTCTGGATGGAAGAAGTTCGCATTTTTTATTGCGTGAGATTTCCGTAAATGCCCTGAATGGGGCATTTTTTAATTTAAAATAAGGAGGAAATCAAAAATGTCGCCCATTCTGGTCACCATCTTTACCTTGATAGCCATTGCTATCGCCATTGCCTTACTGTTTGTTCTCGCGATTGTCCATAAAGTCGGACAAACCAACAAACAAAGCACCATCGCAGGTGTCATCACGATTGCGTTTATTCTCATTGGGATTTCATTTGGACTAGCGACCAAATCAGACCCCGCACCTGCTAGTGAAATCATCATGATCAACGCTATCATTCTTGCTTTTTATCTATTGGTTGTGTATTTAACCTATCAGTGGAACAAGAACCGCGTCAAAACACCACTATCAACACGAAAAATTGCGTTTTTAGGGATTTTAGTCGGATTATCAAGTGCATTGATGTTACTTGGTTTTCCAGTCATACCTGGTTTTGTCTTTTTAAAGGTTGAGTTATCAGGATTAATTATTCTCATGGCTTTGTTATGGTTTGATTTTAAGACTGCTGTCTTAGTGTCATTATTTACCAACTTTATTCATGTCTTTATGCCAGGTACTCCACCGTTAATCCTATTCTTGGATGAAGGCGTCAATTTTATCGCAACGATGGTTTTCTTAGCTCCTGTGGCGATTTTTGTGAAAAAACGTCACTTGGAAACCAAAGAAGCGACGATTCGAATATTCATCGTTTCCATTGCTGGTGTGTTATTCACAACCATAGTCATGACCCTATATAATTACTTCATCAACCTACCAATCATTTACTCATGGCCGATGCCGTTTGCGACGGTTGTTCAAGTATTTGGTCTCTTTAATATGATTAAATGGGGGTTAGTCGCTTTGGTTGTGAATGTAACGTGGCGACGTCTCTATTCCCTAAGAAGCATTGGTGAGGAAGATTATTGCGAGCTATAAAACCAAAAAATAGAATTGGGATTAAGCGCCCAATTCTTTTCTTTTTCCTGTCTATACATGAATAAATATTCATGAAGATAAGTGAATTCTTAAAAAGATAGAAAATGTTTACTGAAGGTGTTGAATTGGCTTGTTTCATTTGATATAATCGAACCAAGGTTGACCAACATGTCATGATTTTCTTAGGAGGAACTATGCAATCATTGATTTATTTAGGCATTGGCGGTGGATTTTTAGCAGTTGTGTATGCCCTACTTATGTACCTTCGAATTCGCAAAGCCCCACAAGGAAATGACCGAATGAAAGAAATTTCTGGGTTCATACGGACAGGAGCGATGCGATTTTTATTTCGAGAGTATCTCATCTTAAGTCCCTTTGTTGTTTTATTATTCTTCTTAATTGGCTTCTTTCTAGATCCACAAGCAATCACCACGATGGGAAATCTATCGACATGGCTGACTGCATTGTCATTTTTAGGAGGAGCTTTTTTATCCGCATTTGCGGGGTTTGTCGGGATGAAGTCAGCGACACAAGCGAACTCTAGAACCGCACAAGCCGCAAAAGAAAAAGGATTAAACGGCGCTTTACGGATTGCTTTCAATGGTGGAGCCGTCATGGGGATGTTAGTCGTGGGATTGGGGCTATTTGGGGTAACACTTTTTCTAATCATTGCCCGGATGATCTTCCAGTTTGAATTATTGGACTCCGCAAAGATTTTAACCGGATTTGGATTAGGCGCTTCTTCGATTGCTTTGTTTGCTCGCGTCGGGGGAGGAATCTATACCAAAGCTGCCGATGTCGGTGCTGATTTGATGGGGAAAGTTGAAGCGGGTATTCCCGAAGATGATCCTCGTAACCCCGCTGTTATCGCGGATAATGTCGGCGATAACGTCGGCGATGTGGCGGGAATGGGGGCGGACTTATTTGAATCCTATGTTGGCTCGTTAATCGCTGCGATTACGCTTGGATTAATCGCACCTTCAGGATCCTCCATGTCAAATGTCTTATTCCCCTTAATGTTATCTACATGTGGAATTATCGCAGCCATGATTGGCACTGTGTTTGTGCGAACGAAAGTCAAAAATCCACAACGTGCATTGAATATAGGAACCTATATCGCGAACGGCATCATCATCGTCGCTGCAGCCGGCTTATCCTATTGGCTATTAGGTGATTTCCGGGCATTCTTTACGGTGACGCTTGGGTTAGCTGTTGGTGTCTTTATTGGAAAGACCACAGAATATTACACATCAGGAGAACATAGTTATGTGAAACGAATCTCCAGTCAATCAGAAACAGGATCCGCGACGAACATTATTGAAGGACTGAGTGTGGGCATGCGCTCCACAGGATTGCCGGTATTAGCTGTTTCGATCGGAATCATTGGCTCTCATGCAATGCTTGGAATTTATGGGGTGGCTCTAGCCGCAGTTGGGATGTTAGCAACGATTGGGATAACCGTCGCGATTGATGCTTATGGTCCGATTGCGGACAATGCTGGGGGCATCGCTGAAATGGCTCATTTAGACCATGAAGTACGGGAAATTACCGATAAGTTAGATTCTGTTGGAAATACAACCGCAGCGATTGGGAAAGGATTCGCGATTGGGTCAGCGACGCTTACTTCGCTCGCTTTGTTTGCGTCGTTCTTAGCTGCTGTCAACGCCAATGGAGTGAGTGTGGAATCGATTGATATCACCAACCCCAAGGTCATCTCAGGGTTATTAATTGGAGCGATGTTGCCGTTCTTGTTTTCCGCTATGACAATGACCTCAGTAGGAAACGCAGCGAAAAAGATGATGGAAGAAGTTCGCCGTCAGTTCAAAGCCAATCCCGGAATCCTTCTAGGAACCGATTTGCCAGACTATGGTAAGTGTGTCGATATCTCCACTTCTGCGGCATTGAAAGAGATGATTATTCCCGGTGTTATGGCTGTTCTTGCGCCCTTAGTCGTGGGCATTGTCTTGGGAGCGGAAGCTTTAGGGGGGTTACTTGCCGGGGCTCTTTCGAGCGGCTTTATGATGGCAATTTTCATGGCGAATGCTGGTGGAGCCTGGGATAATGCCAAAAAATATATTGAAGAAGGATTTTTTGGAGGAAAAGGGTCGGATACCCATAAGGCAGCCGTTACTGGGGATACTGTTGGGGATCCTTTTAAAGACACTTCTGGGCCCTCGATTAATATCTTAATCAAGTTAATGACTATTGTTTCGTTAGTCTTTGCGTCTTTATTTGGAATGGGATGGTTCTAAGTGGATTAGAACCATCCATATGCTCTCTTCGATATCGTGAAAAAACGAACTATTTTTTTCAATAATCCATACGGACAGATTCCATCTTATGATATAATGAATCCAAACATAGAAGGGAGTCGCTATGAAAAAGATTCTATTGATGATTGTGTTTGTTCTTATGATATCGTTAACTGCTTGTTCGCAAGCAACGAATGTTCCCAATGAAGGGGCAGGAGACGATCAAACTACGCTACAAGAATTCACTTCCCCCGTTCGGAAAATGATCTACAAAGTCGAAATGAAAATGAATGTTAGTGATTTAGACACCACCATTGCCTCCATTAGAAGCAATCTTGAAACCGATGAATGGTTTGATTACGAAAATATTCAAACCACTTCCGCTACCTTTACCGTGCGAATTAAGACAAATCGTTTAGATGCATTTGTCGCTTCCATCAAAGGGGATCGAACGCTGAGTCATTATTCTAAGGTAGCGACAGATGTCTCACTCCAATATCAAAGTGCTGCGGACAAAATATTAAACTATCAAGCTCAATATGCTAGATTATTAGAATTGTACGAGAATGCGTCGCTTTCCGATATGATAATTATTAATCAGCAGTTATCTTTACTGGAGATTAATATTGCGAAAGAACAAGGTATTTTGAATCAGTTTGACAGTCTAGCAGACTACAGTGAAGTCGATATTACGTTATACGCTTCTACCATTCAAACCCAATCGCCCTTTATGAATCGGCTTGGAAGTGCTTTTCTCAGCGGATGGGAAGGACTGTTATGGTTCTTTGATCGGATATTCATCGCTACGGCGACGATTTTGCCGTTTGTGATTGTATTTGTACCTTCTGGGTTTGGTCTTTATTATCTATCGAAATATTTAAATCGTCTTTCTCTACGTTCAAAAAAGAATCATCCTACTCTCCCACCAGACGACGCATCCAAACCCAAACAATAACCTCTTCGGAGGTTTTTCTTTTTCTAGATTTTTAAGACCATTCCATAAAAAAAGAGACCGAAGTCTCTTCATCACATGGTGTAGTTTGTGCTACGATTTCGTTAGTTGATTTCGGAAGTAATGGCATTACGTAATGGTTGGGGAAGTTCAGAGAGAGGGTATGGTCCTTCTTCAAAAGAATACACTTTGGCACTCGTTAAACTGGAGTTTCCATAAGCGGACTTCCATACCGTTTCTTTACAGGAGCGTATCGTCCCGGTTTGATCATA
>CAZABW010000016.1:25433-40390 GCA_964483655.1 uncultured Candidatus Izemoplasmatales bacterium
GGTTCATAATCTAATGTCGTTCCCTTCACAAACGATAGTTTTGGTTTCTGCAAAGCAATGCGAATCATGATGAAGAGACCGGCTAAGTGAATCAATCCGAAAATTGCGAAAAATACCATGAAAAACTGTTGATAAACAGGAGATTCAAAATCGGTGGTTACACCATTAATCTCCATCGGTTCTTGAAATAAATAAATACCTAGAAAAACGATCAAAATGGTCGTGAAGGTAGGGATAAAAATTAAAACATAAAACCATAAACTCTTGTTCTTTTGGTAGACCTTTACAGTATGCATTTGTTTTAGTTGACGAATCAGTTGTTCCATAGTCATTCCTCGATTCTTCTTGATTCTAATTATACCGTAGTTTCGCCCTGTTGTGCCAAAAAATGGCGAAAATAAGTTTTTATTGTTTCAATCTTTTCCTATTGATGATAAAATGATTACAAGAGTTTGATTAGAAAGTGTGAGTTCATGAATACGGTTAAAATTGATAAATATTTCCGTGGAATGGTAGCCCATCGAGGTTTAAGCGGAATTGAAACAGAAAACACCATGCCAGCCTTTATCGCTGCGGCCAATCGCAGTTATTTTGGTATTGAATGTGATGTTCACGCATCCAAAGATGGCAGACTCATTGTTACCCATGATGATACCTTATTACGACTTGGAATGTTAAACTTGTACATTCCCTCGTTTCGATATGATGAAATTCGTAAGTTTACACTACTCGATCGCAAAACGGGTAATTTATCTGATTATTTAACGATTCCTTTATTAGAAGATTATCTTGCGGTCTGTCGTCAATATCAAAAGCATGCGTTTATCGAGTTGAAACATCATTTATCCAACGAACACTTGGATAAAGCCATCCAAATCATAGAAGCAAATTATCAATTCGACCATGTATCGATTATTACTTTTGAAGAGAAGTATATTACCTATCTAAAGAAGAAGTATCCTTTGGTGGAGTTGTATCTGTTGTCTGAAAAGAATCATGAAGAAGTGATTTCGTTTTGTGAGCGAAATCGTGTTCATTTAGATATTCATTATGATGAAATTGATGAACCAACCATTAAACGTCTTCATTTAGCAGGATTAAAAGTCGCTGTTTGGACGTGTGATGATAAAGAAACCGCAGAACGACTCATTAAAATGGGTGTTGATTATATTACGTCAAATATATTGGAGTAGATGATGAAACGGATTGTTGTGATTGGGGCGTCCGCAATGGACGTCATCGCTAAAAGTGCTTCTCCTGTTCGTCCCAAAGATTCCAACCCAGGTCAAATCGAGTTATCTCCTGGAGGGGTTGGGCGTAATATTTGTGTTAACTTAAAGCGATTAGAAGAAGATGTCACCTTTGTGAGTGTGTTTGGGCAAGACCCCTTTTCACAAACAGTGAAAAAGGAGTTAGAATCAATCGGAGTGGACTTATCGACCTGTATCGAAGCCGATAGTCGTTTTCCGATGTTTGTCTCGATTCATCAACCCACAGGGGAACTCCTCGATGCTGTGAGTGACTTTACGATGTTAGAACAACTAACCTTCGAAAAAATACAGGAGAAAATCGGTTCTTTCCCACCGTTTGACATCGCTGTCTTTGATAGTAATGTTTCAGACGGAGTCATCCAAGCTTTTGCCAAAGCCTATCCAGAGACCTATCTTTGTGTCGATGGTGTTTCGCAAGCAAAAGTGTCGATGATTCGTTCGGTCTTACCAGAGATTTCGTTATTAAAACTCAACCAAAATGAGTTATCAGCTCTTCTAGGAAAACCGGCTGATGATGTCATCTTAGCCTTAAAAGAACTACTTACGAAAGGCATTAAACAAGTGATTGTGACCAATGGGGACGAACCGATAACCTATAATATTGGACGTTCCATTTATCAAACAGTTGTCTTTGAGCCAGAAATATCTATTTCAACACTAGGTTGTGGGGATGCTTTATTCGCGGGGACCATCTATGGAATTGCCCATGGCAAATCGATGCATGAAGCGTTAAACTACGGAAAAAATGCCGCAAGTCTAACCATGGAAATACAAGCAGCAACACATCCCCAATTATCCAAATCTAAAATCGAACACGATTTATAGGAGGAGAATGTTATGAGTAACGCAACCATTGATGTGATTTTATCAAGAAGAAGCATTCGTCATTATTCGAATCAAGCGATTTCCGATCAAGATTTGGAGCAAATCGTCCAATGTGGGCTTCACGCACCATCTGCTCGAAATCGACAAAACTGGCACTTTACTGTGATAACAAATAAAGAAATGATCGAAATGATGCATGAACTAACCCAAAAGGGAATGGAAACACGAGGATTAAAGGTGGATCCGAATGAACATACTTTTTACCATGCCCCTGTTGTGATTGTGATTAGTTCATTAATTGAAGGGTTTTCCGAGTTAAATGCAGGATGTGCCATTGAAAACATGGCAATTGCAGCGAAATCATTAGGAATCGACTCCTGTATTATTGGTCAGACGAGATTCATGTATACTCAAACCAATAAGGTAGACATCAATCGGATGTTAAAAATCCCGATGGATTATGAACATGATTGTGCGATTTGCTTTGGGTATCGCAATGGAGAGAATCCAGAACCAAAAGAACGTAAAGAAGGCGTTGTTGATTTTATTCGCTAAAGTTTTTAAATAAGGGTGGAGATAGTTATGTGGCGTGATGATTATGAACGTTGGATTGCTTTTGAGGCATTAGATCCGACGTTAAGACAAGAGATAAACCAAAAATCAGAATTAGAACTCGAAGAGATGTTTCATACTTCACTCGCGTTTGGAACTGGGGGAATGCGGGGTATTCTCGGGGCGGGAACCAACCGGATGAATGTTTATACCATTCGGAAAGCCAATGATGGCTTAGCTCGTTATTTAATTCGAAACTATCGACCTTCAGAGCTCACTCGCGGCGTGTGTATTGCTTATGACAACCGGCGCATGTCCAAAGAATTTGCGATGGAATCAGCGAAAGTACTTGGCTATTACGGGATTAAATCGTATTTGTTTGAAGAACTTCGTCCGACTCCGGAACTCTCCTTTGCGGTTCGTCATTTACATGCTCTTGCGGGGATTGTTATCACAGCTTCTCATAATCCTCCGCACTATAATGGGTATAAGATTTATGACGAGTCGGGCTGTCAATACACGCCTCACTATGCCGACCAAATCGTCAATTTAGTCGAAGAAGTCACCGATTTGTTTGCCATCTCTGCCTTAGATGAACAAACCCTACAAAGCCGAGGGTTGCTCGAGTATATTGGGGAAGCCATCGACTTGGCTTATCTTGAAAAAGTCAAAACCGTTGCGATTCATCCCACGTTGCATAAATCACTCAAAGTAGTCTTCACACCGCTTCATGGGACTTCCAAGGTCTTAGGTACGAAGTTGTTAGAGGAATGTGGATACGAGTTTTATCCAGTCGCAGAACAAATGGTCTATGACCCCTTGTTTTCAACCGTAAAATCACCGAATCCTGAGAGCCCAGCTGCATTCGAACTAGCAATTGCTCTTGGAAAAACCAAACAAGCGGATGTGTTAATCGCGACCGACCCCGATGCTGATCGCCTCGGCGTCGCTGTTTTAGTCAATGGAGAGTATCAATTACTTTCTGGCAACCAAACGGGAGCGATTCTAATCCATTATCTTTTAGAGCAACGCAAACGACTTCATACTCTTCCTGCTAAAGGCGTTGTGTTTAATACTATTGTTACGTCTGACTTAGGAGCGAAGATTGCCAGAAGTTATGGCTTCCAAGTAGTCTCAACTCTAACAGGGTTTAAATATATTGGCGAACAAGCTCGCTACCTCGAACAAACCGATATGGAGTTTTTGTTCGGATATGAAGAGTCTTACGGATATGTAGTAAAGGACTTTGTTCGAGATAAAGATAGTTTACAAGCGATGTTACTCGCCGTAGACTGTGCGAACTATTATAAAGAAGTCGAACACAAAACCTTGGTTGATAAATTAGAAGACATCTATCTTCAATATGGGTATTATTTAGAAGCACTTCATAGTATTGATTTGTATGGCATTGAAGGAGCGAAACGAATCAATCGGATTGTCGAATGGTTCCGTAATCATCCGATTCGAACCATTTGTGGTCAAAAGGTTCATGTGATAGAAGACTACGAAACCGGCAAACGCCTTCAAGGACGCAGTGTAAAAATGTTAACATTGCCCAAATCAAATGTCATTAAAATGATTTTAGAAAACGGCGATTGGTTTGTTCTTCGCCCTTCGGGAACGGAACCGAAATTGAAAATCTATGTTGGAGTTGTCGGGGACAGTAAAGACGAAGCCACGGATCGTTTAGCTAGTCTTTCGAAAGCAATTTTAAGTCTCGTGGAACCCATTGCATAAAAAAAGGATGACACTTTCCAGTGTAATCCTTTTTTCTTATTGATGGGGGTATGGTATAATAGTCTCAAGGTGGTGAGAATATGCCTTATGTCATTGGAACGTTAATCGTCGTTGCTTTGGTCGTGCTATACCTCGTTAGTTTTTCTTTAAACGAAAAAACCAAAGCTCCAGAAGGATGCGAAGTCGCGGATGATTTCCATGGATGTGGATCGTGCGCAACCAATTCTGCTTGTGGCTTACGAGTCAAACAAAAAATCGAAACCAAAATCGAAATCAAAGATGTTAAATAACGATTGGGACGAATATCTTAAAGACGAGTTCGCAAAACCCTATTTTCGCAAACTCGTTTTTGATGTGACGGAGGATTACAAGATTCATCCATGTTATCCCCCGATTCATCAGGTCTTTCAAGCATTACGAGAATGTAGTTTCGAAAAAACGGTGCTTGTTGTGATTGGACAAGATCCGTATCATAATGAAGGAGAAGCGATGGGACTTTCGTTCTCGGTACCAAAAACCAAAGCCATTCCCCCCTCTTTACAAAACATATTCCAAGAGATGCATCACGATTTAAATATCCAAATTCCAACCACGGGGGATCTAACCCCATGGGCTAAACAAGGCGTTTTGCTACTAAATTCGATTCTCTCCGTAAGGAAGAATCAACCTCTTTCTCATCAATCTTTCGGGTGGGAAACATTCACGAATGCCATTTTATCTCTCATCAATCAAAAACAAAGTCCGGTTGTCTTCTGGTTATTTGGATCTTATGCTAAGAAAAAACGAGTTCTGTTAACCAACCCCCTCCATTTGATTATTGAAGCTCCTCACCCTTCGCCGCTTTCGGCGTACCGAGGATTCTTTGGGTCCAAACCGTTTTCTAGAACCAATGCTTTTTTACAATCGAAAGGTCTAACTGTCATTGACTTCCAATTGGCCTAGTAAGGAGAACAATGAAAAAACATACACTGCAAGAACTGGCATTTACCGGATTACTCGTTGCGATTGGGATTTTGTTATATCATTTGGTGTCGATTAGTCTACCGAATCCGACGAATCCAATCATAAAATTTGGGATTGGATTTATTCCAATTATCGTGGTCAGCATTCTTTATGGTCCCGTAATCGGGGGCTTTGCGGGACTTGCGCAAGACTTGTTGGGTTTTTTTATCCTGGGGGGACCTTTATTCGGTCAAACATTCCATCCAGGATTTACGTTAAATGCCATCTTATATGGTGTAATCCCTGGCTTGTTTTTCTTGCGTCGAAATTGGACCAAAAAAGGCTTCTATTTCCGTCTCAACTTTGCCATTTTATCGGTATTTGCGATTCTTGTGGTTACTTATATTTTTGATATTGATCAAGTTGTTGCTACGTCACTAACCAATGATCAAAAGTACTTACTCGTTGGTATGGGAGTGATTTCAGCTCTAGTATTAGCTGGTTTCAACTTTTGGACAAGAAAACAAACGGTTTTCGTTTATTCACCAACCAAACTTCTAGCCATCGTCTTGATTATGTACATCCTTGTTAGTTTAATTTTAACCCCGTTATGGCTATACTTTATGAATCCTGCCATTTCGTTTTGGGCTCGACTTCCTCTCCGGATTGTTAAAATGCCGATTGAGATTATTGCCTATGTTTTGATTTTAACCCCACTGATGCAGACTTTACATAAGTTAATTCATAAAATTGAAGATTAAAAAACGCTTTGGGGAACATCCCTAAAGCGTTTTTATATGAGTTGTTTTATATTTCGATGACTTTTACTTCACCTGCTCCTAAGTAAGTATACAAGGAACCGTCAGCGTGGAATTGATTGAAGGGATGAGGCCATTCATAGGTGGAATAAACTAGTTGCCCTTCACGAGAAAGATTGTTTGCTTTCTCTCTTAATTTGGTTAATGACAAGTTGATATGAGCGCCATTTTGATAATCCGCATTCGCTAATACAACTAAGAGTTGATTCGTGGTAGGGTGGATATACCCAAAAGCAACCACTTGGGAATCAAACTCATTCACGTATAAAGGGACATGATATTCTAAGTCGGTGAGACTGGTGAGCCATTTCGCACGGATGTGTTTAATGCCATCGAGATGGTCCGCCAGTTCCCAACGGTCCGGATTTAGATAATGAAACGCATACTTATCAAAGAGAGCGAGTTTACCATAGAAGAGATCGTCTTGAGGCAGACGATAGCGATCTTGTTCGGTACAATCAATGCCAGTATTCATCGGTTGGGTTTCATAGACTTCTTGGCCAGAGTTGATGAAAGGAACAAGATTTGGTAAGAACATATTCAAAGCCATCACCATTCGAGCTAAGACTCTACCTCCTTCACGAGCTGCGATACGGGCGGTATCATGGGTCTCAGCACAAGCAAATAAGGGTAATGCGACATCTTTCGCCCCATAAACGAACTTATGGAATTTCTTTTCCCACACTCGCGGTTCCATCCAGAAGCCATTGCCTATGATCATGTTATATCCCAAGCCTTTGGCGATGGGGGCGTTATCAAGGTTCAACTCTTCGGCGATAAAAGCAAAATCGGGATCTTGTTTTTTCGCATTGGTTAAAATCATATCGAGTAACTCTTTTGGGAGTGCATGGCCCATGTCGATCCGAGCGCCATCGATGCCATAATGTTGTTGATAATAAGGAATAATGTTCGCAAGGGTATTCCATAACTCCATATTGGGCTGGTGACCTTGGAATTTGTTTGATTTAATCGTATCAAACAAGATGTAAGGGGGGATATTGGGGTTTTTTAAGAAGCCAACGGTTTCTTTTGGGTGATCTAAATACATCCGGAAGAAGGTCACATCGGTCCATGGTGGTTGGACATCGTTGATGTGATCGCTAAACGCAGGAGCGATTTTTAAATCAAAGGTTTCTTCGATAGCTTGGGTCAAATCGGTGGGATTCGACGCGATCAATGCGTCCCATTTTTTGGTATCTTGATGTTTGGGGTTCCATTGAAACATACCAATATGGCGCAGGACGTCAGCGGATTTGTATACTTCTGGCATGTATTTAAAATCGGGAGATAGAGTATTTTCTAATCCATCCACATAAGGGACTTTATAGTCTGCAAACTTGCTTGCTTTGATCCAATAGAACCAGTCTGGGTGATCTTTGATTAAATCATTTTCCACCGCATTGGTACGAGGGATGATATCAATGACAACGCGCATATCAAGTAAATGGCAGGCTTCCACAAAGGCTTTGAACTCGTCTTCCACTGTCAATGAGGAACCAATTAAATCATCCTTTAAACCAGGATCTAAATCGAAGAAAGAAGCGACACCATAAGGACTTCCCAGTTCGCCTTTTTTATCTTTCAAAGAAAAGCGAGAAATAGGCAACATATAGACGGTATTGACTCCCATCTTTTGTAAAAGTGGAAGTAAGGCTAACATCTTTACAAAAGAACCCGTTTCTTTTAGCCCATCAAAATTGCGTAGATCCAAAGAATACGAACGGTCATGATCCCAAGAAGCAGAACTGCGAATCATTGTCGAATACATAACGGCTTGACGAACCCAATCTCCACCTTTTGGAGATTGAATTTGTCTAATTTGACTTAGGGATTTCGAATAATTCGTTTTTGGCTGTTTTTTTGGTAAAATCCAATCTTGAATCACTGAAGCATAAAAGCGGTAAGGATTGACTAATAATTCCCCACTGGGGAGTCTTCTTAACTCTTCTCCTTGATAGTTCCAAGCATTCCATAAATCAGGAACAACATAGTTGATGTGTCCTTTTTGGATTTGTTTTTCCAGTAGCTGATGAAGTTTTTCTAGTTTCAAGTTCGCCACAATATCACCTCAATTTCTATTATATCAAAGGTCAATCATTAAAGAGAAACAACCGATGTGTAAATGCTTACAATCGGTTGTTTCTACTTTGAAAAAACACGATTTTAGGGTATAATGAGCATGGTAGAGGTGAAAAAATGAAGAAACCGATTGTTTTAATTATTATGGATGGAATCGCTTTAGGAGCGAAGAATCCAGGCAATGCTTTTGAAATTGCGAAAAAGCCCCATCTCGACTTTTTAATGCAAGAATTTCCTATGACAACTCTAGAGGCTTCTGGGGAAGCTGTGGGCTTACCGGAAGGTCAAATGGGGAATTCGGAAGTGGGTCATTTAAATATTGGTGCGGGGCGTACAGTGTATCAATCGTTAACACGTGTCAATGTCGCAATTAAAGATGGCTCTTTTTGCAAGAATGAAGCATACTTACAAGCATTCGAACATGTTAAGAAACATCAATCCAAACTTCATATCTTTGGGTTGTTATCGGATGGTGGGGTACATTCCCATATTACTCATTTAAAAGCATTGTTTGAAACAGCGAAACAGAGTGGGGTCAAACAAGCATTTATGCATGCGTTTCTCGATGGCCGCGACGTCCCCCCTAAATCAGCAGTTGGGTATATTCAAGATTTAGAACAAAAATTTGCTCAAATTGAATATGGGAAAATCGCATCAGTCTCTGGTCGTTATTATGCGATGGATCGGGATAAAAACTGGAATCGAATTCAAGTCGCTTACGACGTAATGACCTTTGGCAAAGGTCGACAAAATAGTAGTGCTTCCCAAGGGGTTTTAGATTCCTACGCCGAAGGGGTCGTCGATGAGTTTGTCGTCCCGTTCTTGGTGGATAAAGATGGACTGATTCAAGATAATGACGCCATTATATTTGCGAATTTCCGTCCTGACCGAGCAATTCAAATTGGGACCTGTTATTCCAACCCAAGCAAAGCGGGAGCGGATATGACCAATCACCCGAATAATATCCTTTTTGTCTCAACGATGAAGTACGCGGACTCCGTATTAGGACCAGTAGCTTTCGAGTTGAATGACTTATCAAATACTTTTGGCGATTATTTAGCCGAAAAAGGATATACGCAATTACGGATTGCGGAAACTGAAAAATATGCCCACGTTACCTTCTTCTTTGATGGTGGTGTGGATAAGGAAATTAAGGGCGCGAAACGGATTTTAATTCCTTCTCCAAAAGTGCCAACCTATGATTTAAAACCAGAAATGAGCGCGTATCAAATCACTGATTCCGTGATTGAAGCATTAGAAAGTGGGGAGTTTGATGTCGTCATTTTAAATTATGCCAATGGCGATATGGTAGGTCATACTGGCGTGATTCCTGCGGCGATTAAAGCGGTCGAAACAGTGGACGAATGTGTTGGCCGTGTCGTTGATAAAGTCTTGGATTTGGGTGGTGTCGCATTAATCACTGCGGACCATGGAAACTGTGAAAAGATGATTGATGAAGATAATACCCCCTTTACAGCTCATACGACGAACCCCGTTCCTTTGATTGTAACGAAGAAGGGTGTTGCCTTACGTCAAGGAGGAACCCTAGGGGATCTCGCTCCTACAATGCTCGAGTTTCTTGGTGAGACACAACCCGTGGAAATGACTGGAACTTCGTTAATTCAACATTCATGAAACCAACCAATCAAGCCACACCTCGCTTTTCTCAATGGACTTTCTTAAAAGTTGCATTGCTTGGTTTCTTGTCTTTGATTGTTGCCTATGTCTTAGGACTGCTTGGATCTTTCCTCAATGACTGGATTGGCATCCGATTTCAAGACTTGATGATGTTTATTCATACCATACTGTTCGCAAAACTATTCATGAGATGGATTCGATTGAATCATCTCTTTTATAAGGTGTTCGCTTATTTGTTCTTACTCTATGCACTCACTGTGATCCTATTCATACCCGATATCTTGCGCTTAGCGAATCAAATGAATGATTTTTCACTTGTTTTAGATGGCTCGCTCTATGCTGGATTTGCGGTTGAGTTTTACAATCCTGTTTATTGGATTACTAATTTTTCCATTGGTTATTTGATTCAGTTACTCATCAGTTTTGCTTGCCTGTTTTTGTTTCACCTATTCACTTCCTCTAGTGCTAATCGAAAAAAAATATAAAAAGGAGATTGAACACATGCCAAATATTTCTAGTATTCATGCAAGAGAAGTAATGGATTCACGCGGGAATCCCACCATTGAAGTTGAAGTTTACACCGAATCTGGTGCCTTCGGAAGAGCGATGGTTCCCTCGGGTGCTTCCACCGGAGAACGGGAAGCCATCGAACTACGTGATGGCGATAAAAGCCGTTATTTAGGAAAGGGAGTTTTGAAAGCAGTTCACAACGTGAACGAAATCATCGCTCCAGAATTAATCGGTTATGATGTAACCATGCAAACGTTTATTGACAAGATTATGATTGAACTCGATGGCACACCCAATAAATCTAAATTAGGCGCAAATGCTATTCTTGGGGTTTCTATGGCTGTTGCTAGGGCCGCTGCTGATTATGTCGGATTACCCCTTTACTTGTACTTAGGTGGATTTAATGCGAAGCAACTCCCCACTCCTATGATGAATATCATCAATGGGGGATCGCATGCGGACAATAACATTGATTTCCAAGAATTCATGATTATGCCAGTCGGCGCTTCTTCCTTCCGTGAAGCATTACGGATGGGTGCTGAAGTCTTCCATAGTTTAAAGAAGGTATTATCTAGCAAAGGTTTCAATACCGCTGTTGGAGATGAAGGCGGCTTTGCACCGAACCTTTCGTCGAATGAAGCTGGCTTAGAAGTCATCATGGAAGCGATTAAAAAAGCAGGTTATGTTCCTGGAAAAGATATCTTCTTAGCGATGGATGTTGCGTCGAGTGAATTCTACAATCCTGAAACCAAATTGTACGAGTTGGCTGGTGAAGGCAAAAAAATGACCAACATCGAACTCGTGGACTTCTACGAAAGTCTTGTCAATCGTTATCCTATCATCTCCATCGAAGATGGTCATGATCAAAACGACTGGGAAGGTTGGAAAGCAATGACCGAACGGCTTGGAAAACGGATTCAATTGGTTGGCGATGACTTATTCGTAACCAACACCGAAATCTTACGCCGGGGAATCAAAGAAGGCATTGGTAACTCGATTTTAATTAAAGTCAATCAAATTGGATCTTTAACCGAAACCTTCAATGCGATTGAAATGGCAAAACGGGCTGGATACACTGCCGTTGTCTCTCACCGTTCTGGAGAAACCGAAGATTCTACGATTGCAGACATTTCTGTTGCGACAAACGCGGGACAAATCAAAACCGGGTCCCTATCTCGGACCGACCGGATTGCAAAATATAACCAATTACTTCGGATTGAAGAAGAACTTGGTGAAGTTGCTATCTATGATGGTTTGAAATCCTTCTATAACTTATTCCGATAATAAAAAAAGGTGCTTTTGGGTATTCCAAAAGCCTTTTTTTATGGTATAATATCTTAGTGCTAATGAGGAAGTGGTGTTCGCTTCTTCACCTGTAGGAGGTATACAATGCAATTTATCGATTGGCTATTAATGATTGTGTCCGTCTTATTAATTGGACTCGTTATGATTCAAGAATCGAAAGATGATGTGAAGAATACATTTTCTGGTGAAAAATCAGAATTATTCAAAAACCAAAAACAACGCGGAGCAGAATTATTCTTCAATCGCTTGACCATGGTTTTCTCGATTATCTTTGCGGTTGTGACAATCCTCGCGTTAATCCGTCCATTCTAAGGGTCCGTAAGAACACAATATTGTGTTCTTTTTTTTCGAAAGGAGGGAGCTTATGAAACAAGAACTACTACAATGGTTTCAAAATCCCAAGGCCAAAGCAGAAACAACTAAAGAACTAGCGTTTCGTTTTAATATGGAGAAAGCTCCGCTTTTCCAGCAATTAACGAAAGCCCTTTTTGAGTTGGAACGTGACGGTTATTTGGCAAAGAACAAAAACCTAAAGTATCATTTAATTGAAACCTTCCAAATGGTACGAGGCACCATCGATGTAAAAACCCAAGGCTACGGCTTCGTCACTCCAGAAGGAAAAGACAAAGGGGTTCAAGACATCTATATTGGCAAAGAAAACACGTTAGATGCGATGGACCATGATCTTGTCTTAGTGAAAATTACCAAAAAGACCGCTCCAAACCGGATTGAAGGATATGTCGAGCGTATTCTTAAACGCCATTTAGAGTTTGTGGTTGGAGAATACTATCAAGGAGCGGTATTTCCTAAAAAAGGATATACGGACTACTTGTTTAAAGTTAAAGCCAAGTCCAAAGAAGGACTTGTGGATCATAGCTTAGTGAAGGCGAAGATTGGTAAAGTTCATTCGAACCGCGTGGTCGATGTCTTTATTGAGGAAGTGCTGGGATCGATTTTTGATGTCGATGCGACGATGAAAGAAATCTTGGCGAATCATCAAGTGGAAGTGGAGTTTCCGAAAGAAGTCATCAAACAAGCACGCTCCATTCCCAGTGAAGTTCAAGCATCTGAAATAGAAAAACGCGTGGATTTACGAGACAAACTCATCTTTACTATCGATGGGGATGATACCAAAGATATTGATGATGCGATTAGTTTAGAAATCACTTCCAGAGGAACGTTTCTCCTTGGGGTTCATATTGCAGATGTCAGTCACTATGTCAAAGAACAAACCCCGCTCGATGAAAACGCCTATTTACGGGGAACCAGTATTTATTTAGCAGATCGGGTTGTCCCGATGTTACCAAAGGAATTATCCAATGGTATCTGTTCCTTAAACCCACACGTCGACCGTTTAACAATCTCCTGTGAAATGGAAATCAGTGCCGAAGGAACAATCATAAAAAAGAAGTTTTTCCCTTCTGTGATCCATAGTCATAAACAAATGACCTATAAGAAATGTAATGAAATCTTAAAAGGTATGGAAGAAGTGATTGCGGAACATCTTGAACTTGTGGAAGTATTGCGTCAAATGGAAACATTAGCGAAAATCCTCCACGATAAACGAACTACCGAAGGGTCCATCAATTTTGAGACCATTGAGCCTAAATTGCTGTTTGATGAAGCCGGTCAAGTAAAAGATATTATTTTAAGAGAACGTGGCGTTTCCGAACGGATTATTGAAGAATTTATGTTGATGGCGAACCAAGCTGTAGCACAATACTTCATGAAAAAGAACTTACCCTTCTTATACCGGATTCATGAAAACCCCGACCAAGAAAAAATGCAAGCCTTGTTTCAATTAGCTAAAGAAATTGGCTATGTATCTACCGTCCCTCCCCTAGTAAAACCCAAAGACTTGCAAGATTTACTCCTCCGCTGTGAGAATACAGAATATGAAAAAGTGATCAATGTGATGATGCTCCGAGCGATGGCGAAAGCAAAATACGCCAAAGATAATGTCGGTCATTATGGCTTAGCATTTGAAGATTACACCCATTTCACTTCACCCATCCGACGATATCCTGATTTAATCGTTCACCGCCTAATTCGAACCTATGTCTTCCATGGAAAGACCGATTTAGAGACCAAACAAGCCTATGATGCGATTCTTGATGAAATTGGCATTCAAACGTCCAAATCCGAACGCACCGCCATGATTGTGGAACGGGAAGTGATGGATTATAAAAAAGCCGAATATATGCAACCAAGAATTGGTCAAATTTTCGAAGGAATCATTTCATCTATTACACGTTTTGGAATGTTCGTGGAACTTCCGAATACTGTCGAAGGTCTCATTCATATTTCCACATTTAAAGAAGCGATGGAATATAACGAAGCCCATATGAGTTATCTTGGCATTTCCTCTCGAATTGTGTATAATATAGGTAAGATCGTGAAGGTGCGGTTACTTCGTTCCAACCCACTTCTCGGTCAAATCGATTTTGAAATCGTTCAGTGAGGATGAAGAAATGAAATTGCTTGCCCAAAATAAAAAAGTCGGACACGACTACTTTATCCTCGAAACATTTGAATGTGGAATGGTTTTACGAGGAACAGAGATTAAGAGTGTTCGCTTAGGGAAAGTGCAAATCGCAGATGCTTATGCTCGTGTCAAAAATTTTGAACTCTATTTAGTTAATTGTAATATTGCGAAATATGCATTTGGAAATCTGTTCAACCATGAAGAAACGAGGGAACGTAAACTATTACTTCAAAAACGAGATATTATTCGCCTTTCGCAGAAACTGAAAACCGAAGGACTCACCTTAATCCCCACGAAAGTGTATTTAAAAGAAGGGTTCGCGAAAATTGAAATCGCACTCTGTAAAGGAAAGAAGTTATACGATAAACGCGAAACCGCAAAGACCGAAGATTCCAACCGAAGAATCGAAAAAGTAATCAAAAACTACATCGATTAGACGATGTAGTCCCTATGGGGCTGTTCTGGATTCGACAGGATAGTTCGAACTTGATAAGCATGCGATCACGTGGATCTAAAACACATCGGCTAATAACCGGAAACCAAAATTACGCTTACGCTGCTTAAGAAGAAGTAGCGAGTTCCTCTAAAGTAGCCTGCGGCTCTAGACGAACTTCCGTTAGCAGGATCGCCAACTCCGTCGCCGTCTTAGGCGGATAGGTTAAATCAACAAGGCTGGCCATCTAGTTGTGTGTCCTCAGACGAATGGGTGGTAAGATCTAATTGATGACTAAGCATGTAGAAAATCAAGTGATTGGCTATTTTGGACCGGGGTTCAAATCCCCGCAGCTCCACCAT
>CAZABW010000017.1:0-7633 GCA_964483655.1 uncultured Candidatus Izemoplasmatales bacterium
AATGTCTCAAGCAGTCATGAATCGATTAGCAGCTACGTATGATGTCGACATGGAAAATGCCGACCATTTAAACGTCTTTCCTTATGATGGGTATCAACTTGTTTTAGACGGAATGGCTAGGGAATTGAGCGAATCCTTTCATCTCTATCCCATCTCGATTTTAGATATCGGCATCGGAACGGGAAAACTGTACCAACAAATCCATCCACTGAAAATGCAGTTAACCGGGATTGATTTTTCAGAAAAGATGTTACAAATCGCGAAAGTGCGACTTCCCCAAGCGACATTGATTGAACATGATTTCATGCAAGGGCTACCGAGTGCTCTCGAGAATCAAACGTTTGATGCGATTGTTTCGAGTTATTTCTTTCATTCTATTTCGATGGACCATTTGATTCCAACCATTGACATGTTGTCTCGTCGTTTGAATAAATTTGGGAAGATTATTATTGGCGATGCCATGTTTCTAACGGTTAGCCAAAAGCGTGCAAAGCAGATTAAAGAAGTCGATCAATGGAATGAATTCGCCCATTATCATGTCTATGAACAAATCCTCGATCGTATTCCAGATCACCTCTCTGTTTCCTTTTTTGAAGTCCAACAAGGGGCAGGCATCTTGATTATAGAAAACTACCATGAATGTACTTTACAGAACCGCGAACTTTTGATAAAATACTGATAACTACAATGATGTGGAGGCATTCCAAGCCTTTCTTTAAGAGAATAGACGGTTGGTGCGAGTCTTGAGAAATTTGGAATGTGTCGCCATGGAGTAGGTTTACTGAAAAGAAGTAAGTAAACTCGTTTTCCGCGTTAAGGATTCAAGTGCCAAGCAACATGCTTGGAAATAAGGTGGTACCACGGTTGAAATCGTCCTTTTTTAGGACGTTTTTTTATTTTTTAGGAGGGGAACGAATGGAAAAGATTCCATATATTTTATATCTACGAAATATGGTTGGTGACGCCAATGTTCTATTAAATGCAGCTTGTGTAGTCATTACCAATGATCAAGATGAAATCTTATTACAAGAGCGGTCTGATTCATCCAGATGGGGACTCCCGGGAGGATTGATGGAGTTAGACGAAAGCATCCAAGACTGTGCCGTTCGCGAAGTGTTTGAAGAAACAGGTCTCGAAGTCGAGTTAGAGCGATTTATCGGAATTTTCAATAATCCGATGCAACGATGGAGAGAACATGATGAAGCACGAATCATTGTATTTGCATTTACCGGGAAAGTGATAGGGGGCGAGTTATCAGTCCACGATCACGAATCTAAATCCTTCCGTTATTTTAGGAAAGACGAGCTTCCAAGTCTTCATTCCATCGATACAGTAGAAATCATTAAAGCATATTACGATCGTCGTTTTCACCAAATTGAAGGGAGAGTGTTTGAATGAAACCTCTAGCACCGAAATATGATCACCATCAAGTAGAACAAGGAAAATACCAATTTTGGCTTAAACAAGGCTTTTTTAACGCCGGCGATCTTTCGAAGAAGCCGTTTACGATTGTGATTCCTCCCCCTAACGTAACCGGAAAACTGCATTTAGGTCACACTTGGGACACGACCCTTCAAGATATCATTGCCAGACGGAAACGGATGCAAGGATATGATATGCTCTATTTATCGGGCATGGACCATGCGGGGATTGCGACTCAAGCGAAAGTCGATCAACTATTGCGAGAACAAGGCAAAAGTCGCTACACGATGACAAGGGAAGAATATCTCAAAGTTGCTTGGGCTTGGAAAGAAGAGTATGCGACACTTATTCGTTCTCAGTGGGAAGCGATTGGATTGAGTTTGGATTATAGCCGGGAACGTTTTACCTTAGATGAAGGGCTTTCCCAAGCGGTTTTAGAAGTCTTTATTCAACTCTATAACAAAGGCTATATTTACCGCGGAGAACGGATCATCAACTGGGATATTGAAGCGAAAACAGCGCTTTCTAACATCGAGATTGAACACATCGAAATCGAAGGTGCACTCTATCATATTACCTATCCTTTTGTCGATGGAAACGGAGGGCTTACCGTAGCGACAACTCGCCCAGAAACGATGTTTGGTGATGTTGCGTTAATGGTTCACCCAGAGGATGAACGATTCTTCCATTTACATGGGAAGCATGTTTATATTCCAACTACGAACGTAGCGATTCCAATTATTACGGATGCTTTTGTAGACCGTGAGTTCGGTACAGGGATTGTCAAAGTAACACCTGCGCACGACCCCAATGACTTTGAAGTCGGGAAGCGTCATCATTTAGAGATGCCACTTTGTATGAATGAAGATGGAACCATGAACGAACGAGCATTCCAATACACCGGCATGGATCGTTTTGCTTGTCGGAAACAAGTTGTCTCCGATCTTCAAGCTTTAGGATTGTTAGTCAAGATTGAAACGATTCGTCATGCAGTGGGTCATTCTGAACGGACGGGTGTCATTGTTGAGCCGCGTTTATCGAAACAATGGTTTGTTAAAATGGAAGAATTGGCCAAACAAGCCATTACCCAACATGAGGTATCCTTCATTCCAGAACGATTCCAAAAAACCTTCCAAAACTGGATGGAATCGATTGAAGATTGGTGTATTTCCAGACAATTATGGTGGGGACATCGCATCCCTGTTTGGTACCGCGATGAAGAAATCTACGTTGGTAAAGAAGCGCCACAAGGCGAAGGATGGCGTCAAGATGAAGATGTTCTCGACACCTGGTTTTCTAGTGCGCTGTGGCCGTTTTCGACGTTAGGTTGGCCAGAACATACCCAAGACTTTGAACGCTACTATCCAACCGATGTATTAGTCACTGGTTATGATATTATCTTTTTCTGGGTTGCAAGGATGATTTTCCAAGCGATTGAATTTACGCAAAAAAGCCCGTTTCACGAGTGTTTTATTCATGGACTGATTCGCGATGCACAAGGTAAGAAAATGTCGAAATCGCTGGGAAATGGGGTGGATCCGATTGATGTGATTCGCCAATATGGAGCGGACTCACTTCGGTATTTCATCACCACAAATTCAGCGCCAGGACTTGATTTACGTTATGAAGTAGAAAAAGTCGAATCGTCATGGAATTTCATTAATAAGTTATGGAATATTGCTCGATTTGTCTTGTTACATTTGGATGATTCGGTGGATGAAACAGCTCTTCCTACACAAGGTTTGTTATTCCCAGAGCGATATATCTTAGCGCAAATGAATCAAACGATTCAAGAGGCGAATGTCTTCTTTGATCGATATGATTTCACCGAAGCTGCGAAAGTCATCTATTCCTTTACTTGGAATGAGTTTGCAAGTTGGTACATTGAAATGGCAAAACTCAGAAGTCAGGACCCAACGACGAAACAAGTCCTAAAACTCGTTTTGTTGAACATGATTAAGCTTCTTCATCCCTTTATGCCTTTTGTAACGGAGGAGATTTATCAAAACATAAAAGGGGAGGAATCCTCGATTTGTATTTCTGCTTGGCCTACGATCTACACTGGGGATTTAACAGACGCTACAAAGCATAACTGGTTCTTCGAATTAATCAAGAAAATCCGTACCATTCGCAATGATTACAATGTTCCCATGTCCAAACCTTTACCCTATGTGATTGCTTCAACCAATTCGAATGTTCAAACCTTTATTCAAGAAAACAGGGATATTTTTGATAAATTTACGCATCCCGAACACATCACATTTGTATCCACTATTCCCAGTGATTCGATGAGTATTATTTTGGATATGACAGAATGTACCATTCAAATCCCCTTGGGTAGTTTAGTTGATTTGGAAAGTGAGAAAACCCGTTTATTGAAAGAACTAGCCCGTTTAGAAGCGGAAATCGAACGGTCGAAAGCGCTGCTTCAAAATCCCAAGTTTATGGAAAAAGCGCCACTGGAGAAGCGCCAAGTGGAAGAACAAAAATACCAGGATTATTTAACTCTGTATCACCAAACCAAACAACGAATCGAGGTCATGAGCAGTTAATATGTTTACCACTTTTGAAGCAGCTAAGGACTGGATTGAGTCATCCATTCGGTTTGGCGACAAACTTGATTTGAAGCGTATGGAACTTGCCAGCAAATACCTCCACCACCCCGAAAAACAGTTTAAAAGCATCCATGTGGCGGGAACCAATGGCAAGGGTTCAACCACGAATTATATAAAAAACATTATCAAACGACATGGCTATAAAGTCGGGATTTATACCTCACCCTATGTCGTCAAGTTTAATGAACGGATTGGCATTAATGATGCGTTCATCTTGGACGATGAAATCATTGAATACGCCAATCGTATTCACGACATTTGTGAAATCATCCTAGAAAGGCATCAAGAACATGTTACGTTTTTTGAGATTCTTACGTTAATGGCCTTTTGTTATTTTGCCGATCAAGCCGTTGACTACGCTGTGATTGAAGTGGGATTAGGTGGTTTACTCGACGCTACCAATATCATTATTCCCGAAGTATCCGTCATTACAAACATTTCCTATGACCATATGAAACAACTAGGGAATACGTTGGAGTCGATCGCGATGAATAAATTAGGCATTGTTAAACCAGGTATTCCGCTTGTTACAACCGAAAAAAATCCTTTCCTAGTTCCCCAGTTTCAAGCGACTTGTCGCGAACGTAATGCAGCGTATCAATTAGCAGATTATGACCAAGCTAGTTTGGTATCGCTTGGAGAAACAACGACATTTACATATCGTGATCACATTTTCACCATTCAATTACCAGGACTCCATCAAATCAAAAATGCTGTTTTAGCAATCGATACGTTTCTTTGTCTCGCGGAAAAAAAGAATATCGCATGGGATTGGCGTATGATTACACTGGGACTGCAAGAAACGACTTGGCCTGGCCGCTTTGAAATCTTTAATCATCAGATTATTTTGGATGGTGCGCACAATGTAGGCGGGATTGAATCTTTAAAAACAACCATTGAGGCTTTATATCCTACGAAGCGGAAGATTGGTCTCTTCTGTATGATGAAAGATAAAGAGCATGAAAAAATCATCCCCCTCTTAGATACCCTCTTTGATGAGTTCCACTTTACACAAATTGATTACAAACGCAGTGCTACCGCACAGGAATTAGCCCTTGAGAGTCAACATCCTCAGAAATTCACCCATGAATCGATTGCACAAGCCTTGGATGTTTGTACGAACTTAAAGGAAAATGACATTCTGATTATTACTGGTTCTCTGTATTTTGTTTCTGATATTCGACCCCTGTTAATCAAAAAGTATCGCGCTTAGGTGCGATACTTTTTTTGAGGTGAGAGGATGCACATGATGAAACAGGTTCCCCTAGAAGAACGACCTAGGGAGAAATTATTGAAGGGTGGCGTTGAGCAATTATCGAATGAAGAGCTATTAGTCTTATTACTTCGGTGCGGAACGAAGAATCATTCTGTTTTTGAAGTTGCGAAAGAGTTATTGTACTCCTTAGAATCCTTGCCTGAACTGGGGGAGAAAACGATCCACGAGTTGGCTAGTATTCCTGGCATCGGTTTGAGTAAGGCATGTATTCTAATGGCAGCCATTGAACTGGGGAAACGGATTCATCAAGACAAACGAATCAAGACTGTCATTACGGGACCCGTGGATGTATATCGATTGGTGAAGCCTTTACTTGCACAGAAGAAGCAAGAACACTTTATTGCCGTTTATGTTGACTACAAGAGTCAAATGATTACCATGCAAACCATCTTTGTGGGGAGTTTAAATATGAGTTTGGTTCACCCGCGAGAAGTATTCCGCTTAGCTGTGAAACATTCTGCTCATGCGATTATTCTTGTTCATAATCATCCTTCTGGAGATTTACGTCCTTCCGATCAAGACATTTTGATCACGAAAACCTTTATGGAAGTTGGTGAGATGATGCAAATTCAAGTGCTAGATCATTTAATTGTGACGGACGAGGATTATCATTCGATCCTACCGAGCATAAAAAAATGAGAGCAGAACTCTCATTTCGCTTCGATAAATTCTAAGACATCATTCCAAACTGTTTCTTTATTGGTTTCGTTTAAGACTTCGTGACGGTTATGTGGATAGAGTTTTACTTTCACGGATTGATAGCCTAAACGTTCGAATTTCTCAGCGAGTTTATTAATGCCTTTTCCAAAGTTGCCGAGAGCATCATCTTGACCAGATAAGAAAAAGAGTGGTTTCTCTTTGGGACCTTGTCCGACTTTTGACCAATCATGGACATAGGCAAGCCATTCAAACATGTCTTGATTCGCTTTTACTGTAAAGGGTTGGCCACACATTTTTGATTGTGCGTAATACTGTTGGACTTGGACATCCTTTGTTAGCCATTCTTCGTTTTGCCCCTTAATAATGCGTTTTTTACGCATTTTTCTTGGGTTAGCATCAATGGCCATATTTTGAACCAGTTTTGACACGGTTCGGGGGCCTTTGCATTTGGCAATCAAGCGACATAAATGGATGCCAAAGTTAGCCATAAAAGGAGGGACGAAGGCGCTTCCACTTAGAATCACTTTATCATAAAGGTCTCCTTGATCGATGAGTGCCTTCCGAGCGAGAAATGAACCCATACTATGACCTAACAAATAAATTTTGGTATTGGGATAGTGTTCCTTTATGTATTGTTGGGTTAGAGTGATTCCTTCGTAAGCGACTTGGCTTCCTAAGGTATCTCCAAAGTGGACGTAGTCCCAGGAGTCCGTACTAAGTCCATGACTTAAGAAATCAATCCCAACAACATCATAGCCTTGTTTGTTTAAAAACTCCGCAAACAATCCATAACGCGCGAAGTGTTCACTCGCGCCATGAATCACATGAACCACGCCTTTCAAAGGCTTTTTTGTCGTAGGGTATCGATATAAATGTAAGGAATGATTGAGTGAATCAGTTAAGATTTTCGTTTCCATAGGCCACCTCATAAGTGAATCTATGGTTATTATAGCATTGACCGTTTTATTTATAAAGTCGATTTGATATAATTGTCTTATGAGGTGATGAATTTGGAAAAATTTATCTTAGCAATTGATCAAGGAACCACTTCTTCAAGGGCCATGCTGTTTAACAAACAAGGAGAAATCGTTTGTAAAAGCCAGCATGAGTTTCCCCAATACTTCCCAGAAGCGGGGTATGTCCTTCATGAACCGCTCGAGATTTGGGCGAGTGTGACACAATGTATTACTGAATGTTTAATGAAAGCAAAGACCAGCCCTGCCCAAATCGCAGCGATTGGGATTACAAACCAACGAGAAACAACTGTTGTTTGGCATAAGAAAACAGGAAAACCTGTTTACCCAGCAATTGTATGGCAATCTCGTCAAACCAGTGAAATCTGTGAAGAACTTAAAGCAAAGGGTTTCGAGGATACCTTTCGAAAGAAAACGGGTTTGTTATTAGATCCTTATTTTTCTGGAACGAAAGTGAAGTGGATCTTAGATCATGTACCTCAAGCGAAAGAACAAGCCAATCGGGGCGAGTTATTGTTCGGAACGATTGATACATGGTTGGTGTGGAACTTAAGTAATGGGAAAAGCCATGTGACTGATTACTCTAATGCCTCAAGAACCTTGTTATTTAACATCCACACCCTCAAATGGGATCAAGAACTGCTTGAGATATTAGGAATCCCTGTGAGCATGTTACCCACTGTTTG
>CAZABW010000017.1:7733-26229 GCA_964483655.1 uncultured Candidatus Izemoplasmatales bacterium
ATCAAGAACTGCTTGAGATATTAGGAATCCCTGTGAGCATGTTACCCACTGTTTGTGAATCCTCACAAATTGTTGCGAACACTTCCAAAAAAGTCTTTTTTGGTCACGAGGTTCCGATTGCAGGGATTGCTGGAGACCAGCAAGCGGCATTGTTTGGTCAAACCTGTTTCCAAAAAGGAGATATTAAAAATACATACGGAACAGGATGTTTCTTGCTTATGAATACAGGGAATAAACCGGTATTATCAGATAAAGGTTTATTAACAACAATTGCGTGGGGGTTGAATAAGACCGTTACCTATGCTCTTGAAGGGTCCATCTTTGTTGGGGGTTCGGCTGTTCAATGGTTACGAGATGGGATGAAATTAATTAAAAAATCTCAAGAAACAGAAGGATATGCGAAAAGTATACAAAGTTCATTGGGGGTGTACTTTGTTCCAGCCTTTGTTGGATTAGGAACCCCATATTGGGACAAAGATGCACGTGGTGCGATTTTTGGGATAACCCGAGGGACAACAAGAGAGCATATCATTCGCGCAACCTTAGAAGCCATAGCGTTTCAATCCAAAGATGTTATTTCTTTAATGCAGGAAGAAGCCAATATTAAACTAACTCGGTTACGTGTGGATGGAGGAGCATCGAACAATGATTTCCTGATGCAATTCCAGTCTGACTTATTAAATACTTATATTGATAAACCAATTACCAGTGAAACAACCGCATTAGGAGTCTGTTATTTAGCAGGGTTAGCGATTGATTTCTTTACCTTAGACCAAATCAAAAGTCTCTGGGGCGTGGATAAGGTCTATAAGCCTCAAATGACCGACTCGATGCGTACAACGATTTATCAAGGCTGGCAAAAAGCGGTGAAAGCATGTATGACGTTTCATCATCAAGGGTCATCCCAATGATTGCCCTGTTAACGAATCAACAAGTTACCTTACTCGTTGTCCTGTTGTTGTTTGTGCTAAGTATCGTCATTTGGGCCATGACAATGGTTTCTGTGATTCGGAAAGAATACGCTCAAGTGGTTGCACAACTTGCTTTGGTTCAAGCAGCAATGTTTACTTGTAAAGCGGCTACAGAAGTGATTATGAAACATTTTGAGAAGTCACAAGAGCAGAACGGATTTCACCATGATTGCTGGAAGGTTGGAAGGGATCAAACTTTAAATGCGGAGCAATTAATCTCATTGAATGAAGAGTTACTTCATGTCCTCGCTTTCATTGATGAAAGCATGTTAGATTCGAAGGCAGAAGAAACCATTATCTTCCGTAATGATCGAGAACACTTACAGGCAAACATCCGTATGTTTCAAGCCTTAGCTAGCAAATTTAATACCAAATTGGTTCGATTCCCTTCGATTTTAATTGCCAATGCCCAAGATATTGACCCATTTCCTACATTTCCAAAATAATCCGGATGAAAAAGAACGAAACTTTACCAAATTCGTTCTTTTTTATTGTTTGGCTTAAAAAGTGATGATTCAATGCAAGTAACTTCACAAAAGTTCTTAAAGAATGACGCCATAGCGATTCTAATTTTGAATGAAGGAGAGAAATTGGTAATTTGGAAATAGATAAAACCTATTCTAGAATATAGAAAAACAAAAGGAGAATAGGTATGCTAAACCAGCTAATTTTAGTGGGTCGATTGGTTCAAGACCCCGAATTGCGTCAAACAGAAGAGGGGAAGTCCGTTACTTCGATTCGACTAGCAGTTCAACGTCCTTTCAAGAGTGGCGAAACCAATGAATATGAGACAGATTTCTTTTCCTGTACGTTATGGAGTGGGATTGCGGAAGCGACAGTAGATTATTGTAAGAAAGGCTCGATTGTCGGACTAAAGGCTCGATTATCGCAACGGGATTATTTGTTCGAAGGGAAAAAGGTATTTAGCTACCCCGAAATCATCGTTGAAAAGATTACCTTTATTTCTAATAATAAAGAATAAGAGGACACACTATCAAACGCTTCAGTTTGATAGTGTTCTTTTCATTCTGAGGAAGAAAAAAGTGATTTATGAATCGAAATAAACGACTTAATGGTATAATTTTATCAGGTGATAACATGAAACAATACCATGATTTCTTACAACATATTTTAAACCATGGACTTTTCAAAGACGACCGCACCCAAACTGGAACCATTAGTGTGTTTGGCTATCAAATGCGGTTTTCTTTGGCAGACGGCTTTCCCTTAGTCACAACGAAAAAAGTGCATCTAAAGTCGATTATTCATGAACTGCTTTGGTTTATTAAGGGCGATACCAATATCAGGCCACTCGTCTTAGAAGAAGTACGAATTTGGAATGATTGGCCTTATGCAAAATTTCAAAAGTCTTCCGATTATCAAAATGAAACGATGGACGAGTTCATAGAAAAAGTGAAAACGGATGAAGCATTTGCCAAACGATATGGCGACTTAGGACCTGTCTATGGAAAACAATGGCGAGCGTTTGAAGGACGAGATCACGCGGTTGATCAATTACAAGAAGTCATTCAACAAATCAAGAAAAACCCCAACTCCCGTCGTTTAATTGTTTCTTCATGGAACCCCCCCTTGATTGATCAGATGGCGCTACCTCCCTGTCATGCCTTTTTTCAATTCTATGTTCAAAATGGCAAATTATCCTGTCAACTCTATCAAAGAAGTGCAGATGCTTTTCTTGGTGTTCCTTTTAATATCGCATCTTATGCATTATTAACCATGATGGTTGCTCATGTTTGTGATTTAGAAGTTGGTGATTTCATTCATACATTTGGCGATGCACACATCTATGCGAATCATCTAGAACAAGTAAAATTACAGTTATCGCGAGAACCTCGAAATCTTCCTACCATGCACATAAAAAGGAAAGTATCGAACATTGAAGACTTTGTTTTTGAAGATTTTGAACTGTTAAATTATCATCCTCATGGAGTGATTAAAGGAAAGGTGGCGGTGTAATGATTAGCTTGATTTTTGCGATCGACCGTAATTTATTAATCGGGAAAGGCAATGACCTTCCTTGGGATTACCCTGAAGATTTGAAGTACTTTAAGAAAACCACCCTTCATAAAACCGTATTGATGGGTTTAGAAACCTTCCAATCAATTTTGATGCGAATTGGGAAACCTTTACCCAATCGTAAGAGTGTTGTCGCATCATTGACGCCGTTTGAGTATCCTGGTGTAGAAGTCATTGGTGATTTGTTCGCTTATTTAAAAGAACCCAAACAAGAAGAAGTGTTTGTCATTGGAGGAAAGACGATTTACAAGTTAAGCTTGCCTTATGCAGACCGTTTGTACATCACCCACATCGATGAAGTTCATGAAGGGGATGTCTACTTTGAAGGTCTTGATTTATCGAACTTTCTATTAGTATCGAAAGAAGTGGTTGGTAAACTATCATTTTGTATTTACGAGAGGAGATAAGCAATGATATTAATCATCATTCAATTCATTATCTCGACCTTATTCACTGGGTTCTATTTAGGTTCGCAAAGTAGCATTACGTTTCTTTCCTTACTTTGGGCTTTGCTATTATTTATTGCGATTCACATTGGATTTTTGATCTTTATTGTCCTTACTTTTTTGCTTCTAGCAGTTGTGTTTCATGCCAAAAAACCAGAGGCTTTATGGAAACACCGATATTTAGGTCAATGTTGTGAATTCGCCTTTGAGTACTGGTTAAGAACAAAATTGGTTGTGCACTTTCCAGAAAATCTACCAAAAAGCAATCAGTTTGTGATTGTCTCAAATCATGTTGGTTTCACAGATCCGATGTATATTATCGAAGCCTTTCGTCATTATCCCGTCGGATTTATCGCAAAATCCAGTTTGTTTCGTTATCCTGTCGTTCGTCATGTCCTCCAATTCATAGGATGTATTCCAATTGAGCGACAAAGTGATCGCCAAGCAGTGAAGGCGATTATAGAAGGGGCGAAGAGTATTCAAGCGGGAAGACCGATGATGATTTTTCCAGAAGGCACACGCTCCCATCAAAAGGAAATGCAAGATTTTAAACCGGGGTCGTTTAAACTAGCGACAAAAGCAAATGCAAAAATTGTACCAGTGTGTGTCTACGGTGTCCACTTAGCAAAAATAAGATTTCGGCTGAAACGCGTGAAAGTTCATCTTGCTATTTTACCAAGTATTGAACCAAGCGAGTACGAAGGAATGGACACCACTCAAATAGCAAACCTTGTTCAAAATCGGATTCAGTCTCAAATCGAGGCATTCGATTCCAACCCAAACACGAAACTGTAGTTTAAGACTACGGTTTTTATTTGCTTAGATAGGCGTCTTTTGATAGAATAGAGAGGAAGAAGAGGTAGTATATGCGCATATTCGCTTTCGATTTAGATGGAACACTGTTAAGTAAAAATGGAGTAATTTTAGATTCAAGCAAACAAGTGATGAACCACTTAAAAGAACAACAAGATGCCATCGTTATTGCATCAGGGCGTACATTCGAAGAAATTGTTGATATTGTCAAAGAATTAAGATTAGATCAATATCCGCATGCATACCTTATCGGATATAATGGGGTGGAGTTAAAACATTTTGCCTCGCAAGAATCCTTGTATCGCTCGACGATTACTTGGGATGAAGTGAAGTTGATATGGGCCGATGTGAAAAAGTACGGGCTATCGCTCCATGTGTTTGAAGAAAAAAAGTTATACTTATCTCCCGGTATGACATGGTTTCTTCAAGTAGCAGAAGAAGCAAAAGCGAGAAACCAATTTGTTGATTTTTCGGTCTTTGAAACGCCACAACCCATTTACAAAGCATTGGTTATCGATGACCCAGAACGTTTGGATAAGTATCAACCGAACATCGATAAACGGATTTTACAATGTGTGAGTGCCTTCAAAAGCGCTCCTATGATTATCGAGTTCGTTTCTTTAGAAGGGACGAAAGGAAGAAGTGTTCAAGAACTTGCACGTCTTCTTCAAGTTGATAAAGAAAATATCTACGCATTTGGAGATGAAGAAAACGACATTTCCATGATTGAGATTGCAGGGCATGGGATTGCAATGGGAAATGCAAAAGAAAAAGTGAAACAAAAAGCAAGGTACATTGCGAAATCGCATCAAGAAGATGGAATTTATGAAATGTTAAAGGAATTAGATGTAATTCATTAAGGAGTGATGAACGTGGCGTTTGAATTAGAGTTAATCAAGATATTACAATCGATTAGAAGTGATTTCTTTGATGCGTTATTCCAATTTTTCACGATGTTTGGCGAAGAACTTGTAATTATTGGCATCCTTGGTTTCTTTTACTGGATATACAATAAGAAAATTGGGGAAAGTATGGGAATAAGTGTATTTATTTCTTTAGTACTGAATAGCACGATGAAAACCCTGTTTCAACGGCTTCGTCCTTTCCAAGTGGACAGTGCCATTGAAAATGTACGACCACAGACTTCCGGAGGATATTCCTTTCCAAGTGGACATACACAGGGGGCTGCGACAGTATTTAGTTCGGTAGCGTTGTTCATCAAAAAAAAATGGATGACAATAACTTCAGGAATCATCATCTTCTTAGTAGCGCTAAGTCGGATGTATATTGGGGTTCACTACTTGAGCGATGTTTTAGTCGGAGCGATTCTAGGAATACTCATTTCAACGCTTGTCTTTCGATATTTACATAAGAATGAGGATAACTCGAAGATTTACCGATTCATCTTTCTCGTCTCCGCAATGGTATTAACAGCTATAACAATTTGGCATCGAGTATTATTAAGTAATGAAATTATGGTTGTTGGACATAGTGACGCTACGAGTTTGTTTGAGCGACTCGAAGATGGGTATAAGATGGTTGGGGCAATGCTAGGATTCTTACTTGGTGTGACTTATGAGAAGAAGAGGGTAAACTTTACTCATCATCGAAACATCCTTAAGAACATCGTTCGTTTTGGGCTCGGGGTTCTCATTGTTATGGCAATTCGACTTGGTTTAAGCGCCTTTTTTGATATCCTTGTTCATCCAGAAGAATTACAAATGGGACAGTTCTTCTTAGCATTCATTGCTTTAGTTCTTGATTTCATTCGTTATGGAGTGATGGTATTTATCGCAATTGGTGTGTATCCAATCCTATTTAAAAAGTGGAATATTTAGGTGCTTACTATGGAGATAAGAAATGAAACCCTATACGATAAGAACCTGATTATTCAATATAACAAAAGTTATTTCAAAGCAATGTTTTACCGCAGAACTATCCCTTTCGCAGTATTAATCACCATTGTAGTCATTGTCTTTTTCTTTTTAGGGGAGTATTTAAGTTCGCTAGCAATCCTAATAATTTTCTTGTTATACATGGTTACAATGCTTTTAATGGAAAAAATCTCTTTATCAAAAGTGTTAAAATCTAGTCCAATCGTAGAAACGCCATTCATACAACGATATCGCTTTTCTGAAGAGAATATTGATATTCAGGGAAAACGAACGAAATTAGTTACATACGATCAAATTCGAAGCATTCATCTCTATGGGGAATATCTTGTCATTACGACTCTTGATAAATTTACAGCGATTATTGACATATCTAGATTTGAACATGAAACAGACTTTCAAGCAGTGGAAAAAGTACTACTCAGTAAAGCAGGAAAACGAATTAGATAACCTTTGGGAGCGAAGAGCTCCTTTTTTTCTTGACAAAGTTTACAAATCGAATTATACTATATACTAAGTGGTATATACCAGATGGTATAGATAGAAAGGGGTGTTGAAATAATGAATGAAGGAGCAAATTACCTGGCTCAAAATCAGAAGCTTTTTGAGGTTGCTGTCAAAGAGTTCTCGGAAAAGTCTTATCATTATGCATCATTAAATGATATAGTAAAAAAGGCTGATTTTAATAAGGGGAGTTTCTATTATCGCTTCACTGATAAGCGGATGCTCTATTACGCCGTTCTTGATTTGGTAAATATTGAACACCTAGAAATATTCAATCAGTTATTACTACAGTTGAAGAACAAGAACAATGTTGTTGATCTTTCTTTGATTTTGATTCAGTCCATACAAGAATTAGAAAAAAGACAACCAGATTATGCCCAACTTCTTCGAATGCATACACTTTTCAACCTACCTAATGTGGTTCCCATTCCAGAAACGCTTACGAACTTTGTGTTTGAACGTTATTTGGGGTTGATAAACAAAAACGATCAACATGAACAACTTTCCATTGTACAGATGCTTTATTATTCTTACTATGTTTCCCGTTTTGCTGTTACTGATATCCGTAGATTCATTGAAACAGAAGCATTTACTACAGTCACCAATGAAGCATATTGTATCCAGAATCATTCCCTTCTTACCCCACATGAATTACTTTTATCCTTACAACAGCACCATCACCCTGTTTTAATAATGGGGAAATCAAAATCTGGTAAAACGACGTTGGCTAACCAATTATTTCAGGCCGGACGTGAATCCAACTCATCTGTTGTATTATTAAATGATCAGTTTCGAATCGAAAAGAAGTTTCAAAACAAAACGTTAGATGCTCAAAAGAGTATCAGTTCATTAAAGCTTCATCCCTTTGTAGGAAGTCCTATCCCCAATAAAAAAATTCATCATGTGATTTTGAAAATTATCAAGGCAAAACCAGAATTAGTACTAATCGATAATTCGTTTTCCCATATTTCTCATTCATTAAGCACTCTTATTTGTGATTGTTTATTGAAGAATCTCCCAAAAACCTGTAAAATAGTAATGATAGTTACTACAATTCCTCTTTCGATTCGAAGTGATTTTGAAGTTCTAGTTTATAATCATTTTCAACTTCGTTCATTAACGGAAGAGTTTCAAGGGAAATCCATCGATCAATCTGTCATTATTCGCTACCAAAAGGATGGGATTGATTACATGGAAATTGCTTCGAAGGAATATTTGAAGTCCGAAGATTTTGCGAATAAATTGATACAGATAGAACTTCAATCGGTGTCGCCAGTTTTTGAAAACCCGCAACTAATTTATCAACATATAACAGGGGATGTGTTAGAATGAAGCACTTTTTGCAACTTATTAAACAAGATTTAACTCGGCTGTATCACACGCGAATCATTCATTTAGTACTCATCCTTTCATTCTTGTTTGGGATGATGTTATCCGTGTTTCCATCGATTGATCCATCGAATATTTTTTATTTAGCCATGTTTATTCTTCCCGTTATTGTATTCGCAGTCTCGATGTACGTAGAGAAAGAAGAACAATCCATCTTTCCCATTGCCTGCTCCAAAAAAGACGCTGTGCAAATGGTGATTTCGAAAGTTTTTTCCTCCGTGCTTGTGATGATGCTACCGATTTTATTCTTCATTTTAGTATTATCCCTTCGGGCCAATAATAAAATCCAATTTGGTTTATTAATTTTGGGATACATTGTCGGTGCTTCGCTCCACGTATTAATTGGTTTGTTCATTGCGATGGCTAATCGTTCTTCCAAAACACTCGCAGCCAGCTATATCACTTATGTATTAGTCTTCTCAGTGACACCAATTCTTTATGCAAACGGATTGATTCCTTATTCGATGCAGTATGTGATGATTGTATCTCCTGCCTATTTAAGTGGAGTCCTTGTCGAAAATATTCTTGCTGGTGTTTGGTTTTCTCCAAGCTGGTTGTTAATCTTATCTGCTGTTTTACAAGTTGTTTATATTGCGATTTTATATCGCGTTGCTATTCTCCCTCATTTTTGTAAGTATTATTTAACTACGATTGAGTAAAAAAAACTGAAAGTGAATGGAGCCCTACGATGATTATCTACCAACCAGACAAGAAGCTGTTTCATTTACAAACAAAAAACTCATCCTATATTTTACATGTGTTACCCACAGGTCATTTGGGACATGTTTATTTTGGCGCTAAACTACCAAACGAAGTCTCCATCGATTCGTATTTAGCGAAACAACCACTTGAATTTGGCTCACAAGTTCTCTATTCTCCAGAACACAAACCATTTTCTTTAAATACAACATTACTCGAAGTATCATCGTTTGGTAAGGGAGATTTTCGTGCTCCTGCTCTCCATGCTCGATTTGCAGATGGTTCTAGTCTAGTAGATTTGAAATATCAGTCCCATGAAATATTGAAACAAAAACCAATCTTTCATGGAATGCCATCAACTAGAATAAATCCACAATCAAAGACGGAAACCTTACTCATCTCGCTTTTTGATTCCATCCAGGGATTGACAGTTGATTTGTATTATCATGTTTTTGAAGAGATTGATTGCTTTAGTAGACAAATGGTGATTCGCAATACGACTGAATCAGAAGTGGTTCTCCATAAGGTTATGAGCCTTCAATTAGACTTCTTGGATGATGACTATGAGATGATTTCTCTCAACGGAACTTGGATTCGGGAGCGGCACATGAATCGATTCCCGCTACAACCTGGGATTTTTTCCATCGATTCCAAAAAAGGTGTTTCATCCAGTGATCACAATCCTTTCGTCATTTTAACAAGAAAACAGACCACCGAAGAATATGGCGAAGCCATAGGTGTCGGTTTGGTTTGGTCTGGAGATTTCTTAACCTCTGTGGAAGTTTCCCCCCACCATTTTACCCGATTGTTAATCGGTTTAAACGACTTTGATTTTGAGCATCCTTTAAAATCAATGGATCAATTCGTTACTCCAGAAGCTATTTTTGCTTATACAACCAATGGCTTAGCCTCGCTAAGCCATTCTTTTCATGACTGTATTGAACAGCACATTATCGCCAGTCCCTGGCGCAATCATCTTCGACCGATTGCAATCAACAACTGGGAAGCGACCTATTTTGACTTCACAGAAGCGAAACTACTCCGATTAGCAAAGAAAGCCAAGGACTTAGGTATAGAACTCTTTGTGCTCGATGATGGGTGGTTCGGAAAACGTGACGATGATACCACCTCACTCGGGGATTGGATGGCACACCGAAAGAAACTCCCTAAAGGACTTGGTCATTTCGCTACTCAAATTCGATCAATAGGATTAGAATTTGGAATATGGGTTGAACCAGAAATGATCTCTGTTGACAGTGATTTGTACCGATTACACCCTGATTGGGCGATACAACACCCCAATACAGCCCCATCTTTTGGGCGGAATCAGCTCGTATTGGATTGTGCGAATCCATCTGTGTGTGACTACATAGTCTCATCCATTTCACGAGTCTTGACGGAGTCCCAAGCTATATACTGTAAATGGGATATGAATCGTAATCTCAGTGATTGTTTCTCCTCTTATTTATCAAAAGAACAAAATCGTAGTTTACGCTATTACTACGTTCTCGGTTTGTATTCGATTTTAGAGCGTCTCACAACCCTTCACCCAAATGTGTTATTTGAATCCTGCGCCAGTGGCGGAAACCGATTTGATATGGGGATGCTTTATTACATGCCACAAACGTGGACCAGTGATAATACCGATGCACTTGAACGTCTTTATATTCAATATGGGACTTCCCTTGTTTATCCCCCATCAACGATTTCCAATCACGTGTCCAATAGTCCCAATGCGCAAGTTATTCGGACGACATCGATTGAATCACGGTTCCAAGTTGCTATGTTCGGCGTTTTGGGATATGAACTTGATTTAACACGTCTCTCGCGCTTTGATTTAAAAGCCATTCGAGAACAAATCGTTTTCTACAAACAGCACCGTGCAACACTTCAGTTTGGAAGGTTTAGTCGCCAAACGAATCCATTTCAAATGAATGAGGCAATCTGGGTCATGGAACATAAAACGACGCTTGAAGCGGTGGCCTTATGGTTTCAAATTTTGCAGAAACCTAATTATGGTTTTCAATTCGTTCGGCTTCCAAAACTCACCTTCCAGGGATGTTATCGAATCAAAAACCGCCCCATTTATTTGAATTTAAGGATGTTTGGAGATTTAATCAAACACGCTCTACCTATCAAGTTAAAAGCCCATTCGAATTTATTTAATACCTTAAGCAATCATTACCGGATGTTAGCAGAAGAAGAGGACATAACGGTACAGTCCTCCACTGTAAGAAACCAAGGATTTTTACCTAAACTCCCCTATGTCGGAACGGGTTATCACAAAGATATTCGTTTAATGGGCGATTTCGGCTCAAGAGTCTATACCTTAACACCCCAAAGAGAGGATGATGAATCATGCGTCAACGAATCCCACTAAATTTTGATTGGCAATACAAACCGGATTACCAAGAAGGATACTTACAAAGTGCAGGTTGTTTTGAAAATGCGACAATAATCGATATTCCTCATACCATAGAAGAAGTACCCTTAACGTATTTTGATGAATCGTTATATCAAAAATTGGTCACGTATCGGAAATTGTTTGATACTCCCATTCATTCTGAAGATGACATTATTTTCATCACTTTCCATGGGGTTGCGGTTCGATCCACCGTCTATATCAATGGTGTGTTAGTGGGAGTGAATGAAGCACCTTATACCCCATTTTCTTTTGTCATTACCCCCTATCTTAAATCCAATGAACCGAATGAATGCATTGTCGTTGTCGATGGGAATGAAATCAAAAATATCCCCCCATTTGGCGGTGTTGTTGATTACTTAGTATATGGCGGCATTTACCGTGAAGTCTATCTAGAGGTGAAACCATCCGTCTATATTGATCATGTCATGATGAAGACATTTGACGGGGGATTAGCAAGTTTCAACGATATGCTTTTGGATACAACGATTTTACTCAATCAACATGTGGATGATTGTTTGATTCAATTGGAAGTCTTAGATCAAGATCAAATCAAAGCCAGCTTTACATCGACAACAATCGATGACCGACTCATTCAAATTACCGAACACGTAAAAGATGTCGAGCGTTGGCACCTTGACAATCCCAAACTCTATCAGGCACGAGTATCGTTGATTCTCAATGGCCTCTTGATTGACCAAATCGAAATCCCGCTCGGGTTTCGAACGCTTTCTTTTACCCACGAAGGATTCTCTTTAAACAATGAAAAGATCAAGTTGTTTGGCTTAAATCGTCACCAATCTTATCCCTATATGGGGTATGCAGCCCCGAAGCGGTTACAAGAAAAAGATGCCGAGATTTTAAAATATCAATTAGGATGTAATATCGTTCGAACGTCGCATTACATGCAAAGTGACCATTTTATCCAACGTTGTGATGAAATCGGGCTCTTAGTCTTTGAAGAAATCCCCGGGTGGCAACATATCGGCGATGAAACGTTCCAAGAACGTTCCCTTGAAAATCTCAAAACGATGATTGCTCATCATTATAATCATCCCTCCATTTGTATGTGGGGTGTGCGAATCAATGAGTCCCCTGATCATCATGACTTCTATAAGAAAATGAATGAAACAGCGAAGCTACTTGACGATACAAGACCCACGGGGGGAGTCCGAAACTTCCATGGTAGTGAACTCTTAGAAGATGTTTACACCTTTAACGATTTTTCACATACTGGTGAAAATGATGGTCTGACCAAACCAAGAAAAGTAACAAAGACCTTGGTTCCCTACTTGGTGACGGAAAACAATGGTCATATGTTTCCTACCAAAAAATTTGACCCAGAACAAAAACGCTTTGAACAAGCCCATCGCCATTTAATGGTCCATGATGCCTCTTACCGCAATGAATTTATTGGCGGTGCTATTAGTTGGTGTATGGCGGATTATCATACTCACATTCAGTTTGGCTCAGGAGATCGTATTTGTCATCACGGGGTCTTAGATATGTTTCGGATTCCAAAATACGCCGCTGCAGTCTACTCTTCCCAACAAACAGCCATCCCAGTGTTAGAAGTCATGAGCAACATGGTCATGGGGGAATATCCTGCAAGTGCGATTCCACCTACCTATATTTTTACAAACTGTGATTCAATCAAGGTCTATAAGGATGATGAGTACATCGATACGTACTACAGCGCTTGGGAGACCTATCCAGGAATCCCCAACGCCCCCGTAATCATTGATGATTACATTGCGGATCGTATTCATAAGAATGAACCCTATTCATCCGCTGTAGCGACTAAGATCAAAACCGTCCTTTCTTCTTTTGTGAAACATGGCATTCGTCTCGATTTCAAAGGCAAATGGAATCTTCTTCAATTAATGATGTTTCATAAAATGACGATTGCCAAACTGATGGAATTATATGGTCGTTATGTTGGAGATTGGGGAAAAGAAGGCAGTCGCTATCGCTATGAAGGATATATCAATGAGGAATGTGTCATCGTCAAACATCGGGGATCAAGTAAGCAATTTACGCTTGATATCGTACCTGATAGCACGGTATTACACCTCGATGATACCTATGATGCAACGCGGGTTGTCATTCGGTTATGTGATGAATTTGATAATGATTTACCGTTTGCTTTTGATCCATTCACGATTCGTTGTTCGAAACACCTTCGAGTAATCGGACCTAAGAATCAAACGCTTGTTGGGGGATCAGTCGGGGTGTATTTACGGACCACCGGTCTCAAAGGAACAGGAAAAGTGGAATTCGAATTTGAACGATTTGGTACGAAAACCATCGAAATAACTGTAAAGTAACGAAAAAAGGTCTAATTTTCAAGACCTTTTTTTGATTCAGATAGTGATTATAAGAGTTCGTTATTAATTATAAATTCATAGACAATGTAATGCGGAATCGCAAATGATTCTTCATCGGAAGAAGAACTTCCCCAGGTATTAATACCAATGAGGTTACCTTCAATGTCGACTAAAGCCCCTCCCGAAGAACCTTGATGAATCATGGCATTGTGATAAATAACACGAAAGGAAACGTTTTGGATTTGTTCGAGTCGGATAAAACTGCCAAATGTGACATTATTATCAATGGTTAATGGGTTCCCAGCTGCGAGAACCAACTCCCCAGGGTTAAACTTTGTAAAAGCACGTTTTTGGAGATTAATGAGTTCAACTCCGCTATGTTCTGCTTTTTCAAAACGAATCACAGCTAAATCTAAGGATTCACTGGACGCAACTACTTCTCCAATGGAAACCGATTCATCGTCAAAGGTAGAGATTTCATATCGCACGAGGTATTCTTTGGGATCAATAACATGATAATTGGTAATCGCATAATAATGCGTTTCATCTTCTTTGTAGACCACGCCAGAGCCTGCACTAGAGCCCATGATTTGTTCAATCGTGGTTCGTGATCCTGGGAAAAGCGCAACATAACGATATTGAGTGGTAACAATTTTGATATTCGTCCGTCGAATATGATCTCTCGTTTGAACTAACAGCGTATTGTATTGTTCAAGCGTTAAAGAATCAAGAGTAGGATTCGAATACGTTTGGAACTGAGCATAATCACTATCTTGTAAGCTGATGGACCCACTAAACGAAGTTGGGAATGTCGTCGTCGTTGTTGTTTCTTCGTTTGGCCACGAAAAAGAGAACGAAAACCCATTACATCCGACAAGACTGAATGCCATCAAGAACAAAAGCAAACTAAGGATACCCTTTTTAAAAGGACGCATAGAAATCACCTCACAAGATAGATACGGAATAAACCGAGGATTTATTGGAAAAACTGGACGAATTAATGTAAAAAAATCGATTAATTCACGCGCATTACTACTATGTAGTACGATTTTAATATATAATAAAAGAAGTTTTAGTTCTTCAGGGGGTGGAATCGTGGACTTATCCAGCATGGATACTGCTTTATACCTCAACATCGTTTTTCTATCGATTGTTGGGATGGCTACATTAATTGGATTAGCACGAGGATTTAAGAAATCATTGATTAGTTTTATCTTCAGTCTCGGATTTTATCTGGTGTTTTTCTTAACGCTGAATTGGGTTGTTTCGTTCTTATGGACGTTTGAGATTGCGCCACTCGGTGGTTGGATTGCGATGGCTTTACCGGGATTTCCAACGACTGTCACGACATTCGAAATGGCCATTCAGGAAGCGATTCAACTCTTTGTTAGTCCGAGTGTACCACTGGACTTTAGCAATCCACAACTGATGAATCTTGTCTCTGGAGTGGGTCAATTTGCGATTAAACTTGTATGGTTCATTCTTTATTTTACCATAGGGGTTCTCGTATTTGGGCTTGTTCGCCTCATAATTAACTCATTATTCATTAAAAACACAAAAATGTCTCGTAAATATGGAACGAAGAACCCCTTATTAGGCGGGTTATTTGGCTTTTTACAAGGTGCTGTTGCGGTTTATATTACTTTAATTATGTTTGGTGGGCTCATGAGTGTTGCGGAAAGCTTGATTGTATTAATCCCTGAAGAAGGCTTTGAACCCGACCCCATTTCAGTTGAAATAGATCGAAACCCCTTATATCAACTGAATCAACCGATTTTACCCTTAGCCAATCCCCTACCCATCCCCGGTTTAGAAGGATTTGGTGACATCGATGAAATGGTTCAATTTTTAAAAGATTTCGTTCAAGCTTATAATGAAAATCCGATTGTTAGTACCATCGCAACCATAACGATTGTGGACCCAAGCGATGAGACAGAGCAAATGCCGTTAAATTTATATTTATTCGATGAAGTATTATCCTTTGAGTTTAGAGAACAACCCATTGCCTTACGAAAAGAATTAAATGTCGTTGCGGAGATTGCCGGTGTGGCGCTCGCATCTGAATATATTGAAACATCCAACTTAGGGGACTTGACTGGCGATGAAGTTCGTCAAGTGTTCAGTATTTTATCTCGTAGTGATCTGATTTCTTCGTTGATTCCGTTAGCGATTGAAGTCGCTATTGATTATACAGATCTCCCAGTCGATTTATCCACAGAAGAACTCTATGGGATTCCATGGAAAGCTGAGCTTGCAAATCTGGGGAACATCGCCGCGTTAATTTTCGATATCGCTGAAACTGCTGGCGTGTTTGAAGGCGGATTTGAGTTCGATGAAATTCCAGTAACAAAAGATGATGCCATTCAACTGTTTGATTCGCTGGCAGACAGTCAATTGATTACTTACGCAACAGCCGTTGCCATCCCGCCATTAATGGAAATGGTAGGAGAACCAGTATCCTTAATTCTAACCGTTCCTGCTGACTTAGTATGGGCAGATGAATTCCGTTCCATTGGAGCGATTGTAGGAGAATTACTCGAGCTTGATATCACAATGACGATGATAAACTCAGGTGATTATGTTGGGATTTTAGGGTTATTAAGCGATTTCGATTTCACGATGTTTTTAGAATCTGAATTGATTACCAACGCATTAGTCAACCTATTATCAGGCAATATTCCCCTTCCTGGGTTGGAATTGTTAATTGTTCCTGCGGGTTTGGATATTCGAACTGAGTTAGTATCCATTCTAACCGCCATGACTCAAGTCGTAGGAATTGCTTCTCAACTGGACTTTAATAACCTCCAAATCGGGGATATTTCCTTATTAACAGATGATGCGATTGATGCGATATTTGAATCGAAGATTTTGATTGCGACGTTAACCAATCAACTGTTAACGATCGATTTAAGTGGTCTACCGATCGTATTACCCGACTCGATCTTTGATGAAGACGACTATTTAAAGAAAAGTGAGTTGGTTGCCTTGACGCAATCCTTGCGATTAGTGGCTTCTAAACTGGCTTGTGATGAAGGTGATACCGAATGTCAAGCGACAGGATTTGATCTTATGAAGCTGACATCTCTCAGTGAAAACGATTTTGAAACCTTACTTGAAAGCGAAATCTTAAGTGCTTCGGTTGGGTCTTTGATTCTCGAACAGGGGGGCGAATTCGTCATCGCTCCGCCTCAAACCCTCAGTGATTTACTCGTTCGTGAATCGCTTGATCCTGTTATAACGAATACCATCGAAGTGGTTCAGAAGGATGAAATTCTTAAGTTATTGACCGTGATCACAAAAATTGATCTTTCAGACATTAATTTTGAAGAGTTCACCTTCGGACCAGAACTATTAGATTTAATTAAAGATCCAGAAGACGCAACGAAACTAAACAGTGAGTTAGCTGACGCGTTGTTCGATTCTTTAATCTTACATGCGACGCTTTCAGACTTATTGATCAATACCATAAGCGAAATGACAGATATGATTGTGATTCCGTATTTTGACGCATTAGGAAATGAAGTACGCTACCTTGATCAAACCATTGAATATATCGCAGATGAAGAATTAATTACCTTGTTTGAAGCATTCTTTGCGCTGAACATTACCGACTTCGAAAACATCCAATTTGATATTACGATGATTACTGATCATATTGACACGTTACTATCCTCTGCTATTTTACATGCGACTGTATCGAAGGTTCTGTTTGATTTGGTTTTACAAACAGACTTGATTGTCGTTCCTTATTTTGATGTGGACGGCGAAGCGATTCGTTTGACAGTAGGAAGCGATGAACAAGCAACGACTTATCTCGTGCGTTCAGAGATTGAAGCAGCTGTCGATGCATTAGGAGTCTTTGGAATCACCGACTTCGAATCGATTGGGGAAGATTTTGATTTTTCTCCGATTTTCGCTGAAGGCAATATTGCTATATTACTTCAAAGCGCCATTATCCATGCGACCGTATCAAAACAACTCTTTGATTTGAATATTGATTTATTAGAAATCCCGTATTTCGATGTCGATAATAACCCCATCCGGACTACGGTTGGCGTTGAAGTGGAAGAACAAACGACATACTTAAATCAAAGTGAACTCGATGCCTTGATTGAAGCCCTTGATGTCTTTGGCATCAATGACTTAGATAGTATTACGGAAGAGTTTGATTTCTCCCCGATTTTCGCAGAAGGAAACATCGCCATTCTATTACAAAGTGCGATCATTCATGCGACCGTATCGAAACAACTCTTTGATTTGAATATTGATTTATTAGAAATTCCTTATTTCGATGTGGATAGCAACCCGATTCGGACTACGGCTGGCGTTGAAGTGGAAGAACAAACGACATACTTAAATCAAAGTGAACTCGATGCCTTGATTGACGCACTCGATGTTTTTGGTATTAATGATTTGGATAGTATTACTGAGGAATTTGACTTCTCGCCAATCTTCGCAGAAGGTAATATCACAATCCTCTTACAAAGCGCAATCATTCATGCGACAGTGTCGAAACAACTATTCGAACTCAATGTCGATTTATTAGAAATCCCTTATTTCGATGTCGATAATAACCCCATCCGGACTACCGTTGGTGTTGTAGTAGAAGAACAAACGACATACTTAAATCAAAGCGAACTTGAAGCGTTGATTGAAGCTTTGGATGTCTTTGGCATCAATGATTTGGATAGCATCACCGAAGAATTTGACTTCTCACCGATCTTTGGTGAAGGCAATATGGCAATCTTGTTAGAGAGTGCAATTATCCACGCAACTGTGTCGAAACAACTGTTTGAAATGAATGTTGAATTGTTGGAGATTCCCTATTTCGACGTTGATAATAACCCGATTCGAACCACAGTTGGAGCGTTAACAGAAACAACCACCTATTTAAATGAGTCGGAATTAATCTCCCTCATTGACGCGTTGGACGTTTTTGGTATCAATGATTTGGATAGCATCACCGAAGAATTTGACTTCTCACCGATCTTTGGTG
>CAZABW010000017.1:26329-38770 GCA_964483655.1 uncultured Candidatus Izemoplasmatales bacterium
CGATCTTTGGTGAAGGCAATATGGCAATCTTGTTAGAGAGTGCAATTATCCACGCGACCGTGTCAAAACAACTCTTCGATTTAAACGTTGACATGTTAGTCATCCCTTATTATGATGTCGATGCTGAATCCATTCGTGTCAATCGTGGAGTGGGAGAGGAATTGACCACCTATCTAACCAAAACGGAGTTAGTCTCTTTAATTGATGCATTGGATGTCTTTGGCATTAATGATTTAGATAGTATCACCGATGAATTCGATTTTTCGCCAATCTTTACGGATGGAAACATGTCGATTCTATTAGAAAGTGCGATTATCCATGCGACCGTGTCGAAACAACTCTTCGATTTAAATGTTGATATGTTAGTCATTCCTTATTATGATGTCGAGGATGACCCTGTACGCATGAGTCAAGGGCTAGGGTTAGAAGAAACAACCTACATAACCAAAACAGAACTCGAGTCTTTAATTGATTCGCTCGATTTGTTTGGCATTAATGACTTGGATAGTATTACCGATGAGTTTGATTTCTCACCGATTTTTGTGGAAGGCAATATGGCGTTATTATTAGAATCCGCCATTATGCATGCGACGGTATCCAAACAACTCTTTGATTTAAACGTCGATATGTTAGTCATTCCTCATTATGATGTCGATGAAGAACCTATCCGGATTCGTCGAGGTCTTGCCTTAGAAGAAACGACTTACCTGACCAAAGAAGAACTTGTTTCTTTGATAGATTCCTTGGACTTATTTGGCATTAATGACTTGGATAGCATTACCGATGAGTTTGATTTCTCACCGATTTTTGTGGAAGGAAACATGGCGTTATTGTTAGAATCCGCCATTATGCATGCGACTGTTTCGAAACAAATTTTCGATTTACCAGTCGATTCCATTACGGTACCTCATTTCGATGATCTTGATCAACCCATTCGTTTAACGGTTGGCCAAAATCTTGCTGATCAATCGACGTATCTCTTAAAATCAGAATTGATTGCCTTGATTGAAGCTCTGGATTTATTTGGCATCGATGACATTGACAACATCGATACAAATCTCGATTTTGGGCCTGTTTTTGAAGATGGGAATATGGCAATTATGCTAGAATCTAAAATCATCCATGCGACAATTGCTAAGCAAATCCTTGATTTAGGCGAAGATAACACGATTGAAATCCCAACCTACGACTCAAGCAATCAAGTCGTTTTACTAGAAGTTGGCGATGCGATCGCCTTAACCAACACGACCTATATCGTATCGGATGAGTTGGTAGCCTTGGTTGATGCACTCGATATGTTAGAATTAACGGATTTCGAAACATTCAATGGGTCCATCGATTTATCGAAGTTATCAGCGGAAGGCAATATGGCGATTCTCCTTGATTCCGCGCTTCTTCATGCGACCGTTTCGAAACAACTTTTAGATTTATCCGAAGACGAAACCCTTCAAGTTCCATATTTCGATGAAACGAGTACTTCCATCCGAATCGAAGTGGGTTCTAGTCTCGATTTCACCGATACCACTTATCTGATTAAAAGTGAAATTGAAGCTTTAATCGATGCGTTAGACGTTCTTCAAATCACCGATATCGACTCCTTTACCGGTACGATTGATTTATCCCTTCTAGCACAAGAAGGAGCGACCTCTAGGTTATTAGCGTCAGCGATTATCCATGCGACGGTTTCGGATCAACTCTTTGATCTCGGAAGTAATGGAACGATTAACGTTCCCTATTACGACGAAACAGAAACAGCGATTCGTTTAACTGTGGGAACAGTTGGTAATCAAACGGATACAGACTACTTAAAGAAAACCGAACTTACCGCTTTAATCGATTCGTTAAACATCTTGAATATCACTGATATTGATTCCTTTACAGGATCGGTGGACTTATCGATTCTAAGTGAAGAAGGCAAAATGGCGGCGATTTTACAATCGGCGATTTTACACGCGACCGTTTCTGAACAACTCTATGATTTAAGCGAGGATGATACCATCTTGCTTCCATATTTTGATAGTTCTGAAACACCACTCCGAATCAATGTCGGCGAAGTACTAGACCAAACCGATACCGCTTATTTATTAAAGACAGAATTAATCGCCCTTGTGGATGCTTTAGATGTTCTCAATATTGGTGATTTAGAATCTTTCACCGGAAGCATTGATTTATCATTATTATCTCAAGAAGGGGCGATGGCTCGCTTATTAGCTTCGGCAGTCATCCATGCAACGATTTCCGAGCAATTGTTTGATTTATCGTTAGATGGAACCATTGAAGTTCCTTATTTCCAAGAAGACAATAGCGATTTAAGGATTGTTGTGGGAGTTGCTTTAGAAGGAACAGAAACGATTTATTTGATTAAAGCAGAATTAGAATCTTTAATTGATTCCCTCAATGTTTTAGATGTATCCGATGTGGAAAACTTTTCTGGAAGTGTGGATTTAAGTCTTCTCTCCGACCAAACCAATCGCGATACTGTTTTATCAAGCTCCATTATTCAAGCGACGATTTCGAAACAACTCATCGATTTGAAAACAGACGGTACCATTAACGTTCCTTATTTTGATGAAGGGGAAGCAGAGATCATCAAAGCCGTAGGGGTTGTTTTAGAAAACACAAATACCACTTATATTGTGAAAGCAGAACTCGACAGTTTATTTAGTGCGTTAGATGTTCTGAATATTACGGATGTGGAAAACTTCGATGGCAATATCGATTTAAGCTTGTTATCGGATAGTGAAACGGCAGATACCGTTTTATCGAGTGCGATTATCCATGCGACGGTTTCCGAACAAATCATCGATTTAGATACCAATAATACGATTACCTTACCTCATTTTGATTCCGCAAATGTGGCACTACGGATCCGTGTTGGGGTTGCTTTGGATAATACCGACACCCAATACGTATTAAAAGCAGAACTCAAAGCGATGTTTGATGCTCTTGAAGTATTAAACATCACCGATGTAGAGGAATTTGGAGGTAGTGTCGATTTAAGTTTACTTTCTGACAGTCAAACGGCAGATACCGTTCTAGCCAGCGCGATTATTCATGCGACCGTATCCGAACAAATCATCGACTTGAACTCCAATCAAACGATTACCTTACCTCACTATGATTCATCTGAGGCTGCGCTACGGATCAATGTTGGCGTTGTGTTAGATGGTACAAACACTGAATATGTACTCAAAACGGAGTTAAAAGCACTCTTTGATGCATTGGATGTTTTAGGCATCACTGATGTGGAAGCGTTCAGTGGAAGTGTCAATTTAAGTCTTCTTTCCGATAGTGAAACCGCAGATACTGTTCTTGCTAGTGCCATTATTCATGCGACGGTATCCGAACAAATCATCGACTTGGATACCAATAATACAATTACTCTCCCACATTTCGACGCAACTGACACAGCCTTACGCATTCATGTGGGGGTTGTACTAGATGGAACCAATACCGAGTATGTTTTGAAAACCGAATTAAAAGCGTTGTTTGATGCCCTGGAAGTTTTAAATATTACCGACGTTGAAGCCTTTGGCGGTACGGTCGATTTAAGTTTACTCTCTGATAGTCAAACCGCGGATACTGTCCTATCTAGCGCGATTATTCATGCGACAGTCTCCGAACAAATCATTGACTTAGATACCAACAACACGATCACTCTTCCTCACTTTGATTCCCTAGACAGTGCCTTACGAGTGCATGTCGGTGTGGTACTCGATGGAACTGACACAGAATATGTTGTCAAAGCAGAATTAAAAGCACTCTTTGATGCTCTTGATGTATTAGGCATTAGTGATGTCGAACAATTTGACGGAAGCGTAGATTTAAGTCTCCTTTCGGATAGTGAAACGGCTGATACCGTTCTTGCTAGTGCGGTCATCCATGCGACCGTGTCCGAACAAATCATCGATTTGGATGCCAATAATACCATTACATTGCCTCACTTTGATTCATCAAGCACAGCGCTTAGAGTCCATGTAGGCGTGGTCCTTGACTCCACTGATACAGAGTACGTTGTGAAAGCGGAATTAAAAGCTCTCTTTGATGCATTAGATGTGTTAGGGATTAGTGATGTGGAGTCGTTCAATGGAACCGTCAATTTATCGCTTTTAAGTGATCATGCGACGGCTAATAAAGTGTTAAGTTCAGCTGTCATTCATTCCACCATCTCTACACAATTACTTGATTTAGCCGGCGATGATACCTTATCGATTCCGCATTTCAATATTGATTTAGATGAATTACGGATTCAAGTCGGTGTGGTGTTGGATTCGACTGATACGACTTACTTATTAAAAGAAGAATTGGTAGCACTCTTTGATGCTTTAGACGTCTTGGGTATTAATGATGTAGAATCCTTTACCGGAAACGTCAATTTATCCTTACTCAGCGATCAAGTCAAACGTGACACCGTCTTAAGTTCAGCGATCATTCATGGAACCATTTCCACTCAGTTAGCAGACTTAGATGATGCAAATACGATTTCACTTCCTTACCGAAATGCCCTTGATACCGTCAATATCGTCGTACAAACGGGGGATTCTCTCCAATCGACAGACTTTGATTATGTCTCCAAAGACGAATTAAAAGAACTCTTTGAAGCTCTTGATTTCTTAGGAATAACGGATGTTACTGCCTTTAATGGAGATCTAGACTTAACGATGTTCTACACGACTGGAAACCGACAAATTCTGTTAGATTCTGCGATTATGCACGCGACGATTTCCAAACAGCTTCTAGATTTAGGACCAGCTGCTTTAAGTGTTCCCCATCAAGATGAAACATCCTCAACGATTCGCGTGACAACGGGAATCGGTGGAAATGATACCGAGTTTATCGTCGCAAGCGAAGTCGAAGCGATTTTTGAAGCGTTAGAAAAATTAGGTATTGATGATATTCAAGAGTTCGGTGGCGATATCAACTTGTCCTTGTTCTATGAAGAAGCGGATCGTGATATCTTGTTAGCGAGTGCCTCCATGCACGCGACGATGTCCAAACAAATCTTAGACTTAAACGATGATGCCTTAGATGTTCCAACCCATGATGTTTCGAATACGGCAGTGCGTGTAACGGTTGGGCCACTCGGCAAAACCACTGAATTCATCACCAAAACCGAAGTTCATGCGTTATTTGAAGCCCTAGAAATTTTAGGCATTCAAGATATTTCAACCTTTGATGGGGCCGTGGATTTAAGCGATTTCTTTGAAGAACCCAACCAAAATATCTTACTAACGAGCGCTTCCATGCATAAGACAATGACCAATCAAATCCTTGATCTAGATAGTGCTGTTTTATTGGTTCCTAGCCAAGATGTGAATTCCGTTGACATCCAAGTAACTGTATCTACGAACCTCTATATTATTAAGGATGAAATTAAAGCAATCTTCAACGCATTAGAGTTATTAAATATTACTTCCATCAGTGGCTTTACTGGTTCGATTAGTTTAACGAATTTATACTCTGATGGAAACCAAAATATCTTACTTACCAGTGCGTCCATGCATGCGACCGTTTCGAAACAAATTCTTGATTTAAGCCCAGCCACTTTACTCGTTCCTTCTGTGGATGTTACGAATACAGCGATTTCAAGTGTTGTCAATACCGTGACATTCTTAACGAAAACAGAAATTAAAGCGATTATCAATGGTCTGGAATTACTTGGGGTATCGGACATCACAGACTTTGATGGCACCTTTACTTTCACCAATCTGCAAACGACACAACAACAAGATACCCTCCTCTCCTCGGCATCCATGCACGCAACGATTTCAAGAACGTTATTTGATTTAGATGATTCCGTCTTAATCGTACCAAGTCACAAACAAGACACAACAACCGTCTTACGATTAACTCAAGATACGACTGAATTTGTCATCAAAGACGAAATCAAAGCAATTCTAAATGCATTCATCTCGATGGGATACACCAATTTGGATGGCTTTGGAGCTGGAATTGATTCAGCGAAATTCTTTGACGATACCGAAACAATCTTACTCTCGTCTTCGATTCAAGCAACACTCTCCAATCAAATTCTCAACCAAACCGGTGGAGCCGTTATTGTCCCGAATGAAGATATCAACTCGAACGATATCCGAATCTCTGTTGGTAGTGTAGTCTACGTGGATAAAGATGAATTGATTGCGATGATGAATGCACTCGATTTACTCGGATTAACAGACTTTGACAATATATCCATTACACCAACACTGCTCTTTGCTCAAGACATGAACGTCATTCTTGAAAGCGTTTCGATGCAAACGACCATCTCCAAATCGATTTTAGACCAAGCAAGTGATGAATCGGGTAGTGCAGGCAGCTTAATCGTCCCGAATTACTTCCGTGAAACGTTGCCGTTTGGTTTAACGACGACTACACAAATCGAAAAAGCAGAATTGATTGCTCTCTTAGACTCCTTAGAAAGTTTAGGTATTACCAACTTCTCTGATGCGATTAGTCCATCCGCAATTACCAGCATGAATGATGCTCAACTTGATATCCTGCTAGGTAGTGGTTCGATGCATACCACGATTGATTACATGATTCAAGACAATGCAAATATCACCGTACCAGATAAAGCTCAAGTCGATTTATATGACTTAACAGATATAACCACCAAAGCGGAAGTCAAGGCCTTTATTAAAGCAGCAAATGCCTTTGGCGCAACCGACTTCTCGACCGTATCCTTTAGTCTCAATGCGATTCTGGCACTCGACGCAAATCAACGGGATATCACCTTATCTTCAATGATTGTTCGAAACAAAGTAACACCAGATATTGTGACTGCGGTGAATGTTAAAAATGCGCAAATCTTCCCAACTCCGCCTTATGTCATCGACAATACGGATTATGAAGATAGTGATCCGTTAACCTTCATGACCAAACAAGGAATTCTCGATGCATTAGTCTTTTTAGAAAGTTAATGAAACAAAAAGAGGGGTTTCGCCCCTCTTTTTACATTTCTAAGCCTTCACGGTTGCACGAATCGTGAGATGTTATATAATAAAGATAAATCAATTCATGAAAGACTAGAGGTGAAACCATGTTTGATTATGCACAACTTGTCATGTACTTTAATATTGGATTTCTAGCAATTCTGGGATTTGCGTTATTAGGAGGTCTTTTTCGAGGTTTTAAGAAATCGCTGATTTCTTTAATCTCGATGGTTCTGTACTACGCAGTCTTTTTCTTAACGATTAATATTGTGGTGAATCTCATTTATGATACACCGATCCCTTTTGTAGGCCAGCTCCTGCAAATGGTATTTCCAAATGATCCCGCGCTTCATACCTTAACAACGATCGAAGAGATTGTCTCGGCATTGATTGTTCAATTTGGAGGCGAACAAATCGTATTAGAAGGCATGTCCGCTGCGGTATTGGAATTAGTGGCGAGCATCAGTCTCTTTGCGTTAAAGATTGTCTACACGGTTCTTTACTTCACGGTAGGCTGGTTGTTATGGAAGATCATTTTTGGTATTTTAGCTAGCATCATCTTTGGTGGAAACAAAAAAGGCGCATCCAAGAATCCGCTCTTAGGTGGAATCATTGGATTAGCGAAAGGTGCTGTTTCGATTTTCGTGATGTTAATCATGTTAGGCGGTTTGATTTCCTTTAGTCAAAGCCTATTGGTCTTAGCAACTCCGCTCTTAGCAGAAGAAGGTGCTAGTGATTTGTTTGAAGAACCGAATCGGTTTGATATCTATCAAGCAAACCAAACATTGATTCCGCTTTCAGAAGCGGGTGACCCAGCCTCGTTAGAAGATACCATTCAAATGTTGGAAGATCTTGTTCGGGCATTTAATGAAAATATTGTCGTCACACTCTATCAACAAATTACAATCACGGACGAAACCACACAAGTAGAACTACCGATGTATTTGTATTTATTTGACAGTGTGATGAGTATTCCTTACCGGGAAAACGAGATTGCTTTACGTCAAGAGATTGCTGTTTTTGCGAATATTGCCAATACGTTGTTTGAATCAGAGTTTCAAACAACACAAGATTTAGCGGATATTAAGGCCGAAGAAATTCAATCCATTTTTACGTCGCTATCACAATCGAAATTAGTGGTTGTAGCGATGCCCGCACTGTTAGAATTCGCAGTCTCTTATTTCGAAACCGATATTGAAATCGACGCTGAAGCATTAGCTGAGATCAACTGGAAGAATGAAATCGAAAACTTAGGAACGATTCTATCCACGCTGTTTGAAATCTTAAATACCGCTGGCTTCATCTCTGGGGAAGGCGAGCTAGAAACGATTGAAGTCGATGGCGATACGGTCCGTGATTTGTTTGATTCCTTAGGTGCATCGGAATTAATGGTGTTACTTGTGGAAGTCTTCCTCGTTCCTTTAGTAGAAGAAGATGGATCTGAATTAGGAAAAATTTTAACGATTCCAGCAGATTTAAATTGGACGGAAGAATTTGAAGCGATTGGGGAAGTGTTAGGAGCGGTCTTAGACGCTGAAATCCCCTTTGCGGATCTTCAAAGTGAATCATTCTCGGTGATTTTAAATGCCGTTGCACAAATTGATTTAACGGTATTATTAAATTCACGCTTAATTACTGGGGCATTGGTGAATGTTTTATCCGGAGAAGCGGGGTTAGAAGGCCTCGATGTCTTAACAATTCCTGGAGATATTCAATGGTATGACACCTTAGATAATGATGGCAATGTGGTCGTTCCTGGAGAGTTAAGAAATATCTTACTTGCTTTGAACGCGATTGCGGATGCTGCAGGATCGATTGACTTAGAAAATTTGGGCTTAAATACAATTTCTGCTTTGACCAATGAAGTCATTGATACCTTATTTAATTCACGGATTTTAGTCGCCACCATTTCAGATGTTATTTTAAGTCAAGATTTAGGCGGCGAAATGTTGATTGTCCCAGACAGTGTCTTTGATAATCAAGGATATTTAGAGAAAGAAGAATTAAAAGCTGTTGCGCGCGCGATTAAATTATTAGTTGGATCGGGAGATGAAGTCAATTTTGATGTTTCGTTAATTCTCAATCTCGATTCGGATGATATTGATACATTGTTAGCTTCCGAAATCTTAGCTGCGACCGTAGGGAATGTGCTTTATGATATGGGAGGCGATTTATTAATCGTTCCCTCCACTGCTACCTCATCCGTTTTGGTGGACGCAGTAGGCGTCAGTGTTGTCTCTAGCGCAGAAATTAAGAACTTACTCCTATCGGTTCAAGTATTAGGATTTAGTGATTTGGATAGTTTTGAATTTGGAGTCGGAATCTTAAATGCTTTAGAAGAAGTACCTGCCGTTGGAGATCCTACTCAATTGGATTCTGCAAAAGTTCAAACCTTATTCAATTCGTTGATTCTCCACGCAACCGTTTCAAATATGATTTTAGATTTAACTCAAGGAACCCAAGATTTCTTAGTGGTACCCGCCTATAATGCTTTGAATCAATCGATTCAAAGTCAAAGTGGTGGGGCAACCTTGATTTCAACGACTGAGTTGGAAGCCTTACTTCAAGCGTTGTATGCCCTTGATATCACGGATTTCAATAATCTCGAAAGTTTCTCCATCGCTTCGATTTTAGCTTCCTCGAATGTGTTATTAAATTCAGCGATTATCCAAGCGACCTTCTCCAAACAAATCCTTGATTTGGGAGCGCCGGTGTATGTTCCGAGCGTGGATAGTGCGAACCAAGCAGTCATTATCACAGTGGATGATTCAACCGAATACATTGTTCGCAGTGAATTAGAAAACTTCATCGATGCGATTGATGTGTTTAACATCACTGATTTAAGTAGCTTTAGCGGTGGGATTGATTTGACCATCTTGCAAAACGAAAGCAATCGGAATACGATTTTAGCTTCGGCGATTCTACATTACACGATTTCCAAGCAAATCTTTGATGTCGAAAGCACGGTCTTAAGTATCCCTGCTCAAGACGTGGATAGCAACGCGATAAAAGTCCAAGTAGGGGCTCTCGAATACCTTGCAAAAACAGAGATTCATGCGCTATTGGTTGCTTTAGATCAACTCGGATTTACTGACTTAAACAGTTTCTCTGGCGAAATTGATTCGACAATGTTCTTCACCAACACCAATACTTTATTAGCTAGTGCGATTATTCATGCGACGATTTCGAAACAATTACTCGATGTCGAAAGCAGTGCTTTGACGATTCCAACTCTCGATGTTAGTGGCAATCCCGTCCAAGTCGTCGTTGGATTACAAACCTACATTACCAAAGCGGAAATTAATGCCTTGCTTGCGGCATTAGACGAACTCGGTTTTGGCGATTTAAACAGTGTTTCTGGTCAAATCGATTCGTCAAAATTCTTCACCAATACCACATTATTATTAGATAGTGCAACGATTCACGCAACGATTTCCAAACAACTATTAGAAGAACCAGGCGGTGTTCTCCGTGTTCTTGATTCTTCAAGAGTGACCCAGGGGGCCGTTGTGTACATTACGAAAGCCGAAATCAACTCCTTGTTTGCGGCCCTTGATGAACTCGGCTTCACCAACTTTAATACCTTTAACTTTGATCAACCAGCAACCCTCCTGAGTGCAGATACAACGGTTTTATTTGCCTCATCGACGATGCAAGCCACCGTTTCGAAGGTATTATTGGACGCAGCTGATGATGAAACAGCTCCGGTTGGTCAATCCACTCTGATTGTTCCTCTTGCTTTACGGGAAAGTATTCTCGTGAGTACTGTATCCGTCAGTCAAATTGAAATCAATGAATTGAAAGCATTATTTGTTTCCATGAATCTCCTTGGCATTACTGATTTCAATGCATCCTTTAACGCATCTGCTATTACAACTATGTCCGAAGCGAACTTAACCACTCTCTTTGATAGCGGATCCATGCACATGACTGTCAATAACATGTTAAAAGGAAATGCGAACATTGCGGCTGATATTCCTGCTTTAGCTCAAGATACGTTCTACAACGTCGCGAATGTGATTAAAGATACCGAACTAGTGGACTTCATTTTAGCAACCCAAGTCTTTGGTGGCGATTTTACGAATGTCAACTTTAACTTCACGACGATTAGCACGATGTCGGTTGGTGACCGCCAAACGGCTTTAGGTTCGATGATTGTTCGCAATAAAATTACACCAGACGTTGAAACCGCTGTTCTCCTTAAGGATCCATTCTATACCATCCCGAATACCTATTATGAATTGAATGATTCGAATCAATTCTTAACAGCTCAAGGGGTACAAGATTTAATTGATTTCATCAATGCTTAATGATGAAGGGAAGAAATTCTTCCCTTTTTCTTTCCCTTTTGGTATAATATAAAAGCATTTTCTCTATAGAAACGAGGACACTATGAAACGATTTTTAGCAATATGGACCCTATTACTATTATTCCTTGGTGTTGTGGCTTGTCAAACAACGACTACCACACTCCCTACTTCATCATCGACTACACAATCCTCTACACAAAGCACATCCGTTTCAACCACGACTTTAGAAAGCACCACAACCACGACTACCACATTGCCGGAAACGACGACTTCGACAACAACGACAGAAGTCGTTACCACGACACAACCTGCCCGCTATCAAACCATTGAAATCTATTCAGTCAATGATTTACATGGATTAGCCTATTATGATTCTACGAACTTCCAAAATTCGATTTCTGCTTATGCGAAATTGGGACGATATGTCTTGAATCAACAAGCTCGGACGCCGAATACATTATTTATTGCGAATGGTGATATTCTCCAAGGATCAGCTTTTTCGAATTACTATTATGGTCTTCCCATGATTGAATCCTTAAACGCAATGAATTTTGATGCGTTTGTCTTAGGCAATCATGAATTTGATTGGGGTATCGATAAAATTGAAAATTATAAAGATGAAAACCCGGAAAATGGGGAAGCGAATTATCCGTTTTTGGCTGCGAATATCGTTAATAAAATCACAAAAGAACCGATGCCTTGGACCCAACCCTATTTAATTAAAACCTTTGGTGATTTGAAAGTAGGCGTGATTGGTCTCATTGGCGATGTCTACACCTCCATTGCGCCTGCGCGCGTTGCGGAATATGAATTTTTAGATTACGTTAGTGTCGCAAGAGACTACACCTATCATTTACGTGTCAACGAAGGCGTGGATATCGTCATCGTCTCGATTCATGGTTATGACATCGGACGAAATCAAGAACTTGCAAGTTATCGCGGCGATTATTTGATTGACGCTGTGATTAATGCTCATACCCATTCCAATGTCAGTCAATACATTACGCGGACTGACACCAGAATGCCCTATGTTCAAACCAACGCGACGACTCAAAATGCGCTGGGAAAAATTACCTTAACCTTTGATCATCAAGAACAAAAGGTGTCTGAAGCATACGTCCAACTGATCGGGATGAGTAGTTTCTCAACCGAAGATGCTTATCTAAGAAGTGTACTCGATACATTTGCGAATGATCCTA
>CAZABW010000018.1:0-31982 GCA_964483655.1 uncultured Candidatus Izemoplasmatales bacterium
GTGCCTTATCCTTTATATCCTGCCAGGCGTCTTTTGCTTTGTCTTTTAGGTCGGTAAACCATTTCTTGAAGTCGTCAATCTTGCTTTTTATTAGAGCCTGTGTTTCGTCCCATCGGGCTTTCGCTTTGTCTTTTATGTCCTGCCAGGTATCCGCTGCCCAGGGTCCGATGCCTTTGATCCATCCCACGACGTTCTCGACTGCCTCTTTTACCCATTTCACGACTTTATCCCATGCGGCTTTTGCTCCGGCTGAGACCGTGTCCCAATTATTGGCGAGCCATCCGATCCCTGCGATCAGGGCTAAAATAGCCGCAATTACCGCTACGATGGGGGCGTTGAGGATGAGCATGGCTGTGGCGAATGCCAGGACTGCGACTGTCAGGACCTGGATAATCTCTGGATTCTCCTCGAGTTCCTTTGCTAACCAATCCAGGGCTATGGCGAGCCCTTCTAAGATCACTGCGATCCCGTCTCTCAGCAGGGTGAAAAATTTAGCGAAGCCGGACCCGTCACCGATTAGGGGTTCGATGGCGGCTCCGATCGCTTTGAATATTCTTTGCAGGGCTTTCCAGACGTTATTCCAGGCGGTGGTAATTGGTTCTAACCACTTTTTGATCTTGCTTATGAAGGTCTCCCATTTAGTTGGTCCATCGTCCCCTGGTGGGGGCACCTTAACCTCTGGTGGAATCATGGCTCCACCTCCGGGTCCGCCTCCGGCTCCGGCTTCGCTGTCCTGGTTCAGGACGTTGATCTCATCGAATGCTGCCAGGCTGCCTTTGGCTGCTTTCTCGGTTTTGCCCACCGCATCGGCTAACCCTTCCTGGGCAGCAGTCGCTTCTTCCGTTGCATTGGTGGTATCACCCAGGGCGTCTATTATTGGGGTTCCAAAGATCGTGCTCATGAACGTGGCTACTCTCCGGAATAGGTCGGTCAGCCAGTTGACTGCCTTGGCGATTGCCGGGACGAGGACGTTCAGGATCGGGATCGCTGATTCTCCGATCGCTCTTTTCAGGTGTCCGAATGAGGTGCCGAGCCTGGCTACCTTCCCGGCGTATGTCTCGGAGAGTTTGGCTGCGTCACCCACCTGGAATCGGCTCTCGGTTAGGATTCCGTTGGTCTCCGCTATGATTTTCTCCGCTGAGGAAAGTTCCAGGACGGTCTTGCCAATCGACCGGGCGTAGTCGGTCCACATGACGCTCACGTTCTTGGTTACGCCTGCGTTGTCAACCAGGACCGAATTCTCATTCTTGAGACCTTCAGTGGCTGATGAAATCGCTTGACCCATAGTCAGGGAGCCTTGCCTTCCAAAGGCTGCGGAGTCCTTGAGGGCAGTCATGGTTTGTTCGATCTGCTCGGTGTTGTATCCCCTGGCTGTGAGGTTTTTATAGGCGGACGCTGCGTTGGTCATGGGGACCAGACCGTCTTTTGTGTAGTCCTGGAGGAATTTCTTGGCGACTGAGAATGACCGTCCGTTCCCTTCGACCACCGACTGGACGCCAATCATGGCTGCTTCGTATTCCGAGGCTGCCTGGACTCCTTGTTTGACGATGGTGGTCAGTCCTGCGCTGATTCCGAGTCCTGCCATGACGGTGCCCATTGTGGTGCCGAACCGCTTAAATCCCGCCACTATTTTGGCGAGTCCTGCGTTCATCCCTGAGGTGTTCAGCCGGGTGTCGATCCGAATGATTCCATCTGCTAATCCCATTTATCCGTTTCCTTTCAGCAGTCTCATAAATTTGTCCGCTGCGATTTTCTCCTCGAGGGTCCTGGTATCAGCATCTGGGATCGTGAACATGTCTCCCATTTCCCTTGCGGCTTGACGCTCCTCTTTTGATGCCTTCCCGGTTTTGACTTTTCGTCTCAGGTTGACCAGGTTGCTAAATGTCGTGTCGGACCCCAGGTCCATGAATAGGGCTAAAAACTGCCACCAATGCATCCGCTCTTTTTGCAGGTCGATTCCGTGAGTCTGTCTGAACGCTGCGTAAATTATGCGGGCGTCTTTTGTGAAAGAGTACAGTCTCATGCCTTGGTGGTTACTCGGACTGTCAGTTGGTTCCTCTCCACCGTCCAGAAATTTCACTCCCTTGGTGACCGCTTGTTGGAGGTCCTGGGGGGTCTCTTTATAGAGCCTTCCTATCAGCACCAAGGACTTTTCGATGTCTGAGAGGTCCGGGTCTTCGAATGCGGTTATGATTTCGATCCCGGTCCTGAAATCGGTGTCGACCGGGTAATCTATTCCGTTTATTCTGATTGAGTCCGGTAGGCTGTCGACCAGGATGTTCACGTTTTACTCCATGGCTTTGGCGGTCTTTTTGCGGGTGTACTTTTCGACTTTGTCGGTCCGTTCATCCATCACCAGGGGGAGGATTCCCTCGAAAAATTGGGCAATGGCGTCCAGGTTCATGATGCTGCCGAATGCCTTTTGGCTCGTTCCCTCTCCGAATAGGTAATCGATTTTGTCTCTCATGTAGGAGCATGTCTCGTTCATCAGGGCGAGTTGCTCTTGGACGTTTACCGGCAATCCGTTTTCGTCCAGGTCGGTGCCGATCGCTTCTGCTTTGGCGATTAGTTCCGATTGTTTCTCCTGGACTTCGCTGAAGGTCTGGTAAAACTTCTCCACGAAAATCATATCCTTGGGGTTGAATTCGATCGTGCGCTCCGGGTCTCCGTTGATCGTGACGACCTTGGTGCCCAGGTTGAGGTTTAGATTGTGCATTCAATTCCTTTCGCTATAGAGCCGCTTTGGTTGCCCTGGAGCGGCTCTTTTATCAGGTGCCCTGGATTAAGAGGCGGTCCAGGCTTTGGTGGTTGGATTGAAGGTTCCTGCGACCGGGTCCCCTGCGTAGTTCAGGGTGTAATTGATTTTGGCGGTGTCTCCACCTTCCCCACCGAAACTATCGATGGAGATGATCACGTCCTGCTTTTCAGCCGGGTAGGCTCCGGAGGTGTCGGTTTCATAAAGCCAGACATTGACGATGTCGGTTTTGGCTGCGTCCAGGATTGCCCTGGCTTGACGCAGACCGTCCACGAAATCGAAAACCGGGTCTCCGGCGGTTGCGATCGCTTCGACCGGCATTGCCGGTTTATAGGACTTGAGGTTGGTGGTTCCGCTATCCTGGTGGATAAAGGTGTATTCCTCTGTCTCCGGGTTGTAGGAGATTTCGGCTGATGCGATGCCATCCCCAACCAGTGCGTAGGTTGCGGTGGATGAGGGGGTGGTGTTCATGAAGGTTGCGAATTGTGATCGCTTTACTTGGGCTGTAGTCATCTTGCTCCTTTATTGTTTATTCCGGGACTGGAGGGTCCTCGGGTTCAGGTTCTGGTTCCGGGATCGGGTACCCGGTTTTGTAGTTGAGTTTGCATTGGACCTGGTAGATCCCGGTCTCTGAGTCACCTTGCTCGTAAAGATATCCCCATCCAGTTGCCTGGATTGAGGTTGCCTGGCTCCCTGGGTCTAATGTGGGGAGACTCCCTGCTTCTGTCTGGGTTTCCATCCAGGTCACCAGATCCTCAAATGTTCCGCTGTTAGCCAGGCGTTCCATATCGCTTGCGGTGCTGTAGACTGCGTTGATCGCAAACGGATATTCGATGTCTCTTTTCCCATCCAGGTAGGTCGCTGTCACCCTGGTTCCTGGGAGGGGGGCGATGCTGTACTCAGTGGGTTGCTCTCCAAGATAGTCTACCCAGACCGGGTGATCACCCATCTCGGTGTTGCCCTGGAGGTAGGTTTGAATTGCGCTGATTACGCTCATGACTTGAAAGCCTTCCTTACTCGGTCTATGGCTGCCTTCCCTTCGTTAGCCTTCCATCGCTCGAACCAGTTGAAACCTCTGAGGGGTCCTGTCTCACTTCCGATTTTGCCTGGGGTGTAGTACCGTTTCCGGGCGTACGGGGCGATGTAGTTCACCCATCCAGAACCGACTTCGGTGCCCAGGATTCCGCTCTTTTTGAGCATGCCTGTTTTCATGGGGACGTACTTATCGCATCCTCTCAGGACGGTCGTATCCATGATTTGTTGGGCTCGATCGTACTTCCCGGTCCAGTTGGGTCCGAAGCCTGGGTTGAATTCGAGTTTGGCTTTGGTTCCCTTTTGGTTCACGGCGATTTTCCCTCTGGGGGTTTCGATCTTGAGGTGTGGGGCTGCCATTTACGTGGCTCCGATCTCCCAATGGTGCATCGCTATAGAGCCCATTTGGTGAGTGTCGACCGACCGGATGGTTCCTGCGTGGGGGTAATCCTTTTTGAGGTCTCCAATCGTGTACTCAGGTCCGATCGTTTTTGTGACGGTCCCTTTGACGATGATGTCCCCTTCCTTGTAGGTTCCCCCTCTCTCCATGGGGATGTAGACCGTGAATCGGTTGGAGTCCTGGGTTCCTGCTGCGAGGACGGTCGCTGCGTGGGTTGATTCCCATGCGACTCCCTTCACTTCGCTCCGGGTCCACTTTTCCGTGCGGTTTGCTTGGTCGTATCCCCTGGAGTACAGGGTCATGTCGGTGTTGGTGATCATTCGTCTAATCCCCTGTACAGGAGGTCAGTTGTCTCCAGGTAGGTCCTAATTGCCTGGGATGCTCTCTGCTCTTTTGGTACGGATGCTGCCTGGCTGAGGGCGTATGTTACCGAGTAGTTTCCTATTTTCTCGGATTGGATTGGTCCGGCTATAGAGCCGCTTTGATCTGCCTGGTAGAGGACTTCCGCAGCGGCACAGGTTGCCAGTTTGATTTTCTCGATCAGGTCGGTGTCAGTTCCGGCTGTGACCGTGGACTCCGCTCTCCCGAAAGATTGTGCATTTACCAGGGCGGTTGCTGTGATCGCCAGGCTCGGGAAATCCGTTTCTGGGATCGTGGTGCCCTGGTAGGTTCCTGCGTAGAACGTGTAATCTGCGAATGCGCTCATCGGTTTATCCTGGTGTTACTTTCAGTTAGAAAACGATCCAGTTGATCACGTCTCCGTTGGTTACTGCGAATGCGCTTGAGTTATCCTCTACGGAGATTACTCCGGCTGCCATGCTGACTTTGGCGTCATCGGTGAGGTTGATGTTTGATCTCATTACTTGGACGATGAAACCTACAGCGTCAGCCTTCCCGGTGTTGATCTCGGATTTGTTTGCGCTTGCATCGGCGGTGGTTGAGGTGTACGTGCCACCGATCGGGATTTTGTGAATCCAGTCGCTGCCTGTGATTTTTCCTGCCATCTTGGCTCCTTTCCTGGTTTACTCTACGAAATAAACGTAGCCATGCAGTTTCCCGGCTGTCAGGGCTGCGACCGCTACGGTGCAGGTGATTTCCCCTTCGGCTGTCAGGCTGATGTAGTCCCCAATCGTTTCGATGTCAGGCACCAGGATTTTATTCCCGGTGGTGCTGTAGGGGGCTCCGCTGACAGGGGCTGCTGTCTGCAGGTCGTTGGCTGCTTTGACGTGGATTGCGATCGTCCCGGTGTTGGTGGATGCCGAGGTGAAGGCGGTGTCGACCACCATGAATCCATCTACGATCACGGCTCCGGCAGGGATTTTGACTCCGGTTTTGTGCGCACCGATGGGGCGGTTGGCTTCGTCCGCTGTATCGAATGTAAATCTGGCTACCCGGAGTGATCCGACTCCGTCCTGGGTCCCGATGGAACCCAGGGCGGCAAAATTGTCGTTCACGTCCTTCAGCCATCCTGCGTTACTGATTGGCTTCAGTTGTGTCATTGTGATCCTCTTTTAGCCTGCGGCTTTCTTGTGGAGGTAGATGCCATCCACCTTGTTATCGTAGACCCAGGCGTCATGGTAGAGCCTGTATTGGAACAGGTACCCGTCTGAGGTCTGGTTCACGTCGGGGCTGAAAATCTTGACCTTTTCGTGTTTCTTGGCTTGCCCGACTGCGGTGGGGTGCATGAGGATGAAATTGATATCGGCTCCGGTGGAGTCGGTTTTGGCGTAGCCACCTGCGGTTGAGGTCGCTCCGGCGTCCAGGGTTACCTGGGTGTAAAACCGGCTCTGGGGGACCCGGATAATCCGCATGTCATCCAGGACCTGGAGACGTCTCTGGGCTGCGGTCTCGTTCGCCAGGCTGCGAGTGAGGGCTGCATCCAGGAGGCGACCGATGGTGCTGCTTACGAACAGGACTCTGCCTTCGCTCGGGACTTGATCCTCATCGAGTTGGAGGCTTGCAGCGTCCACGGCTGCCAGGACCGCTGAGGCGGTGCTGAGGGTGGCTGCGGTGACGGTGCTGATTCCGGAGGCTCCTGCCCACTTTGCGAAACGATAGGCGTCCACTTCGGGGGCGACCTGGGTACGGATGAATTCGCTTGCCAGGGTGCCGAATGCCATGCCGAGGGATTCCTCGTCATCCATGGCGTCGATGCTGAACGCTCGACCACGTTCCTGCTCGAGTTTGATGGTTTCCCAGGTCCCGGTCACGTCCCCTGAGGGGTAACCGCTTGCCCGGCTGTAATCACCGAGACCGACGAGGGAGGTTTTGAATACCTTGACTTCGTTGGCTGCGCTGTGATCCAGGGTTTTGGTTTGAGAGTCGAGGAACGCTGTGAGGGCTTCCCTCTGGTAGATTTCATCCAGGATGGGTTGAAATTTGCTTGCCAGTGCGATTGACTGTGTCATTGCTAATTGCTCCTATTATTCGGTAGTTAGACCGGCGGCTTTCCTGGCTGCCAGGATTACCGTATCGGCGATGGGTTGTTTTTCGCCTCCCCCTGTAATCACCTTCGGTGTTTGGGTGTCGCTTTCGAACAGGAAATCGTTCTCGGACTTGATCGCTTCGAGTTGCTCTTTTAGACCCAGGATGTCTCCGCTTTCGCTGAGTTTCAGGTCCGTTTCGTTGAGTAGAGCCCTGGTCGCTTTGACGTTCTTAACCTTGGCTTTTGCGAGTTCGTCACTTAGTCTGGTTTCAAACTTCATTTGGGCGATCTTGGTTTCGGCTTCCTGGGTGGCTTGCTCTGCTTTTGCCTTCCATTCATCGGCAGCGGCTTTGATGCCTTCCACGTCCAGTTTCTTGAAGCCCTCAATGGTCTCGTTGGCTTTCGCCAGTTGCCCTTTGAGCAGGTCGACTTCCTGGTCCCTTTGGGTTAGTGACGCTTTGTGCTTTTCGATGTCACTCCCATGGATCGCCATGATTTTGTCGATCGCTTCGTCTCCGATTTCTAATGCTTTCAGGTCCTCTCTTTTCATTCCTATTCCTTTCCTGGTTCCTACGCTTTTTTACGAGGTCTCTCCTCTTGGGTTCCGCTTTTGTACGATTGCGGTAATCGAGGTTAAATCAAAAACCGGACCCGATGGCTTTTGCCTTCGTGATCCGGTGGTTTGCTCGGACTTTCCCTATTGGGTTGAATTTACTTGATTATAACACGAGTTTTATCAGTTTGTTGACTATTTTACCAGGAACGTTTCTTGCAAATATAGAGCCTTACTCCCCTGGTTTGATTTTTGCCCAGATTCTGGTACCTGAAAGCAGGACCGTGAATTTCTTGGCTCCGGCTTGCGTTTCCAGGTCGATGTTGCGGTCCTGGACGATCTCTTTTGCCATCTCTATCGTGCCTGGGTCTCCGGTCCACTTACCGTCCTGGTACGTGGCTGCGGTCTTGTAGGTTTTGTAGTCGTGGCTCTCGATGATCTCAATTCTCATCCTGGGGCTCCCGGTGGGTCCTGGTTAGGCGGTGGTGGGCTGCCAGTTCCTTTGCTCGATTGTCTCCGATGAATTTCAGCCAGTCATCGTTTCGGTGTGTGTTGGACGGTCGGATCGTGATCTCCCCTTCCTGGTTCCTAAACATCAGGACCTCTGGGGCTCCCTCTATGCTTTGTCTCGGTTTGTCTATTGCGTTTTGGTCGCTCATCTCTTTATAATTTTACCATGCCCATCGAAGCCAATCAGGACGACCTCGGATTCGTTGAGGCATCCGTTCCCGGTTAGGGCGGTGCTGAATACGTGTTCGATCGGCACCTCCATTTCGATCACGATTGCGCCACCTGCAAAATCTTGGGCTATTTCGATGTCGGTTGCCCACGAGGATAGGACGTTATTCTGAACCTTGACCGTTTCTCCGGTTCGTCTCAATTCATCGACTTCCCTCTCGGTGAGTCCCAGATAGTCGTTGGATGTCACTCCCCTGTAGACTTTGATGGTTTTGGCTCCCCTGGCTACCAGGTAGTCCTGCGTGTTCTGGTAGGTTGCCTTGATGAATTCCTGGATGCGGTTTGAGGGTTTCTCCGCTTCGCTTTCGGCGTAGGTTTTGTATGACCACATGGCAGGTTTATTATTCTTGACTTCCTCGAGTTTCTTGGCTTGCCAGTCGGTCAGTTCCAGTCCGAACACTTCCGCTGCTGCTTCCTGGACTCTCAGGGAGTCTGGATTCTCATCGTTGGAGGTGATTGCCCATTGCTTGACCAGGTCGTTTACTTTTCTGTACTCCCAATAATCTGGATCGTCTGATGCCTGCTTTACTCTCTCCAGGATGTTTTTGACCAGGTTATCCTTTACTTCGGGTCCCAGGCGTTCAAGCAGCCTGGACTCCGCATCGTCCTTTGCGATCGGGACGATCTGATTTTCCAGTCCTTGACCTGGCTTCTTAGGCTTTTCCTGCTTGACCTTGATCTGCTTTAGGTCCAGGGGGATTACTTGGTCCACGGTTGCTTTCCCGAGTCCCCTTCCTAATGCCGGGACGTTCTTATAGAGGATCGCATCGTATCCTGCCTTTTTTACCTCTGCGTAAACCTTGTTTTGGTCGTAGGGGTCGATCTCCCCTACCTTACCCATGGCTTTGACCAGTTCCTTCGATAGGTCGAGTTCGTGGGGGGAGTATTTACCGGACTCGAGGGCTGCTTTTACGTCGATCTCCAGGGGTTTCCTCACGTCCACGTAAACCTCGGCTATGTTATCGGCTAAAGACTCTCTCCCTACCAGGTTTTGTTCTGCGTGGACCCTGGACGGATAGAGCCCGATCAGTTCACTCATTTGTTTAGTTGGCATGTATTGCGGTGCTGCTGAGGACCATTGCCACTCCGGTCTTACTCCGGTTGCGGTCATGACCTGTTTCGCCATGGGGTTACTGACGGTCATATAGACAGGCTTCTGGTACTTTGATTCCTTGACGAATTCCTGCGTTTCCTTTTCGGTCAGCAGGACGTTCTTGATCTGCTTCTTGGGCTTGTACTCGAGTATTTTGGGCTTTTCTGGTTCCTTGGGTTTTGGGTCAGGGATCACCTCAAACAGTTTCTCGAAATTGTCATCGATGTATCTCAGGCGTTCCCTCATGGCTTTCCGCTCTTTTCCTGTCAGGGTCTTGCGTGCCGCCTGGCTTTCCAGGAAAACCGTGTCGAACCATCCCTCGCTATAGAGCCGCTTGTACCGTTTTGCGATCTCTTCGCTGATTGGTACTTTTGCCTGTCTTAGGGGGAATTTCTTTTTGGCTTCGTATTCGACCGCTCTATCCGCTTTCCAATTTGGGAAGGTCAGTCCGTTATCGATTGCGACTACCTTCCCGGCTTTGTTGGTCATCCAGTTGCCATCGTGGCGGTCCACGTTGCCTGTAATGATATCGAGCAGGTACATCCTGGCTCTGCCTTCCCGGCTTGCCTTATCCCATGCCTGTCGCTCTCTTTTGTCCTGGGCGAATCCTTGGTACTCATCTGGGTTTTTTCGATAAAAATGCTTGTAATCTTTACCTAAATCGACTCCATCTACTCGGAGTTGGTAGGATGCGTGGGAGTCCTCATCGTACCTGGTTTCCGGGACGATCCCGAGTCCCAGGGCTTGGTCGATGTCGTAGACCAGGGCTTCTCTCCGGCTTATGGTGGATGCATCTACGATCCCCCAATCACTTTCGCTCTCCTCGTAAAAGTCCGAGGGTGGGTCTGGCTTCTTGAGGGCTATGGTTCCATCTGAGAAACTTACCCAGGACGATTTCATTACTCCGGCTTCTCCATTGTCGTCCTCTGCCTGGTATCCCGCTTCGATGCCCTTTTGGAGGGGGGTCAGGTAGACCTCGGACAGGTCCGGTTCCGGTTCCGGCTCCGGCTCCTTTGGCTTTGGTTCCTTTACGTGTTCGAGTTGCCCTACCAGGATCATTTTCTCCTGGCTTAGGATTGCCCATTCGTCACCGGTTGCCCATGGGTCGAAATACCGGATCGCATCGTAACCGTCCTTCCTGGCTTGGTCCCCCAGGGGATTCTTGGAGTTGGGAAAGTTCTGTTTTGCGACCGCTTCCCAGGCGTCCCTGGCGGCTATGCTGCGTACGTCCAGGACCTTGAATTCCTGGTTTGGATCGACCTCGAATTGGTAGGTTACCGGGTTTTCGGCTCCCAGTCCGTACATCTGCTCGGTTGCGTAGGGGTCCTTTCCCGCATATAGAGCCTTCCCCATGATGTTATCGATCTCCCCTGGGGTTTCTGTCAGTCCGTGCGCTGAGGTGTGGTAGAAAACGTTATCGGGGCATGCGGTGGTTTTTGCCATCCAGGACGGGGGTAGCATGTCGGCGGCTCCGTAGAGTTTGATGTATTCCTGCCGGAGTTTGAGGTCCTGGTTACTCCAGTTCCCCTTTTGTGGAAATGGTATTTTGTTCGTTGCATTCTCCATGCCCTGGAAAGGGAATTGGGGCGTTGGTGGTTTTGCCTTGCCGATGTCGGTGTATTTAGATCCATTTTGCTTTGCCCATGCCAGGGCTTCATCCTGGGTCATGACTGGCGTCCCGGTGGGCTTGTTAAGGTAGTCGAGTTCGTCCTCGAATTCCGCTACAGCCTTTTGGAGGTTAGCGAGGATGTCGGTTTCCTTTTTGGCTCCCTTCATTGCAGGACCCCAATCGACCTTGGATGGGGGCGGTTTTGGTAGGGCGATGGATTTATGCTTTACTGGCTTATCGGCAGGTTTGATATTCTCGAAGGCTTGCTCTCTCCATCGTTGCCGATCGAGTCCTGTCTCCGCTGTCAGTTCCTGGAGGCGGCGTTGCCATTCCTTTACTTTGTTCAGTTCGTAGGTCGCATCGTACCCGGCTGCCTGGAGGGCGGCTGCCTGTCTTTTCCATGCTCGGACGTTGCGCTCCAGGCGTCTCTGCTCTTGGTGCGCTTCGTACTGGCTGACTTCCTTTCCGTACATGGACACGGTCGCATCGTTGAGTTTCTTTACTTCCTTTGCGGTGTATGCCGGGCTGCTGATCCCCTCGAAATATGGGAACATGTCGTGGCGGCAATTCCACCCATAGAGCCCGGCTCCGGTTCCGTATCCTGTTACTTCGATCAGGCTCGGGTATTTTTTACTGGTTCCTGAAATGGAGTAGATTTTGCCCTGCCAGGATGCGTGATTCTCCGGACCGCTGCCTTCATTCCTGGCTCCCTGGTGGGCACTCACTTCGACCAGGTCGGTTTCCAGGTCCGATGCCAGTTCGATCTGCATGGCTCCGGCGGTTTGGCTTACTCCGGTCAGGACGGTCCTGCGTAGGGCTACATCCAGGCTGTCTCGGTGCCCTGACTCGTAGTTGATCACCTGGAGCCCTTTGGCTGATGCGGTCTTTATTCCGGCTTTGATCGCTTCCTGCCAGGACATGGTTCCGGTGGTCATTTGTTGGTATGCCAGATCGGCTGTGTCCCGGAACAGTTGTTCTGCTACCGGGGCGGTTGTACTGGTTAGATTTTTGAGGGTGCCCTGGGTCTTGATCAGATTCTCATTCATGACTCGGAGCATTCCTGGGGATAGGTTCAGGGGGACGATCTTTTCCGCTCCGGTCTCGTATGCGTATTGCCGGGTGTATTGCAGGTGCCTTACTCCGGCGGTCTCGAAGGCGGTCTTTAGGTCCTGGGCTGATTGCCCTGTGAGGTCAGCCAGGCGGTCCATGGCGTGTTCGTAGACCGCTCCGGACTCCACCAGGCGTTGCGCTTGCCAGGCTGCGGTGTCGGTTACCTTCCCGGTCTTGACCAGTCTCCGTGCAATATCCTCTAAGACCGAGGTCTGATAGGCTTCGTAGAGGTCCCGGATCGGGATCAGGATCGGCTCGAGTTCGTCCTGGAATAGGCTTTCCTGGATCGCCACTTGGTTCCCTCGCTTAGGCTATCCCGAACATGTCGGTGGGTTGCGCTTGCCGGGCTTCCTGGATTCTTTTGGCTGCCATCTCATCTGTTTCGTGGAAATTGCGGACCCTGAATTCGACCGGACTCATGAGCCCTTGTTGTACCAGTCTCAGGTCCTGTTGGAATTGGGCGTCCCGGTCCACGATCACGCTGTCATCGAAATCAAAGGATGTCTCGTACTTCCCATGGGGGGCGAGGCTGTAAATCGTGGCGTAGACGTCAATTGCCCAGATGAGGGTCTCCAGGGCGTTCCTTAGTGCTTTCTGGGTATCCTTGATGGTGGAGTAGGATCGCTGCTGCGTGATCTTGAGTTCCGTGGCGGTTTTGTCGACCTGGTTCGGATCGCTGATAGTTCCGTATGCCAGACCGCAGACGAATTCGATTTTCTTGAGCATGGCGTCCAGTCCTGCCAGGATGTTTTGCTCTCTGAGGGTGGGGCTCCACTCCTTGAACAGGTCTCCCTCTCCGATGTTCCCGGTTGAGTTCAGCCCTCTGTACAGGCGTTTCATGGGCAGGACCGGGTTCCCGTCCGAGTCCTTTGTGAATGCCAAAACATCGGCGTATAGAGCCCGCTCTCCGCTCTCGAATTCCCACAGCAATTGGCTCCATTGTTTGTCGGCTTGTTCTATGAGGTCGGTTGCCCTGGAGTAGATGGAGACTCCGATGCTTGACCCTGGTTCTATGTTATTTGCCAGGGGGTACCGGAAATAGGAAAACAGGGGTCGGTCCACGTTGGTGATCGTGGCTTCATCCGGGAGGCTCTCCCATCCTGCTACGGTCTCCAGGCTCACCTGGGTTCCCAAGGTTTGTTCGCTGCGTGACCTGAAGGCTTTATTCCGGATCAGGGTGCCTTGGTCGGTCATGGAGTGGTGTTCGAGTTTGGTGTACCAGGCGTCTCCGAGTTTCTTTTGCTCTACGAATATGGCTTCAACCAGGTTCCCCCTGGAGTCGAATCGGACCGGGTAGAATTGGTCTGCCTGGATTGTCTCGACCTCGACTTGGTCATCATTTACGTAGGGCTTGAATACCAGTCCCCCTTTTGCGGCTCCGTACTCGGTGTATCTCCGGAGGTCATCCAGGACCGGCTCCAGTTGCGCTTGGAGGAATTCTGCTCTGGGGCTCCCTTCGATGGTCACTTCCAGTTCGATGGTCGTGGCTCTCGCCACTTCCCCTGCGATCGCTGCAGGTAGGTTGAGGCTCTTGGTTTTGCCATCCAGGAGCCAGGGTGCCTGGTTCACGTACATGGCTGCCCATGTTTGGATTGCTTCCTGCATGGGGGTGGACATTTCGGGTTCTACTCCGAAGTGGGTCTTGATGGTGTCTTTTCCGATCATTTTATTTATGGTTCCTTTCAGCCAGGAGATGATTGATTCAAACATGGGTTACTGTCCTCTTTTTCTCCAGAATGTGTTCAGGGCGTAGCAGGTGGCGTCAATCGAGTGGTTATTCTTATCCGGGTACTGGCTGACGAATTCTCCGTCCCTGGTGGTTTCGTACTGGTAATCCACCCATTCCTGCGCTGCGTGGGGGCAGCGTTTCGGGTCGATTACGATCTTGGCTCGGTTCTGCATCCATCGGATTCTGTACCGGACTGAGTCAGGTCCCTTTTCCGCTCCCCTGCAGAGGAGTCCGTAGGCGACCATGTCTGCTATCGACTTTGGCTCCGCTGAGTCTGCTATCAGCAGGTCTATCTCGGTCATTCCCTTTTGGTCCTTTAGGATTGTGGCGAGTTCCTGGTTACTCATCTTGAGGGCTCTCAGTTCGTCAAAGATGTACAGCGTTTCCCTGGCTGAGTCGTAGTGGGCTTTGATCCAATGGAGTGGGTCGAGGGCGTATCCCCAATCCAGTCCGTAATAGAGCCTGTCGTATCCTGCGATCTCCTGGTCGGTCAGTTCCCGGAGTTCTACGTTGGGGAAAACCGTTCCCCCTGTGAGGGTGGGGACTCCCAGGTATTCGTGATTGTAGGCATCTGGGTTGATCTCTTTGAGGTGTTCTGCTTCGTCCAGGAATACCCTGCCGAGCCATTCCTTGGGGACCTGGAGGTAGTTCGATTCGTGCAGGTATTGATTCTCTTTTGGTATGCGGACGTACTTATTTGCCCAGTTATGGACAGTCGGTGGGGGGTTGAATGTCTTAAAAATGTAGGCGGTGTCGGTCCCTCGGATTGCGCTTTGTTCTATCTTGCGGACCGCTTGCTCACCCTGGAGTTGATCCAGTTCTTCGAACCACAGGATGCCGATCGCTCCGAATGGGGTTTTGATCGACTTGATTTTGTTGGGGTCATCGGCTCCCCTGAAATAGATCTTTTGTCCGGTGGGCTTGTAGGTTATCTCCAGGGGGCTGACTGTGGAGTCGAATTGATCCGTGAGGTCCAGTTCGTCTATTGCCCATAGGAGTTGGCTGTAGACTGAGTTTCTGAGGGTGTTTGAGTATTGCCGGACTACCAGGGCGTGCCAAGTGGGGTTGTTGGTGATCAGTTCGATGATCTCCAGGGCGGTGAAACTGGATTTGGTGCTTCCTCTGCCACCGTACATTACGTACTCGGTGTGGGCGTGTCTGGTTATGTCCCTGTAGATGTCGGAGAACGATCCTGCGATTTGGTCCGCTCTCAGGGTGACCTTGGTCCTGGGGGCGTCCTGGTTCAGGTTCACCTGGCTGCCTGGTCCCAGGAGTAGTTGGACTTTGTCGCTATAGAGCCCGGTCAGGGTGCTGCGTTCCTTTTGGACGCTTAGGGCTGCCTTGTAGTCCTGGATTGCCATATTCCTGCGGTAGAGGTCATCCAGGCGTTTCATGGCTCTGCCGAGTTCGTACCTTCGGTTGATCTCCGCATCTGTCTCGAATTTGTCCCGGGCTTTGCGGATGTAGTAGTCGGCAGTCCGCTCTGATATCTCCCAGGTGGTTTTCTCCGTAATAAATTGTAAGATTTGAGCCCTGGTAAATCCCTGTAAAATCATGTCGGCTATCTGGTTCACCCGGTTATTTATTTCGGCTTTTGTTGCCTTTTTAGGTTTCTCAGTTCCCTCGTTGAGGTCCTTTTCGTCCTGGCTGCTCACTTGAACCTACTCTCCATCCAATCCCGGTGGAATTCATAGAGTTCCTGGCTGTTGCAGATGATGTAGTTTTCCAGGCGTGGGTTGTGTGTGAAATTCGGGCTGCCTTCGAAAACGATGTGGCTGCCATTCTCCGCTTTGAGCAGGGCGATTTTGGTGTGGTTTATAAACGCTGTGTATCTCTGGTTGTGCTTTGCCAGGGCGGTGATGAGTTGGGCGTAGACGCTTGACTCCCGGGCTTTGAAATATGTCCCGGTCAGGATAGATACTTTTCTGATCGTGCCTTGATCCATGGCTGTGATCAGGTCGTCTACGTTGAATTTGCTCATGGTCCAGGTTGATCCGTAGAATTCCAGGATCGGGGCGTTTCTCCTTGCGGCTGCCATGATTACGTTGAAATAATCGTATTGGGCGTTGCTGATTACGTGGATCGTTTCGTTTGGTCCTGGGAGTTCCAGGGTTTCCATCAGGTCTTCAGCCTTTTCCTTGCGTGAGACGTGGCGGAATTTTTTTTTCGATTCCTTGGCGGTTATCATGCGACCTTCAGGCATATCCGCTTTGACCAGGTTCTTTTCGTTTAACAGCATTCCGTTCAGATCGGCTGCGGTATCGAGGACAGCGAAAATGTCGTCATCGGCTGCCGAATGGTCCGGTCTTGCGTGGAGTTCTTTTGATCGTTTATTTTTCTGCATGGCACGCTTCTTGCAAATATAGAGCCTATGCCAGGAGTTCTGGGGTTCCCCCGGTTTCGTCCACCCAACGTTGGATTGAGACTGCTGCGTACTCCGGCGTTAGTTCTGCTCCCCTGCATTTTCTCCCCAGGCGTTCCGCTGCGATCATGGTGGACCCCGATCCCAGAAATAGATCCAGGACCGTTTGTTTTGGTAGGCTTGAATTCCGGATTGCTCTCTCGCAGAGTTCGATCGGTTTCATGGTGGGGTGCAGGTCATTCTCTTTAGTCCTGGCAATCTCCCAAATGTCGGATTCCCCGGAGTGCATGTTGAAAACGACCTTATCCTCTGGTATCTCGATGTAGTTATTGGGCTGCTTGACCAGTTTCTCGAATTTGTAGAAATTCTTTCCGGCTTTGAGGTAGACCGCTTTTGCCTGGGTTGTGATCGTGGGGTTTCCCCTGCGATCCTTCCTGGCGTGGAGTACGTCGCTTTGGGCTCGACCTCCGTAGAAATTGTGTTCGTCGACCCATCCGTAAACGATGGGTTCGTAGATGCTCTGGTAGTCTGAGTTGCTCAGGTTGAATTGGCTTTTGTACCAGATCAGGAGTCCCCGGTAGGTCAGTCCCTGGTCCTTCAGGGCGTTGATCAGGCGTTCCGTGCCCAGGCGGTAAAAGCAGATGTAGAAACTTCCCTTGGTGAATTCCTTGATCTGTTTTGCAATTTTGGCGAGGAATATTCCGGCTTCGGCTTCGTCCAGGTTATCATTCTCTATCGCTTCCCGTTTCTCTCCGCCTGCGGCTCCCTGGTAATTCATGAGGTAGGGTGGATCGGTGAAGGTCATGTCAGCCTTTTTCCCTTCCAGGAGGCGGTTGATCAGGAGGGGGTCGGTGCTGTCTCCGATTGCGATCCTATGATCTCCGAGTTGCCAGATCTGTCCTTTTTCGGTTCCCCACTTCCTGCGTAGAATTTCGGCTTGATCCTCTTTTGGGGGCTCAGGTTCCAGGAGAGTTGTTTCGGCTCCGAGTTTCTCCTGCTTTGCGATCTGGTTCATGAAATCCATCAGTTCGTCATTTTCCGTATCGATATCCTGGTACAGGCTCTCCAATTGCATTTTGTCGGTCGCCGCCATAGAGCCTGACAGGTCCAGGGTTGCGAGCATCAGGTTTTCCTCATCCTGGCTGAGGTCGACGTATGTGACCGGGATGGTTTTGTTGCCTTCCCTGGCTGCGATCTGGCAGCGGAGGTGACCGTCCAGGAGGTTCCCGGTGCGTTGGTTTACGATCACTTCCTTGACGTATCCTACTTCCTGGAGGATCGCTCTGAGTGCTTTTTGTTGGGCTTTCGGGTGGATTCGCCAGTTCCTTGGGTTGAACATGATCTGGTCGAGGGGTTCCTCTCCGTTGCCTACGATGCGGTTTTTGATTTCAAGTGCCATTGCGTTCCAATTCGTTCTCGATGTCCTGGACCCGGTTCTCCAGATCCGTTTGGTGGTCCTCTAATATTTCCAGTCGGTCAATGATGTCCTTTAATCGGATCAGTTCCTGGGTCTTGGCTTTAGCAGAAGGTTCCTGGGTAGTCATCCCGGTCTCCGTTGATAAGGGCGTTTAGCCTGGCAGTCAGTTCCTTGACCTGGTTACTCAGATCTGTAATTCTTATATCCTTGGCTTTGTTCTCTTTTACCAGTTTGTCTACCTGGCATTTCAGGTCGTAATTTTCTTTTTGCAACATTTGGATGGTGGTATCTCTATCGACCAGGGCAGACCTCAATTCTTTGGCATCATTTTCCAGGCTGTCGATCCTGCTCTCCAGGAGTTCCGCTCTGTTTGAGAGGTTGATTATCCTGGTTTCAGCCAGTTCCATTAGAGCCTGACTTGTTTCTGCCAGGCTTTTGGTGATTTTCTCAAACGAGTCGGATTTAGCGGCTGTCCTGCCGAAAAGACCGTTCACGATCACCGTCCCGATCCCCCCTACTCCGAGGATTACGAAGAGGAGATTGATCAGGTCCTGGTTCATCCCTTAGGCTCCGGGCTTTGGGGGGCGTATGCATCATAAATTCCTGTGGCTGCCAGTCCGACTGCGAGTCCAAAGACGATCGCTTCAAACACGAATGCGAATGTCCAGGCGACCGGTGGGGCTGCGTTGTAGACCTGGTACCCGAATCCGATCAGGGTGCCCAGGCTGATTGCCATGACCTCGACTGCCTTCCCGGTCATCCCGAGTTTCTGCTTGATGAATTGGACGAGTCCTGTGACGATCGCTATCAGGGGTAGACCTGCTACGATGGCGTCTGTTAAGTTTAGGTTCATGTGTTGGCTCCTTTAGGTTAAATAAAATCCACCAGGCGGCTCACCTTGCGGTGGTTCGTCTGGTGGTTTGGTCCAGGTTTCCCTTTGTTTTTATTATTATATCAGATTAGTCCGAGGTTCCTGGCAGGTTTCTCATTTTGACCCAATCTGTGTGTTGGTTCAGCAGGTAGGGGCGTCCCTCAAATACGATCACCGCTCCGAGTTTGTGGGCGTTTCGGTTAGCGTCCCTTTGCGCTGCGTAGGCGAGGCGTTCCTCATCGACCATGTGACCCATCTGGATTGCGTAGTACTTTCCGCTCGGGTCCCATTGGACCATCATTTTGTGGCTGTGTGCCATGAGGATGTGTTGGTGGTATTGCGTTGCCAGGGCTCGGGCTGCGTTATCGGCTGCGCTTTTGGGGTGTGTGATCCTGAATGTCTCTCCTTGTGATCTCAGGATTCCGTAGTAGTAGGGGGCGATTTCCCACTTCCCGTTGGTCAGGCTCATCAGGTTCAGTAATTCGGTGGGGCTTACGGGGCTGTTGATCGCTCTCAGCAGCCTTCCCTCGTGGTTCCCTAATATCCAGACGAATTTGTCGAAGCAGCGGTCGAGCGCATGTAGAGCCTTCCTGGCTGCGGTCATTTCGTGGCTGAAGTCCCTGCCATCATTGGCTGAGTTTGAGATCACTTGGATGAGGGTTTCCTGCTTTGCCCTGGGGAGGGTGAGGGCGAGGTCCATCAGGATCGCTTCATCCTTTTCTGTCAGGGTCGTGGCTCCCTTGGTGGACCAGTTAGGCTCCCATCCGCTGAGGGAGTCCATGTGCATGAGGTCTCCGGCTGCGATCACCTGGGTTATTCCCCAGGCTTGCGCCAGGTCGATTACTCGGTTGAAAAATTCTGCATGGTGGAACGGGATTTCTACGTCAGGCAGGACCAAGGCGTTCCCTTCCAGTTCCGGCGGTGAGTCGTATTTTATCCAGGGGCTTTCCGGGATTCTCCTGGGGGCGGTGGGTTGCCCTTTGACCAGGTTGTAGTGCGTGCGGACGGTTCCTTGGTTCAAACCGAGTTCCTTGCCGATTGCGGTGTATGTCATTCCTGAGTCTCTTAGTCTGATAATCTCCTTTTTTAGGCGGGTGTTTACTTTAGGTCCTGGCATGGTTTTGCTTTCGGTTTTGGCATACTTTTGCTTTAGATTTTGGCATAATCCTCCGAATCAAAAAACCACCTGGCAGGTCACTTTCGTGGCTTTGCCCGGTGGTTATCTCTGGCTTTTCCTTTGCTTTTCCTGTCTATTGTACACCATCTCATCCAGGAGGCGTTGGAGTTGCTTGGTGGTTACGTTGTAGTGGAATCCCCTTCCGCAATTCGTGCAGACTCCATGGGCTTCTGTCAGGAGGATGCTGCCTGTCTGAAACAGGGTTCCCTCAATGATGGTGCCCAGGTGGGTTTGACACTTCCGGCAGTAGATTTCCTGGGGGGGCATTATCGGTGTGTTAGTCATTGGTTCCTTTCAGCAGGTTGACTTGATCCTTTCTGCTCTCTAATTCGGCTTCGGCTACTCTCAGGAGGTAGTTCAGGCGTTGGTATTTCCTGGGGTCTGTTTCCGTCTCCATGGCGTCTTTTATGCGGTCAATGTCATCTCGCACTCTCTCGAGGTCGTATTGGTTCAGCAGCCACCGAGCCAGATATGCGTCTGATTTTGCGATGCTCATCGCTCCCCTTTCCAGTCCGGGTCCGTTTCCTGGAGGAGTTCCTGGACGATTTCTGTGACCGGGGCGTCCTGGTTCCTAATCATGTCGGATGTGAATAATAGGCATCGCCATCCGCTTTTGGTCGCCAGGTTGAGTTTATCTGCATCCCTTGCGATCCCGGCTCCGGTGTTATGTCCCCCTGGTTTCTTGGACCAGGTCCCCCCCTGGACCTCGATCAGGAGCCTGGTGTGTTCTGGGTCGGTGCCGATTGCGAAATCCCACCGGAACCTTCTGCCTGGGATCGCTTTGTACTCCCGGGTGTAGGGGATTCCGGCTTGGTCCAGGAGGGCTGCCATTTTATTCTCCAATCGGCTTGGGGCTTTTGCCATGCTACATCACTTCCTGGATGTTCGTCAGGTTTTGTCGGTGGACCCAATCAATTGTGGGGGTCAGGTCGAATGTCATTCCGCAGCCAGGGCAGACTGGTTTGACCTGGATGGTTCGTGGTTCTGGCTTTGTCCCGATTATTCTGCTTATATTGACCAGGGTCTGTTTTGGCTGATTCGGTTCTGGCTTTACGTCCTGGCTGTCGAGGTTGATCACCACGACTGTGTCTTTATTTCCCTGGAGGATGGTTCCTGGAGCGAATATCCCGACCTTGAGTCCCAGGTTGAGTTCCTCTGGCGACCATATTTTGTCTATGAAATCGTGGTATTGTTCTGGGTCCTGGATCGGCGGGCGTCCGTTCAGGAATACGAATCCTATTGCTTTGTACTTTGTGTTTGCGGGTGTCATTCTCTCATCCCCCTAAGACCAGACTGACCAGGAGGCAGATTGATGCCAATAATCCTACGAGTGTCAGGCAGCCTATGCATCCTGGGTTCGACTCTTTCTCAGTGTACATTTTCATTCCTTTGCTTTTAGTTGGACCGGGGCTCCGGATATAGAGCCCTGGTTCCTCGGTGTTTCTTTATGCCTGGTACTTCCGCTCTTTCTGCCAGTCTCCGTTCAGGCGGTCTGTCAGGCTCAGGTAATCCTCGAGGACCATGACGATTGCTCTTTTGGTCTGTTTATCCAGGTGTGCGTTGACCTGGATTGATTCCTGGATCGTGTCTCTCAGTTGCTTTACGGTTTTTTGCATCATGGCTCCCCCTTTAGAATGGGATGCTTTCATCGTAGGTGACTTCGGATTCCTGGTTTGACCTTCGCTCCAGTACTCGGACCGTGTCAGCCAGGACATCGTAACTGGCTCCGGATGAACCGTCTTTTCGCTGCCAGATTTTGGGTCTGCCGGTTTCCCGGTCAGGCATCATTTTCCCTGTCACCATGACCTGGTTCCCTTTGGCTGCGTACTTGGAGAGGTATTCTGCCTGCGGTCCCCCTACCAGGACGTTGTACCAGGTTGATTGCGATGCGTAGTCTCCGGTCGAGTCATCCTTGTACTTCCTGGAGGTTGCGACCGACAGGCTCGTGAGGGGTCTGCCATCTTGTGTGTATCTCATGTTGGGGTCCGACCCAAGGTGTCCGATGATCATGATTTGTTCGTAACTTGCCATTTTGTTCTTTTCTCCTCTTAGACGGTTATGGTGGATTGGGGTGTCATTTTCTCTCGCATGCTACTGCCTGGGAGTTCCAGGATCAGGCTGCGTCCGTCTCTTATGCGATCCTCTTGGTATTGCTCGAGGCTATCCTCTGGGGCATAGTTGGATGCGATGACCGTGATCGCTTGCTCTGCTACGTTCCCCTCGTAGCGGGCGTCCAGTAGGTCGCTGAATGCGTTGGTGCCGAATTCCGTTTGCCTGGATCGTCCGTATTCATCGATTGCCAGGAATTGGATTTCGCTCAGGTGTCTCATCCGATACTCGTATTCGAGTTGCCCTTTGTCTGAGTCGTAGGATGACCTCAGGTGGTTTATCAGGTTGCTATGCCGGGTGTAGAGGGCTTGGATGCCAGTCCTGGCTGCCAGGATCGTGGCTGCTTTGAGGCAGACTGTCTTGCCGATTCCGTATGATCCGTAGAGGTAGATCAGTCCGTGCCCGGCTTCGATCGCTGCACATAGAGCCTTCCTCATCTGGGTTATTGCCTGGGTTTGGACCAGGGTCTCCCAGGAGAATCCCCATTCACTTTCCGGCACTCCGGTGTGGCTCAGGTTGACTGGCTTGTTTGGGCAGATCCTCATTTTCCCGAAGCGGGGATCGTGGATGTCAGTGATGTCGTTTCCGATGAATCCCAATCCATGGCAGATCGGGCACCCTGGTGCGCAGTTCCCGTAGTCGACTACCCTTGGCTCCGGGTCGGTGTGGGCTTGGTCTACCCTGAATGGCAGTCCTGATTTGTATGCTTTGATGGCTTCTTGTATGCTGTTCATTTGGTCTCCTTAATCAGTCCGAGTCGGATCGCTTCTTGCTCTGTCTCCGGCTTTAGTCGGTTATGCAGTCTCATGTAGGTCAGGCTCTCGACCTTTTCTTTTCTGGTCTTTTCGTTCCACTTTGCGCTCATGCTCTCCAGGTAGAGCCCATTTCCGTTTTTGCGGTTCCCGGTGGTCCTGGGATTGCGTTTCTCCCTGGCGTCTTTTATTGCCCAATTTTTTGCGCTGCCCATGCTTGAAACCGTGTATCCGTTGGCTTTGAGTCCCAGGAGGGCGTCTCGGTAGATCTCCGGGGTCACTCCCTCTTTTATCATTTCGTTGACCAGAATTACCAGTCCTGGGTAGGGCAGGATTTTCTCCCCCATGGTGGTCTCGTAGACTTGGATGAATTGGTCGAGTTTGTCTCCGGTGGACCCTATGCCTGGAACACTTCCTGCATTAATAGAGCCTTCCTGGTCTTTTTGGCTTTCGGGGCTTTTTTCGTTTGCGTGCGCATTAACACTATTATCTGTATCTGTATCTGTATCTGTATCTAAGGCGTTACATGACCGTTTCTGTAACGTTACATCGGCGTTACGTTCTGTTTCCGTGGCAATCCTGGTTCGTTCCCGGTGCTTTCTGACTCGCTCTACCGATGAGTCGCTTTTGAATTGTCGCTCATCCCAGTTAATTATTTCGTAGGTTCCGTAGGCTTCGTGGATCATTTCCATTTCGGTCATCAGGCTTAGGATTGCTTTGAGCGTTTCTTGCTCAAGTCCAGTTTCGTCTATCAGGTCCTGGAGGTTGATTGGCGTTCCCTCGGTGATCTCCAGGCGACCTCGGTTTGAGGATTCGCTTGCCAGGGCGAGCAGGGTCACCCAGGTTCCCAGGATCAGGGCTTTGGGTTCCTTGGTGGTTCTGGTTATTCGTCTGAGTTTCCGATCGTCCAGGATTTCGCTGTAGATGCGAAACCAGGGCATGTTTATTGTTGCCATGCTGTTACTCCTTTTAGGTGTCTCCTTGGGTAGGTGTATGCGGGTTTTGGCAGGTGGTAGTTGATTCTCTCGGGTCTGATTACTTTCTCCTTTTCGATCCATCCTGCGTATCGGTAGGTGGGGAATTCTCCGATCATCAGGACGTAGATGTCGGGGTATCGCTTGTAATTCTTGATCTGAACCAGGAGGTCCAGGTTGGGGTCCTGCTTGGGGCTTTGCTTTACGTTCACCTTGGTTCCCCCTGGCAGGATGCAGTCCCACTCCTCGAAACCGTTCAGGTTCAGGTTGGGGTAGATATTGGCTGCCCTGCAGAATGCGATCTCCGCTCCGATTGCCTGGATATTGTTCTGCAGCGGGGTCAGCCCGTTCAGGGTCGGTGGGTATCCGATTTTGTCATCGTATTCGGTCCATCGCCTGGCGATGTAATTCGCCAGGCTCTTTTCCGTTTCGTTGAGGGTGATCTCTACCTGATTGATCATCTGGAGTTGCCTTCCTGGAACCATCCTTCCTGGTAGTCGCATGCCTTGCAGACCACGTTCCATTCGATCCGTCCTGGCTTGCTTGCCTTCCCTGACACTTTGGCTCTCAGGCTTTTGGGGGTGTAGCAGCGAGGGCATGTCATCAGGTATGTTTTGCTCGATTCGATTAGTTCCGGTTCCTGGATTGGTCGCTCCGTCATGAGGGTTGGGGTGGGTAGCGTCATCAGTTCTGCCATCTCTACCTCTTATTCGTTGTGATCCGAACCGAGGGCTCTCCGACCTTCCGGGCTGTTTTGACCTGGGGTACAAATTGGGCGATGCTATCCAGGACCTTGGTGTCCCAGGTGGTTCTGCCACGGACCATGGTCGCTGTGAACACGCTGCCTTCGATTTTCTTTACTCCGGAATTGACGACCTCGTATTTAAGTTGGTCCTCAACCATTTTTTTCTTGGCTGCCAGGTTTGCCAATTCTGGCTCAAATTCCGCTTCAATATCCTCGAGTTGGTCTTTGACTTCCCGGGGGATGACTTTGTCGATTTCAGCCTGTTTTTGGGGGTTTACCTGGTCGATCTGCAGGGCGATGTCGGTGTAGATTTCCAGGAGTTCGTCTGGGGTGGGCATCGTGTGGCTCATTGGTTTCCCCTCTCTCCAGTCCTGGGGTCGATCCCTTCCTGCACACATAGAGCCTTGAATCGTTTCAGGATCGCTCCGGTCCTGTTTTGGCGTGGGGTGTAGACTCCCCTGGCTATCCTGGGGCGAGTCTCTATTACTGCCTGGCAGAATAATTTGCTTGCGGTGGATTCCTGGCTTTTCATGCGATCTCCTTATTGGCTTTTGCCTTCAGCAGGATTCCGATCGCCTGGAGTTTTGTGTTGTACTCCGCTTGTTGTTTGTCATCGATGTCACCCTTGAGGGCTTTCCCGATGCCGATGCTCATGTTGCTCAGGGTCTCCGGGCTGAGTTTGTGGTAGGGGGTGCCTTCGCTATTCTTGACCTTGCATGCATCCTCGATGGTCATTGTGGGGGTAGAATTGTTGGTGGGTTCGGTTCCCTCCGTCTCCCTGGCAGGTGATTCGATTTCGGGATCGGACCCTTTTTCTGGGATGACCACCAGGGGGGTCGGGGTCTGGGTTGGTTTGGCTACGTTCCTGGGTAGAGCCCATTTTGGCAGTTTTGGTGGTTCACCTTTGATCACCCAGGAGGACCCTCTTGGTTCGAGGTCTACCCAGACGGTGGGCAGGTCGTAGAGGTATCTCCCGATTCCCCACTTGACCGCTGCTCTTTTGAGGGCGTCACTCACTCCCCCTTTGATTGCTTCGATGTCTGAGGTATCGGCTGCGTCTGTCTTGGTGATCCACTCTCCGTTGATCCTAAGGCTCAGGCTGCATTTGAAACCGACCGGACCTGCGTTGCCCATGATGGGGTCGTAGATGTCCTGCCAGTTTTCCGGTCCGAGGACTTGGTCGAGCCGGTCCATGACCGGGCGTGCCTGGAGGTATGCCAGGGCGATGCCCTTGGTTTTGTCTTTGGTGGTAGACCCCACTCTCCAGTCGATTGCGCTTGACGGGAAGGGCTCGCTGAGTTTTGCGAATATGTCGTTCATTTTGTCTCCTATGGTTAGATTATTGGACATTGCTTGGTACGGTTCTTGCATTAATAGAGCCCTGGTCCTGCTCTGGGAGATTGACTTCCCGGCAGGGGGGTAACCCTTCTTTTGCTCTTATTTCATCCAGGTCCTGGATCATCTTTTCCCACATGGCGGTCTTGCGCTGCAGGTTGGCTACATAGGCATCTGCCAATGGTCCTGCTTGCTCTTTTAGTTGCTTCCAGTTGATCATCGTGTCTCCTTGGTCTAATATGGGTAGGTCAGTTCGAATTCCGCTCCGCAGTCTCTGCAGCGGTAGGTGTCTTGGTGTCGGTATTCACCTTTGATGAATTCGAGGGGGTGGAGGGTGTGAGGGCAGGTATCCTGTATCCGACTCTGCTCGATCTCGTACCATCGTTCCTGGATCAGGCTGCGGACGAATTCGGACCGGGATACTCCGGCGTCCCTTGCCATTTCGTTGAGGGTCTTAAATAGTCCCTCGGACATGGGGGTGTTGCTGAATTTGTAGGTGGGGGCGGTTTGGGTTTGGGTTGGTTCCATTGGTCTCCTTTACTCGTTTGATGTAAAGAGATTTTACTACGGTAGTAATATTTTGTCAAGTGGTTCGATCTCTTGCCTGTATTTAATGGCTCTCCCTCGTTCCTGGGGATTTTCTCCCAGATATGGGGGGTAGGGATGGATGTCTATTCTCTCCAGAAATTGATGGGACACTCGGACCTGCAGGTCCTGCGTAGGTATCTTGCTCAAACCGATTCAGATCTCCTGGAGGCTCATGGTCGGGCGTCTCCGGTAGATCTGAATCTTTAGGCACACTTCTTGCAAATATAGAGCCCTACTGGCTTTCTCCGTGATTTGTGTTTATTTCCCAGGTGGGCAGGAGAGAGTGTTTTTCCAGTCCCACCTGGATGACGTTCCCTTGCTTTTGCTGTTTGATCAGGTAATCCAGGTAGAGGTTGACCGGATACCTTTGGTCGCATTTATCCATCATGGCTTCTGCTTTTGCTTTGATCTGCTCAGCGTCTATGGGGGCATTTGCATCCTGGAGGGCTCGGATTGTGAGGGCTTTGGCGGTGTTGCTGAGGGTGTAGAATATTTGGTTCATTGTTGACTCCTGGGTCTCCCACCTTTCCTGCCATTTATCCTGGATGCTGCCACCTTGCGGTCGGTTCGTGCCAGTCCCCCTTTGGCTGCGATCGCTCGGTGGGTTATGGCTCCCTTTTCCAGTTGGTCTATTCTCTCTCCCAGCATTTTGACCACCTGGGTTAGTTCGTTGATCGCTTCAGCCAGGTCCATTTCAGCCCAATTGACTCCTAATCCGAGGGGGTTCAGGTCCATCTCGGGATCGTAGCGGTTTTGGATTTTCCGGGTTAGACGTTCAATTCTGAGGATTGCGTTTTCGATCTTGGTTTTGTATTCCTGCGTGTCTGTCATTTTGTCTCTCCATTGGTTCCGATTTTGAGGATTGCTTCGAGTTGGAAATTCCTGGCTGCCAGGTATTCGATTTGGCTCAGGAGGAATTTTGCATCGTCTTTATTGAAATGGGCTCCTGCTTCGCATGCTACTGCGTATTTCAGGGCTCTCATCACTTGGTGGTTCATTCCTGGCAGGTTGTAGACCTGTATTCGTTCCAGTTCTGTCAGTTGGTTCATTCCTGGCTCCCTTGCATTTTGTCGTTTGTCTTTTCGCTCTTTTGCTCATTATCTCGGATGAGTTTCAGCCTGGGTCCATGCCCTTGGTGATCCTCACAGTAGCGTTGGAGTTTCCGGATTTCATGTTCTACTTCGATGATTTTCTCTGCCAGGTCAGGGTAGTCCCTCACGCTGATTAGGTCGTGGAGTTGGTATTCGAACCGGGTCAGGATTTCTGCTGTGAACCTCTCGGTCACTTCGTATGGGTTATTCGGGACCAGGCTCATCATCTCCAGGTATGCGTTCCTGGCGAGTTCGATCACACTCTCACTCCAGGTCTCCGGGTCCAGGAGTTCTATACTGCCATCTGCCTGGTGTTCAAACACTTCGACCTGGGCGGTGTCGGTTACTCTGATCGTCAGTTCATTCGTTTTTTTAGTGTATTTTACTTCGCTCATTTTATTCCTTTCGTTTTGGTGGTTCCCAGGCTCCGCACATAGAGCCTGGGTTCCGGTTGGTTTTGGTTCCTTTTAGAATGCTGCCATCTCGTATTTTTGGTGACCATCGTTGCCGATCCCGGCGTGCTTGACGATTCCCCTTCCGGTCAGGTCCTCGAGGTAGTTGGAGTATTCGTGCCAGTCATTGTTTTCGTCCTGGACATCGGCTTCGACCAGGCGTTTCACCTGGATGCTGTCGAGGGGGCTTTCGCTTGTTTCCAGTACTTCGTGGACCTCGACTCTGGCTTCGGGTGTGAGGCGACTTTCCATTAGTCCTGGTTCGAACAGTTTTGCGACTTCAGCCAGTACCTCACCTTCGAGGATTATGGAACCGTACTCTGTGTAGAGTTTCTCGGTTTTGCCATTACCTTTGATGGTCCTGATTTCGATGTCGATCTGGACTTGAGGCTCCATGCCTTCCGGTTCGACCCTTCGCATTTTCATCTGGGTGTTCTTTTGGTACTTTGTGCTGTAGTTCTTTTGGCAGATTGTGATGTATCCGTATTTGTCTTTCATTGCGTTTCCTTTCGTTTGACCTGTCTCATCGGCGGTGGGGGGTCAGTCCCTTCCGGAGCCTGGTTTCCCAGGCTTTCGATTTCGTTACCAGTTGAGGGCTTCGTGGGCAGGGCTTGGCAGGTATCCGAGCCATCCACCTTCAGCGATGTAGACCACCGGCTCCCCTTCGACTTCGGCTTCGACCACCTGGCTGATTCCGTGTTCCATTGCCCACCTGGGTTGTTCTGCCAGTCTCACTTCGGCTTCTGGGTTCAGGTATTCGAGTTCCTGGATTAGTTCTGCGACTGTCATTTTGTCTCCATTTCTGCGTTTGCATCTGCGTTCATTTTGTCGATCCTGTCCATCATGTCATTCTGGTAGTATCTTAGGTTGTTCAGGGCGGTGTGGATGTTCTGCATCGCCAGGTTCATGGCGTGGAGTTCCCAACCGGTCAGATCAGGGGTCTCGAATGCCAGTTCGTCCATCATGTTACTGAGTTCCCGGCGCACTTTGTGGGCTTCATCCATTTTGTTCAGTATGTCCTGTTTTGTTGCCATTGCGTTTCTCCTTGGTTTGGTGGTTCCCAGGCTCCGGGTAGAGCCTGGGTCTCGTTGGTGTTTTCGACTTAGTCTGTCTCGATCCAGTCCTGGGTCTTGGCGGTTGGTCCCTCGAGGTCGGGGTCGTAGTAGCGTCCGATCGAGTTCTGGAAGTCCCTTTCCTGGCTGCTCAGTTCCCTGAGGTAGGATGCCCGGGCTTCACCGATCTGGTCGACCTCGATGTAGTGTCCCTGGGTAGAGCCCAGGTAGTTCCATCGGACCTTCCTGCCTGAGTCTCTCATCAGCCAGGTGGCGACCGCTTCGATTTCCTCGATTGAGTCGAATGTCCCGGCGGTGTGGACCTGGGTCATTTCCCAGGGCTGCCGGGGGCTTTCTTGTAGTTTGAAGATTACTCGTTCCTGTGTCATTTTGCGTCTCCTTTGTTCGCTTGGTTTTGTATCTTTAGTATACCTAACTACTTGGGTTTAGTCCAGGGTAAATGGAAACGTTAATACATTTCTAATACTTTAGATTTGTGGCTTTTTGGACCAGACTTTTGAGGCTTGCGATCCTGGATTTTCTGGCATGCGGTTCCTGCTTTTCCGGCTTTGTGAAAATTCCCCCCGGCTGCTTAATTAACACTATTCTGTATCTGTATCTTAATCTGTATCTGTATCTACAGCGTTACTGAAACGTTACTGAAACGTTACAGGTTTTTTTAGTCAGATCAGCCTAAAATTGATTACCTTCCAAGTCTTATTATTTTAGGCTAAACCGGATTTATCACATACCATTTTGGTATATTTTCAGTTAGACCGGACCGGCTTTATTATGATACTGTTCTACTAATATTATTTTGGCTTTTGAGTTTAATTTAAGGTTTGCCTTCCTGGGAACCTTAAGACAACCTTAAAACGGGGCTAATCGTCAGGTTTTAGTCACACGTTGTCAAATAAATCCACCCTTGCATTTACCCTATATCCATTTTAAAAGCCTAAAAATGTGCCAAATTTTCGGTCGATAAATTGTCCCTGGGGCGAAAATACGGCTCAAAATCCAATTTTATTTACGGAGTACTACTTGTCTACTGTTGCGCTTATTTTGTGATTTATCCCCAGGTTTTGCTTTCCTGTGGGGCTGTGGGGCTTGGCTTTACATGAAAACAGACCCCATTTTCTCAAAAAGGGTCTGTTTTGGCTCTAATACCGGCTAATTCCGGTTGACTGGCAGGGTGTTCTATTATTCTGCCAGGGCATCCTCGATTGCGGTGACTCGGAATTCCAGTCTCTTTACTCGGACCTCGAGGTCAGGTTCGATCGGTGGGTCGACCGGGTCGACGGGGGTTGGTGGGTCGATTCTGGTAACGTATGCCGGGTTGCCGGAAATCCACTTCCCGGTGCCGATCCTGTACCATCCGTTCCTTTCCTCAAAGACTGGCTTGCGGTCTCCGTTGAAAATTCCGGACACGATCTGGTATCCGATTCCTGGTCCTGAGCGGACGTTCATTGAGTTGCAGATTACTACGATTTCAAAATTCATGGGGGGTTCCTTTTTTGAATTGATTAGGGGCAGGGGGTCGACTGCGTTGTAGACGAATCCCCCTGGGACCTGGGGTGCAGGTTGATCCCACCTGTACTCGAAATGCAGGTGTTGACCGGTGCTGAATCCTGAGTATGGGTCGCCTGGGTCTCCACCTGAAAATCCGATCAGGTCTCCGGCTTTGACCTGGTTCCCCACGTTCACCAGGTACTGGTTCAGGTGACCGTAGATCGTGACTCCGTGCGAGTGTCTTATGCGGACGTGCCTTCCGTACCCGGTGGTTAGTTTCTCCGCTCTCTCCACGGTGCCATCGGCGGCTGCGTAGACCGGGGTCCCGGTGAGGATTGCGTAGTCGATTCCGTTATGCCCTCGACTCGTGGGGTACGAGGGTGGGTTGGCTCCGAAATACTGGCTGATCCTGGCGTCCTCTCGGGTGGGGTGGAGCAGGGATGTCAGGGGCGGGGTAGGTTCCGGTTGAGTCTCTTTGTTCACCCAGGCGTTGAATTGGTCCAGGGTTCCATTGAAGTGGTTCAGGTCCAGGTTGCTTGGGTATCCTGGCAGCCTTCCTTTGTCGGTGTGCTGCCATAACCACCAGGTGGTCCATCCTGTGGGGAGTGGGGGTGTTTGGTATCCGTAGGCGGCTACCCAGAGTCTCCGGTTGGTGTAGTAGGCTCCCCCCATGATCTCCCCCCAATAATATGCGCTCGTATAGAGCCCTACCTGGTATCCCAGGGCTGCTTCAAGCAGTTGGATCACTTCGTGGACTTTTTGTTTTGTGAGGCGTTCCGCTCCGGTTTCGAGTTCTACGTCTACCCAGATTCCCAGGGGCAGTTCCTTTCCCCTGATTGCGTCCAGGAGGGTTTGGACCTGGCTTTGGGCGGTCATGTAATTGGTCACGTAGATGTACGCTCCCATGGGGAGTCCCATTGCGTGGAGTTCCTGGTAATGCCGATCGAAATGAACGTCTTTTCGGTTTCCGTAACATGCTCTCAGGATGACTCCCTCGACCTCTGCAGATAGAGCCTGGTAGTTGATCAGGTCAGGCGGTTGGTGGCTGCTCATGTCGACGATGGGTTTCATAGAGTGACCATTCCGTGATAGATTGTTGCTCCCAGGCGATTCTCTATGTAAATTTTCCCATCGGTGTGGGTTGAGATTGTGAGTTTCCCGTCCGTTCCGGTTGACCCTGTAAGTGGACCAGTTGTAACTACTATGTCGGGCGATCCTGCTATTAACACGGTGTAGGCGGCTGAGGACGTGGCGGTGAATCCTATTAGTGCGCCAGTTGAGCCGCTTAGTTTTTTGTAGAGGATGAATCCATTTTCCTGGGGTGGGGTAATACTTGTTGCGGTGTTATCTGCTAAGGTCGTTATTGCGGTATAAACGAGTCCGAGAGTTGCCTTTTGTGCGCTTGCATTCAAATCGTCAAGGAGTGCCAGTCCTGCGGCTGTAGGGGTTACATTCGCCAATTTTGTACTATTGGCGGCGGTTCCTGAAGTCAGCAGGTATTGCGGGTGGTCGTTGTGACTTAACCCTGCCAGACCTCCGTGATCTACTGTAGAGCCTGTGGTCTTTTTGAGTTCAGTTTCAATCGCTACCACTTCTGCTTGCAGGTCGTTGATGTGGGCGGATAGAATACCATCTCCTGGGTTTTTGGTTGAGAAGGTTTTTATACCTCCTGGGTATGTTGCTGCCATGTTTTATTCCTTTCCTTAGTCTATTATGACCATGAACCAGTGATCTGCGTCGTGGTAACCGCCGACTAAATCGATGGTCCAAATTTCAAAATAAGTTGAAGTTGCCGCTCCGATTACTGCTACTCTGGATAATGCGTTAGCGGTTATGCTATGAGCGGCGAATGTCGGGTGGTTATAACGGTATTTTCCGGTTGTGATTTTTGTGATTGACCATCCGCTCGGAATGGATGCGGACCCGGCTGCTGTTGCCCGTCCTGAGTAAATCTTAGATCCCGTAAAGAAACTGGTTTTAGTTGGGGTGACCGCTCCGGTTCCGAGTTTGGTTTCTGTTACCGCTCCGGTTCCGAGTTTGGTTTCTGTTACCGCTCCGGTTCCGAGTTTGGTTTCTGTTACCGCTCCGGTTCCGAGTTTGGTTT
>CAZABW010000018.1:32082-35344 GCA_964483655.1 uncultured Candidatus Izemoplasmatales bacterium
ACCGCTCCGGTTCCGAGTTTGGTTTCTGTTACCGCTCCGGTTCCGAGTTTGGTTTCTGTTACCGCTCCGGCTGCGATTTCGTCGTTGCCTACTCCATTCGTTGCGATTTGGGCTGCGGTGATGGTGTTGTCTGCAATTTTAGCGGCTGTGATGGATTTGGCTGCCAGGTTTGCCAGAGCGGCTCCGGCTGCCAGTTTATCACTTGTTACATTTAACGCTTTTATCTTGGTGGTGGTAACCGAGTCGGTTGCCAGTTTTGAGTCCGCAATGATCCCGTCCGTGATTTGTGTTGCGTTGAATATTTTCACCAGGCTTGCGCTGGCTTTTTTAGTCCTATTGGCTGCGATCGGTTCGTCCACGTCTACGATCACGAATTGATCGGTGGATGCGACTGAGGTCGCTGCGGTTAGGTCGGTTATTTTCTTTACGGTTGGGTCTGCCATGTTTTATCCTTTGCTTAAATTGGGTCTACTGGTGTGAATACATTTAGATCGGTAATTTGGCTTTCCATCCCTACCAAACGAGTTTCTTTTAGGTATCCTCCGGACAGGTTTGTGGTAATTGATTCAGCACATGCGATTAGTCTTTTGTCGTAAAGGCTGTCAAGGATATAGAGCCATCCAGGGTGGGCTTCCTTTTCTGGCAGGATTGTTATGCTTTGTTCGTGCCTGGTTTGTGCGTATTCGATGATCCTGTCCAAAACCGCTTGGCTGTTTAATCTATTGACCATGGTCGCTTTGTCGATTTTCCAGGTGTTATCAGGCGCATAAATGGTCCACTCTCTCCGGTAGGTTGCATATTGGTCATCGTATAAATATCCTAAATCGTAGGTCGCTCCTTCGCTGTATTCCTGGGTGGCTTCAGGGTTGCGCCATAATAGAGCCTGTGTGTTGTCGTTGAATGGGTAGCCTTCTACCAGTGTCCTTCCCTCGCTGAAAATGTGTAGGCTTATTGAGGTTAGACTGGCGTCTAAAGTGCCAGTTTTGCCTATGATGGTTACGTCTGGGTAGGTTCCCCCTGCTTCTGTGATCAGGACTTGATTGTCTCCCTCGGTGCCCAGGAGTTCTGGAATGTCCCCCAATCCGGACACTGTTATGTCGGTGTAGGGTTTATCGAAAACGATCTTGTAATCGCCTGGTTGCAGGGTGTCATCAAAGATGGTCTCTTTAGTGGTGGATTTTACGTAATTATGGGCTATGAGTTCAATCCCTGTGACCATGGGGAGAATCCGTAATTTCTGGCGGTCCAGTTTGTCGTTATCGGTGATCGTGTCCTGGGCGGTGTAGTCTGAGTAGATTACCAATGGAAAGTCGTAATCGGCTGCGGCATCATCGTAGAAACTTGCATCTATTTCTAAGATTGCCATGGGGTGTATTTGATGGGCTGGCTTGATCTCTATTCGGTCACTTCCCTGGGTGCTTGCGTAGGCTCCGGCTGCGAAACAGACTTGTTGGAGGGTCTCTCTCAGGCTTACGTTTCCTGGTAGAAAACCGCTCAGTTCCATTCCGGCTATTTCTGGGTCTACGCTTAATTCGCAGGGTGCATAAATATTTAGTTGCCCGATTATGCTCTCCAGGGTGGTTTCGTTTTCGTAAAAGATTCCATCGAAGGTGATGTTCTGCATGACTCCTATTGCGTCCTGGAGGGTGAATGTTAGGATGCCTTCGCTCGGGTTATCCCATTCATCCAGGTAAAACCGTCCGATGAAGGTCTCGATTCCGGCTGAATCGCTCGCATCGTCAATGTCTTTTGTGTAAACCAGCAGGTCGGCTGCGGTGTTGGCTGCCAGGCTCTGGTAGTACAGTCCGTTGGTAAATGGATTGAAATCAGGGTTGGTGGTGTAGATGGTTATGTCGGCTCTGGACGCCGGGAGTTCCAGGCTAATGGGGTGTATCTCCTGGGTTACGGTTGCCTGGACGACTTCCTGGTCCCGGAATTCGATCGTCTCGTTTTGGATATAGAGCCTGATGATCGGGTGGGTTATCATCTCATCCTATCCTGGGTTGCTTTGCGATGAATGTGGTAGACAGTTCTCTCCAGTAGGGCTTATCGCTTTTTACCTTTGTGAGTTTTTGGTTCGTGCTTGCGAAATACCCTTCCTGGGTATAGGGTCCTGCCTCGTCCCAGAGGGTCACTTCGTGAAACTCTTTTGGCTCAGCGAGGGCTCTCCAGAGGGCTGCGTACTCGGTGGGGTTATCGTACCCTGGTCCGAATGTGATCTTGAAATTGTAGTAGACTCCGATCAGTTCCCGGTGGAGGACTCCATCGTTGGTCCGTTCTGCATATTTATCGAGCATATCGGCTGCCATGTCGATTGAGACGATGGGGATGTTGTAGGGTTTTCCGTCTATCGCTATCATGCCATTCCTCTTCCTGCGACCAGGCTTTTGCCGGTGCGTTTATTTTCCTTATCGATGTAAGGCTTCATGGCTCGGATTAGGCTGCCCATGTCTCCGGCAAAATTGATGGTGACTTCCCGGTTTTGGCTTTGCGAGGTTTCCTCTCGGACGATCTGTCTAATCAGGTCCTCTGGGGCTTCCAAGTTCCTGCCAGATGTTTGGTCACCCAGGATCGCTGCGAACCGGGAGTTTGGTGGGATGACCGCTCCGCTTGCCAGTTCGGGGATTTTTGGGGCGTTTACATAGCGCAGGTTGAATCCGATTTCTGTCGGGGCACCAAATAAGTCCTGTACCCATTTTGGGACCTTGAAACTGATGCTATTTATCAGGGAGATCACGCTGTTCACTCCCCCCGTGATTGCGCTTAGGAGCCCGTTTAGGAATCCGATCACTCCGTTGAGTTGTTTTTTTACGACATCTTTGACTGTCTCGAATGCGGTCTCCGCTGCGGTTTGGATGGTGGTCCAGGCGGTCGTAAATGCGGTTTGGATCGGGGTCACGATGTTATCCTGGAACCAGGTTTTGGCTCCGGTCCAGGCGGTCTCGATTGCGGTCCACACTCCGGTGACTGTGGTTTTGATCCCTTCCCAGGCGGTCGTAAATGCGGTTTGGATTGGGGTGATCACGTTATCCTGGAACCAGGTTTTGACTGTCTCCCAAATGTCCTCAATTCCATCCCAGGCTGTTTGGGCTTTGTCTTTTATGTCCTGCCATAGTGCCTTTGCCTTATCCTGTATTTCGACAAACCACTGCTTGATGTCAGTGACCACCTGGGATATCTTGGTTGTGATCTCATCCCATCTGGCTTGTGCCTTATCCTTTATATCCTGCCAGGCGTCTTTTGCTTTGTCTTTTAGGTCGGT
>CAZABW010000019.1:0-17484 GCA_964483655.1 uncultured Candidatus Izemoplasmatales bacterium
TTAAAGCATGATGCAGTGCTCGAAGCGTTTTTCTTTCTTACGAATCGGATAAGTATGAATTGATACCCAAAACCTGTACTTTATGTTCTTTTGGCTATTTTAGCGTTGATTGATTCATGAGTCTATATTGTATAGGCGAATAGCCGCCTAAGGTTAACTTGATCCTATCGTGATTGTACCAGTGAATATACTCATCAATGATTCTGATTAACTCAGCCAATGATTTCACTTTTTGAAGATAAATAGTTTCACACTTGAGTGTCCCAAAGAAACTTTCAACCACGGCATCATCATCATAGACATTACCTTTGGCACTCATTGATTGTTTAAATGAAGATTCCTTTAAGTAGTTTCTATATTTAGGGGATTGATATAAAACGCCTTGATCAGAATGAATCAGTAACCTTGATAAATCATCATTTGGATTGACTGCTTTCCTGAGTGTTTTTTGAATTAAATCCTGATTCTGACTTCGAGATATCTGATAACCTTTCACTTCCCCGTTATATAAATCTTGAATAACAGATAGAAATAAACGCTTCCGATTGAATCTAAATTCTGATACATCTGTGACCCAAGCGAGATTTGGTTTGTCTTTCTTGAAATCTCTTTTTAGTAGGTAAGGAGTAATTTTATTGGATATTTGAGAGATATAGAAGGCTCTCTTTTTTCTAACCTTACATTCGATATGTAGCTCTTTCATCAACTTAGCAACGGTTTTATAAGCTATCTTGATGTGATAGAAGTTTTGCAGCGCCAGTTTGATTCGACGATACCCATATGTTTTATTGCTGGTTTCGAAAACCTCTGAGATAAGAATCTTGATGTCGTGATACTTATCAATTTCTTTTTTATTCTCATAATAGTAATAAACAGATTTCGGTAGTTTTGATACCTCAAGTAAATCACTTAATCGAAACTTATGCCTTAATTCCTTGATTACTTGATATTTTTGACGATTCGTTCCTGTTTCTGAACTAAGGCAATAAGCTTTTTTGTATATTCAAGTTCCATTTCGAGATGTTTGATCTTAAGTTCTAGATGTTGTTCTAGTTCATTCGATGGGTTATGAACCTGCTTGATGAAATTCTTCCTGTAGTCTTTGAGTGTCTGAAAGAAGCGCTCTTTCCCATAGATTCGATACTGATATACCCATCTAGCGGGCAATGTATCGTTGAGAGTGCCACTTGCACAATACAAATCATATTTTTTAGCTGCTTGACTGTAGGAGAGTTCATTTTCAATGATATCTAAAACTACTTTAAGTTTGAAATCACCACTCCATAACCGTTTCTTGCTCTTTACATCCTTCATTAGATACCTCCTGCACATGTATTAGTTTACACGAAGTACAGGTTTTTGGTATCAGTCTATTTTTATTCTTGTATTTTTACTTTACTTGATGGAAGAAGTAAAAGCAATAGAGAACAGAAAAAAACTCTGTAAATTCTTGTGTCTTTTGGTATGCAGACCTTTCCATCAAAAAAAAGTATCTTACATTACCAATCCACAAAAAGTGTGAAGTAATGTAAGATACAGTTAATAATGATTTGAAGCTCTTTGTATGATATGGCTTTCGTGTTATTCTTCCGTTGGTTCGATAAACTCAATGGGTTTTAGCTGAGATAAATCTTGATTCAATTTATCGACGAACAACACCCCTTGAAGGTGATCATATTCGTGTTGAAACACGACACCAATAAAACCGGAAAGTTTTAAAAGAGTTTCTTTTGTTTCACCCGTTTCCAAATTTACAAGATGAACCTTTGCTTTGAAACGTGCGTAGCGAGGAACTAAACCATTCTTTTCCTCATCTACGGAAAGACACCCTTCGCCACCGGGAATATAAGTCATTTCTTCGGAATAGGAAATGATTTTGGGGTTCACAATTGCCCATTGAACATAGTTCGTGAACGTCTCGTTCTCAGCTAATATAACGAACATCCGTTTGGAAATGTTGATTTGAGGGGCTGATAGTCCAACCGCTGGACGTAAGCCTAACGATTCGACTAATTCAGGGTTTTGACTGGAAACAACATATTCCATCATCTCGCGTAATGTTGTTAAATCTTCGTTTGATAGCGGTAAAGGAACTTCCACCGATCGCTTTCGTAAGGTTGGATGTCCTTCTTGAATAATATCTTTCATTAATATCATAATTATCACCATATGATATTATACCAGTTTTCTGTGATTTTTCCAATCACATCACTTCGACAAATCAGGAACCTACTAGCTGTGATATAATAATGATGAGGTGTTAGCGAACATGATGATTTATCGACACGATTTATTAGATTATCCTATCGAACTAATCCCTGAATTTGCCCTTGCTAATGGCTTGGGTGGTTTTTGTAGTGGAACAAGTACGGGTAATCTCGCTCGAAAACACCAAGGCTATTTAGTCGCTTCCTTAAATCCGCCGACACAGCGACGAGTGTATGTCTCCAAAACAGTGGAATGGATCAAAACGAAAGAACATGTTGTTTCTTTCGAACATCAAACCTATAAAGATAGTTTCGATCATGGAGTCGTTGCTTTGTCTCATTTTGGACTCACGCCTTTTCCAACATATACATATGAAACAAAAGATGTAAAACTTACCAAAGAACTAATCCCTTTTCGAGGAAAAAATGCTGTGGGAATCCGGTTTTCTATCGAAGCGAAAGCAGAGCCGCTCCTGTTTGGATTTACCCCGTTTTTTTCCGATCGCGACCATGGAGACGTGTTGTCTGTCAGCCAAGCGGATTTTTCCTATCAACAATCAACCAATCATTTTATGATCGATATGCCCTATTCCAATCACCAACTTCACGGTTCCATTTCTACGGGGACATTGACCAGTCGAATGGACACCTGGAGTGATGCATTGCGTTATGTTAAAGATGAAGCAACCGGAGATGAACGAAATGATGTTGCTTATCACCCGTTTGATATTGTCCTATCGATTGAATCCCATCAAAAGCATGTCCTTGATTGTATCTTTGCCTTGGATGAAGACATTCCCGCTTCTTCCTTAGAAGCGTGGAAACAAGCTTATATAAACCACTATCACGCCATCTTAGATCAAGCCTCTCCCCAAGATGACTTTGAACGGGAACTAATTTGGGCTGGGCACCAAATGATTGCCCACCGAAAATCTACGAACCTACCAACGATATTAGCAGGATTCCCTTGGTTTACCGACTGGGGGAGAGATACCATGATTGCGTTTGGGGGACTTCTATTAAGTACTTCCCGTTTCGAAGAAGCCAAAGATGTGTTATTGAGTTTCGCTAAGTATCTTCATCATGGCTTGATTCCGAATATGTTTCCTGATGATGGACAAGATCCCTTATATAATACTGTTGATGCATCCCTATGGTATGTTCATGCGGTGGATCAATATGTTCGCAAAACGAGTGATTTAGAAACCCTTCGTGTATTGTTTCCAGTCTTAGAAAAAATCATCCAGCATTATCAAAAGGGTACTCTGTTTTCCATTTCGATGGATGAAGATGGGTTAATCCATGCTGGGAATGGTCAAGACCAAGTCACATGGATGGATGTTCGGATTCATGGCTATGCGGTCACACCACGTCATGGAAAACCCGTTGAAATCAATGCTTTGTGGTACAACGCCTTAAAAGTGATAGAACACTTTGCTTCTATCATGGGGGTGTCTCCCACTTCTTATAAGGAATTAGCCAGTCGTGTGAAAACATCATTCCTTGCTAAATTTTGGAGCTCAGAACAATCTTGTTTATATGATGTCGTTGATCCCATCGACGCTTCAATCCGACCGAACCAATTGTTTGCGATGACGCTTCCTTATTCGATGCTGACAACCACACAGATGAACCAGATTCTCCAAGTCGTTCGTCGGGAATTAGTTGATATCTACGGTATTCGTTCCTTAGCAATTTCCGATCCTCGTTTTAAACAAGTCTATGCAGGGCCACTCACATTACGAGATCATGCCTATCATATGGGGACTTCATGGGGCTTTTTCATGGGGGTTTATTTAGAAGCAGAACTGATTGCAGGAGAGCATTCACAGTCAGCGCGGAAGTTCGTAAAGGCGAAATATCACCAATTACAACGCCATCTAAAAGAAGGTTTATTAGGTGGAGTAGCAGAAGTCTTTGATGGCTATCAAGGCTCGATATCAAAAGGATGTCCCAATCAAGCCTGGAGTGTTGGAGAATGGCTTCGTGTGTATAAAGATTACCAGTTAGCTCAAGTAGGTCTAGATGATGAGAATTGATAAGTTATTAAGCAATCTCCAGTATGGGTCGCGAAGTGATATCAAAAAAGCCATTAAAGACAAACGGATTCATATCAACACAACCCTTTGTAGGGACGCTGGTCAATGGATTGACCCAATCCACGACGAGATTTTATTTGATGGGGAAAAGGTCATCTATGAAAGTGACGTTACTATCATGATGAATAAACCCCAAGGGTTTGAATGTTCGCATCAATCAAGCCATTATCCCCCTGTTTTTGAACTGCTATCCGATAGTGATCGTCGATATCCTTTTGAAATTGCTGGTAGACTTGACCAAGATACCGAAGGATTCGTGCTAATGACGACGAATGGGCAACTCCTTCATCAAATCATCTCACCTAAAAAGCAAGTGTTTAAAACATATTTCGTGGAAACGAAACATGAAATCCAAGGGTTAGACCGATTGAATCAGGGTGTCGATATCTTCGATCATCAAAATCAAACGTATCGAACACTACCTGCCAAGACCCATTTGCTGGATTCCACACACTGTGAAATTGCCATCCAAGAGGGCAAGTACCATCAAGTCAAACGAATGTTTGAGGCAATACAAAATGAAGTCATCTACTTAAAAAGGATTCAAATCGGTGCGCTCCCACTAGATTCCAATCTTGAAATCGGAACCTATCGACGTTTAACAAAAGACGAAATAGCTTTATTATTTCAAGGAGATTGAGAGGTATATATCATTGGATCAACAAACAATCCTTTCCAAAGTCTGGGATTTGGTCGATGAAATCAAAACCACAGACGAATATCTTCTGTTAGAACAAAAAACCATTCAGTTGACATCGGGAGGAAGCAAAGACCTCTATCACACTTATACAACAACTCGAATAAAATATTTTGAAGTCTTGGCGATTGGTAAATTCCATCCTGACTTTAAAACCACACAAAAGGCGTTTCAAGCAGCGAAAATGGCTTTGTTTCAAACCGAAGAATATCGTCAGTATCTTCAAGCAAAAGAAGCTTATACCCAACTTTTGCAAACGATTACTTCGACAATCAATCAAAAATTCGCAGGATTAACCATCGAAAAAACCAAATCCTGTCATGTGAGGGCATTATGATAAAACGAAAAGGTATGATCATCTATATTCAAACACCAAAAATTATCCACGAAATCGAAAAACTAGGGATTAACATCACTTATAAAAACGAACCAAGAGGTTATGTGGTTGGTTATGTGGATGAACAAGAATTTCCCCGTCTAAAAAAGCAAATCGAGGGCTTTAAACAAGTCAAGAAAGTCGAAGAATCTCTTCTTGATATGAGTGCATTTTCCTTTAAAGAATAATCTTCAACTGTCAAGAAAAAAGACTTGACAGATGAAGATTGCTTTGGTACAATATCTCAGGAGTTTATCCTTAAGGAGGAATACATTATGGTCAAGATTAGATTACAACGCTTCGGTACAACTAAACGTCCTTTTTACCGTATTGTTGCAGCTGAGGCTTCCAAACGTCGTGATGGTCGTTTTCTAGAAATCGTTGGTTTATACGATCCAACCAAACAACCAGCGTTTGTTGAAATTAATGAAGCAGCGGTATTAAATTGGTTGAACCAAGGTGCACAACCAACAGAGACTGTCAAGAATCTCTTGAAACAAGCGGGAATCAACGCCAAGTTCTTAGCCCAAAAACAAAGCAAGTAGGCATAATTATGGCAGTCAATTTTGAGAAGCTCATTTTGGATTTGGTGAAGCCACTCGTCGTCCACCCCGACGATCTTTTGGTCAAGAAGTTTTCTGAAGACGAGGAATCGATCACCATTCAAGTATTGGTGAATCAAGAAGACTTAGGCCGTGTGATTGGAAAAGGCGGAAAAATCGCAAATGCGATTCGTACGATTGCCTATGCTGCGGCATCGCGGATTGGCAAAAAAATCAATATCGATATCGACGCATTTTAAGCGTTAAATATCGTTTGGAGAAACCCATGGAATGTATCGCTGTCAGTGCTTGTTTGCTTGGATACCACTGTAAATATGATGGTGGCGAAAACCTGAATCCAGACGTGATTGCGTACTGCAAAGGAAAGGTCATCATCCCGATCTGTCCAGAGGTGTTCGGGGGTCTTTCAACTCCTCGAGTTGAATCCGAAATCACTCCGGAAGGATTGGTTGTATCTCGTCATGGCGAGGATGTAACCCGCTATTTTGAACGAGGCGCACGAGTTACGTGGGAATTATTAAAACAACATCATTGCACAAAAGCTATTCTGAAAGATGGCTCTCCTTCGTGTGGTTATACAACCATATATGATGGAACCTTTTCACATGCGAAAAAGAGCGGACTAGGTGTCACCGCACGTTTTTTGAAAGAAAAAGGCGTTACTTTCATTGATCTCTAAGCAGTGGTCAGCTTTTTGCTGACTTTTTGTTTGGACTGAACACCAAAAAAAGAAAGAGTTGAGAATATGGAATTTAAACAAGAAATCCAACAAGCATTAACCGAAATGGGTTTTGTCGAACTGACAGAAATCCAAAAACTAACCATTCCTTTATTATTAGAAGGAAAAGATGTCATTGGACACTCCCACACCGGCACTGGGAAAACCGCTGCCTTTGGAATCCCAATCTTAGAAAGTATTGACTTTTCAAGTGATGTGATTCAAGCATTAATTATTTGTCCAACGCGAGAACTCGCAGTCCAAATCAAAGATGAGTTTGGACGGATGGCTAAATACATCCCGAACTGTAAAATGGTCGCTGTCTTTGGTGGTGATCCAATCACCAATCAAATCTATGCTTTAAAGAAAAAACCACAAATCGTTATTGGAACGCCCGGTCGTACGATTGATTTACTCGAGCGGAAGTTGATTCGCTTAGAGAATTTGAAGTTCATGGTCTTAGATGAAGCCGATGAGATGTTAAAAATGGGCTTCCAAGAAGACATTGAAAAAATCTTTGAAGCGACGCCACCAGGAAGACAAACATTGATGTTTTCCGCGACGATGCCACGGCCGATTTTAGGTTTAGCAAAAACCTACATGAATGAACCGGAGAATATCAAAGTCATTGGGGAAGAATCCACAAACACCGATATCATCCAATACTATTACAAAGTCAAAAAGGAAAATAAAACCGAAGCGATTTATCGGTTATTAAATATTTATCGCCCGAAACTATCCTTAATCTTTTGTAATACCAAAATTCAAGTCGATGAGTTAACCCAAGAACTGATCAATCGAGGCATTAACTGCGATAAAATCCATGGTGATTTACCCCAAACCACGCGCCTTGATGTATTAAAGAAATTCCATGTGGGGATTATCGATGTCATGATTGCGACCGATGTCGCTGCCAGAGGTCTCGATATCAAAGCTGTCGAAGCGGTCATCAACTATGATGTCCCTGAAAAAGCCGATTATTACGTTCATCGTATCGGTCGGACCGGTCGGATTGGGCATATTGGCTATTCCTTCACGTTAGTCTCCAAAGGCGAATTAAAACAAATCGAAGAGATTGAACGAATTACCAAAACAAAGATTAAAAAACGTCAAATTCCAACCTATGACAAAGTTCTTGATGTGAAAAACGAGAAGTTTATCCAAAAAGTACAAGCCATGACCGAAGGAACGAATTTCGATAAAGAATATGATTTGTTAAATCGGATGATTCAAGCGAAACTGACGGAAGATCAAATCATTGTTAGCCTTCTGAAAATGATTCATAAGAATGAACAAGAAAGTGAAAACCAAGCCGATATCAATGAAGAGTTCGAAATCAAAAAACAAGGTGCAGAGGGTAGTGCCGTCCGGTTCCATTTGAACATTGGAAAACAAGATGGATTAACTGTCTCTGACTTGCTTGATTTCGTTACTTCTAAAGTTAGCTTACCACGAAAGGACATCCAAGATATCGCCATTTTAACAGAGTTTTCATTCTTCACTGTGCCTGCCAATAAGGCAGATCAAGTCTTGGATACTTGTAAAGGTTCCAAACTAAAGGGCAAACGGACCCAACTCACGATTGCGAGATTTCCCAAAGGAGACCGCAGTCAAAATAAAAGTGAATATCGGAAAAGCCGATAATCTAGCCCTGTCTTGACATTGCTTCTATTTCCGCTATAATGAGAATAAGAACCATTCATTAAATAAGGAGAAGATTATGAAAAAACTCGGTGTATTAGTCTGTACCAACTCGGCAATCGACTACATTCCTCATCCCTACGAGATTGAAGTGATTCGATCAACCATTTTAATGGGGGATAAAGAATATGTTGACTACGAAGAGTTGACCGCAGATCAATTCTACAACATGCTTGAATCAGATCCAACGTTGTTTCCAAGAACAGCGATGGCCTCTACCGGAACGATGTTGGAGCGTTATGAAAAACTTCGTGATGAGGGATGCGATGAAGCGATTTTTATTACGATTTCATCCAAAATGTCCGGCATCTACGAAAATGCAATGATTGCGAAAAACATGGTCGAAGGCATTAAAGTGACAGTCTTCGATTCCAAAACCGTTGGCTACTTACAATGCAAAATGGCTTTCCTAGCCCATGATTTAGCGAAACAAGGAAAATCGATGGCTCAAATCGTAGAAGCATTATCCTTCATTCGCGATAACAACCATATTTATTTCGCTGTCAATGATTTGAAATATTTAGTAAAAAACGGTCGTCTATCCAACGCGGCGGGATTCTTAGCTGATGTTTTGAAAATCAAACCCTTGTTAGAAATCGATAAAGAAGGCGCTGTCAAGACCGTTGAAAAAATACGTACGATGTCCAAAGCGGTGGATCGGGTCATCGAAAAGTTCTTAGAAGAAACTGAAGGCAAGAACTATGAAGCTTTTATCATTCATGCAAATAATCCAGACGCTGTCAAATACGTAAGAGAACGAGTGAAAGAAGCCCGTCCAGAACTAGGAGAATTGAAAGACTATTTGTTGACTCCTGCTGTTGGCGCACACTGTGGTCCGAAAGCAATGACGATAGGGTATGTATTGAAACCTTAAAGAGGTGGTAATTTGATTTCTAGTGATGTCATTCGCGGTCATATTGATACGATTATTTTAAAATTATTGTTGGAAAAAGATCGATATGGATATGAGTTAGCCAATGAAATAAAAGAACGGACACAATCAAAATTTGATATCAAGGAAGCCACTCTTTATTCTGTTGTCCAACGCCTCGAACAAAAAGAGTTGATTTCCTCGTATATGGGTGAAAAATCGCATGGCGGAAAACGCCGATATTACAAAGTGACTCCCCTTGGAAGAGCATACTATAAAGAAATGGTCCAAGAATACCGATTGCTAGGTGAGATTATGAAGGCAATGCTAGGGAGTGAGCTGTATGAATAAGATTAAGAAGTTTGTCTCTCATTTGCTTAAGGATTATTTTAATGAGACGGATAAAAAAGAACTCATCGAAATTTTATCCTTAAGTCTTCAAGAAAAAGTCGAAGACTTGGTCGAACAAGGAACCCCAATGGATCAGGCCATTGAACAGTCGATTCAAGAGTTTGGGAGTACTGAAGACGTTTTAGAAGCGTTCCCCAAAAAAGAAAAACTATCGCGTCAACAACTCATCATCAAACGCAAAAGCCAATTACTATTTTCGATTCTTGGATATCTTGCGATTGTCGGAATTAGTGCCTTTTTCAATATCATTTTCATTGATTTTTTTGTTCATCCGTGGGCGATTTTGGTTGCTATCGGCGTCCTCTTTTGGCCCGGTTCGATTTTCTATCATTATCGGATTGCCAAAAAATAAAGAATCACAACGAAATCATTCGCAATCACCTTGTCATCATCACTTCCCAAACCAATCATAAAATGGTTGATTCATAAGGGAGGGTCTTATGAAACGTTTCGTTTCTAAGGGATGGATGCTATTGTTGGTTGCGTTTTTGATTGTTTCAACACCTCAAAAATGATACAATAAATGAAGGTGATAACATGAATGTATTCAAAGCGAAAGCATTTATTTATCGTTTTGCACGACCCATCGATATCATGCGATATCGAATTCTTTTTGAATCAGGACGAAAAGAAGACGTCACTAAGACTTTGGAGACGTATCAAAACCTTGATGGGGGATTTGGGCATGGATTAGAAAGCGATTATTGGAATCCATTTTCGAGTCCCATCCAAACGTGGACTGCCTTGGAAATTTTACGCGAGTTCGATTTCTTTGAAACCAAACATCCGATGATAGAAAAGGTTTTGGATTACTTACGATCTTTAAAGGATTTTTCAATGACCCATCTTCAATGGCAAAACACGATTCCTACGAATAATGATTATCCTCATGCGATTTGGTGGCACTATGATGAAAAAACCAGTCCTTATGAGTACAATCCTACCGCTTATCTCGCCGGATTTGTCATTCGTTTTGAAACACCGGGAACGCCGTTCTATCAGTTAGCGGAAACCATAGTGAAACAAGCATACCAGTATTTCTTATCTCATCCGACCCTCGGATATCACTCCCTGATTTGTTATGTTCGTCTACAGGAGTTTTTACGGGATGCAGGAAGGTTGGATTTAGTTCCACTTGATGTGTTCGAACAACAATTAAAAAAGCGCGTGAACGAAAGTATTTGTCATGACACTTCGAAATGGGATAGAGAATATGTGGTTCTACCTAGCCACTACATCCAACATCCAACATCGATATATTTATTAGGCAACGAAACTATTTTGAACACTGAACTCGAATCTTTGGGATGGCGTCAACGCGAAGATGGAGGGTTTTCCATACCGTGGGAATGGGGAACTAACTATCCAGAGTTTGACATTGTGAAACGCCACTGGGAAGCGATTAAAACGATTCAAAATCTCTCCTTTTATCGTGCATTTACAAAACAAGAAGGGGATCATTCTAACTCAAGCAGGTGAAAAAATTGAAATTACGCAAACTGATTTTTCTTTCTATTTTAATCTCCATCAGTATTGTCTTGTCGATTGTGGAGTCTTATATATCCCCTTTTATCTATCCGGGCATGCCGTGGATTAAAATTGGACTCGCTAATATCATTGTCCTAGTCGTGTTAATGGTCTACAGTGCGAAGGAAGCGGCGCTGGTCTTATTCGTTCGGATTTTTTTAGTCTCATTATTATATAGTGGCTTCTTTACCATTTTGTCACTGACATCATTTGGAGGGGGATTATTAGCAATCCTAACGATGATAGTATTTAAAAAGATGAAAATCTTCTCGACGATTTCCATTAGTGTGGCGGGGTCCATCATGCATATTATTGGACAAGTGATTACGCTAATCTTTCTTATCGCTACTAGTGAGTTTGCTTATATGATTCCGTATATGTTGTTAACATCGATTCCTGCTGGAGTCTTTACAGGACTTGTTAGTAAACGCATGATTGATATCTTTAACAACCAATTATTACAACCTGATCAAGAATGAAAAAGGCAATCCGCTGGGACTGCCTTTTGTTATTTCAGGGAATAAATCGGATAGGGTTTGTTTTGATACTGGAAGGTATCTTCTTGTAATCCGTTGGATACAACAATCGTTCCATCGCTTAAGTACCAAACCGCTTCTAAGCCTTCTGTTTGATTGACATAGAGTAAACCATCTTCTAGTCCGAGTAAATAGACTGCAGTGGATAAGATATCCGCAATCGCTCCATCTTCGTGAAAGACACTCACAGCCATGGTATCCCCACCTGGGTAATACGTTCTAGGGTCGATAATATGATGATAAATTTGATCGTCTTCAAATCCGATGAAATACCGTTGATAATTTCCACTCGTTACAATCGATAATCCTTCTGCCATTTTAACAAAGGAATAGAGTTGCGATTCTAAAGAAAAACCAATCATCGGTCGTTGGAGACCAATGTAGTAGAATCCATCTGTGGTATTCGGGTTGATTCCCCCTGCCTTCACATTGGAACTTCCCGCATTTAAAATATAAGGGATGTCTAAGGTATCTAGATAGTCTGTAATAATCTCAGCGACATACCCCTTCGCATATCCCCCTAAATCGAGCCGCATGCCTGATACCTGGAATCCAATAGAAGAATCACTTTCATTGAGGACGATTTGTTTTGGATTAATCGCAAATGATTGATTAAAGATTTCTGGGTTCGGTGTGGGACATACTAATGCCCCCAGAAGCAAGGTTTCCGTACAGGAGGATTGTTCCCGTAAATCATGCCAAATCTCAAGAACCGGTCCTAATGCGATATTAAATAGACTGACAGTGCCTGCTTTGACGATGTCTTCATGGACAAGAGCATATTCAATCGCTTGGAATAACTCTGTCGAAATCGTTTGTTTTCCATATAAACCACTGACTTCATCGAAAGTATCAGCGGACTGATTGATCGTATGAATGCCAACAACCCCTTCATAGCCATTGTACTTATCGAATAACTCATGGTAGTGAGATAGAATCGTACGGACCTCTTCAAATAAAGGTTCCACCATGATATCAGTCTCGCTGTTGATATAAACCGTTAGAATAATCCGAGTGTCAAAGTAGGAGGTCCAGTTGATATCACACTTGTAATAACTGGGATCGTTGGACGAGACACAGTAAGTGGAACTAGGGTTAGGAAATGTCGTTGTCCGTTGACATGCACTAAGGGTAAAAAGGAACGATAAGAATAGAAGTAGAATAAGCGTTTTTTTCAATATAATCACCTGTTTCATTATATCAAATTCTCCTTGATTTGCCAAAACAAATCAAAGCATTCTTGGAAAATGAGTGATTTTTTAGTATAATAAGATAGAAGGGAGGCGAGGCCATGAAAAAGCAAGATATCTGGTTTTTAGGAATTGTTAGTGTATTATTTCTCATCGGCTTTTTCGTTGTTTCCCTCTTGGAAGAAAGTCAAAAAACAGGGGAGATTTATGCAAAAGTCTTTTACCGGGATACCTTGGTTTTGATGATAGATTTACAAACCAATGAGTATGTGGTTTACAACACCCCGTATACCACTCAAGTGGATACTGGTAGAGCCAGTGAAGGAATCTTTTATGTGCCAGGGACTACGACTACCTCGATGGATAACTTATATCAAATCGATGCATACGCAGCTCAAAACCAAATTGTTGGAATTAAACTCATTGTCGAACAAAATAAAATCCGGATTGGGTATCAGGAAAGTCCCCGTGATTTATGTGAATTGCAAAGCCCGACGGACTCACGGATGCGTCCGTTGGTATGCTTGCCTAACGAACTACTGGTTTCAGTCTATACGAATCTCACATCGGAAGATTTCATTCCCGATGCAATCTTGGAGTAAATAATGATAGATGCGAATGTTTTTATCGCTTTGCGATTCTTATTATTCTTCCCGGTTACCTATTTCATCTATAAAGCGATGCAAGCCATCGATTTTTCCAAACTGTTCCGACCGAATTCCAGTGAAGCAATTCGCTTATTATTCATGGTTTGTAGTGTTATTTTAGGATTTTTGTTTGTCCATGCTTTTGTCTCTTTAATGGAGTACATCAATCAATTATTTAGTTAAAAACCGATTGAAGTGAGGATACCCTCTACTCAATCGGCTTTTTTTCGAAACGAATGGTGGTTTGGACAATCTCTAAAACGCTCTGGTAGTGCGTATACTCACGAACAACTGCTTGGATTGCGTCATGAAGACTTTGTTCGTAAGTCAGATGAAACAAGATGTAATCATTTTCGTAAGTTTTTTTTAGTTCCAAGTTCAGGGAATGAAGTTGATATTCCAAAGCATTTTGATCCTCATATTTCATCGTGAATGTGGATTCGATGTAAGATACTGGGAATAAAAAGTGAGCTTGTTTTAATCCTTCCGATACAGCACTCGAGTACGCTCTTCGCAGTCCTCCCGTCCCTAGTAAGGTTCCCCCAAAATAACGAACGACCACTACTAATACATTGCATAGCGTTTGGCTTACTAAGATGTTAAGCATTGGTATACCCGCTGTACCTTTGGGTTCACCATCATCACTATATCCGTTTATCGATGTCGGATATCCGAGAATGTAGGCGTAGGTATAATGCGATGCATGTGGGTACGTTTGCTTGATTATGAGCAGTTCGCGCTCGAGATCCTCTTCGGATGCAATGGGAGTGATGGTAGCGATGAAGCGAGAGTGCTTGATGACTTGTTCATAAATGACTGTTTTTTGTATGGTTTTCAAGGACATCACCTGCGCTTTATTATACCATAGCAAGTGTAATCCTCATAGCCACAAAGGGCAATCTATGGTATAATAAATGGGGTGAAATGATGAGCCAATACATTGAAACAGGGAAAACAATCATCCATCAACTTGCTTCGTCCGGATACGAGGCTTTTTTCGTTGGCGGATTTGTACGGGACTATGTCCTTGGAATCCCTTATAACGATATTGATATCACCACGAACGCCACTCCTGAAGACGTGAAACGCTTGTTTCCCAACACCAAAGACACCGGTTTACGTTATGGGACAGTGACTGTATTTTATCCACCTTTTTCCTATGAAGTAACAACCTATCGAAAAGATGGATTGTATGAAAAACATCGCAAACCACTTCAAATCGATTTCGCTTCTTCGCTAGAAGAAGATTGTCGCCGCAGGGATTTCACAATCAACGCCATGGCGATGTCTGCGGAAGGAATCATTTCAGATTTTGTTGGTGGAAAAGCAGACTTAGCGAGTCATTTGATTCGCGCGATTGGAAATCCCTATGAACGCTTTGAAGAGGATGCCTTACGGATTTTACGAGCGTTTCGATTTGTCTCGAAACTTAATTTCGATATTGAAGAAACAACTTATCAAGCCATTTGTGAAAAGAAACATCTCCTCAAGCAATTGCCTTCAGAACGAATCTTACAAGAATTTCAAGCGATTTTTGGGTATAATCATTTATCCAAAGCAATCCGCTATTTATGTCAAAGCGGAGTTCATGAAGTCTTTGAATCGCTTCGAAACGGCTTTATATTAGCTTCAGAACAAGAAAACCTCGAACTTGATTTGCTATCATTTTTCGCGCTTTCGTTTGTGTTATATGATGGAGTAATCCCCACAACGTTCCGTTTTTCGAATAAAGAGCGTCAATTGATTGAACGCTTAATGATGCTTGTGGAAGTCACCTCTCAAGATACTTTTAACGAAATGATTGTGTATGCGAATGGCTTATCCCTCTGTCTTCAAGCAAATAAAATCAATCGAATCATTGATTCTAATAATAACCAAGAAGAACGCATCATTGATTTGTATCAATCCATGCCGATTCATAAGACTTGTGATTTAGCCTATAAGGGAGACCACATGATTGCGGATGGATTATCCAAAAACGCCAAAATCATCGGAGATATTATTGATGATTTAATTTATCAAGTCATCATGAAACACCTACCGAATGATTTTGAAACATTACAGGAATATACCTGGAAGCACTGGCTAACAAAACTCGACAAGAAGGAGAGTCAAGATGAATAATCGTCCCTATTATTGTTACTTAGATCATTTTGATGAAATCACGATTATCGTCCCCATGAAAAATTATCGCGATAATAATCATTATCGCTTAATTGGGGATGATGAAGAAATCGAACTCACGATTCGTGAAAAAATTAACTTAGGCAGTGAAGTCAAATTACTTTGTTCGTTCGATGCTTACATCCATTTAGAACGGATGTATCATGTAGAAAACGAAGAGGGACAAACTTCCGAGTTATATACTGGAAAGATTGTTCGAACCGAATTATTTGATAATATTTATCGTACGAAAAAGTCGGATCTCGGATTCACCTATCAAAAAGAAGCGACGAAGTTTAAAATTTGGACACCTGTTGCGAAATCGGTGATTTTGGAGTTAGTCTCTCCTAAAGATGAAGTCAGGCATCTGGAAATGCCTTACACCACTCAAGGGGTATGGCGTTTGATTGTGGAAGGGGATTTAGAGGGATTTCGGTATCGTTATCATGTCTATGTCAATGGCAAAGAACATATCGTAACCGACCCCTATGGCATAGCGTCAAATGCCAATGCGGAATACAATTATGTGATTGATAAAGCAAAGACGTACGCTATGAAACACCCCTATAGCTTCTCTGGAGACCCATTAGATGCCATCATTTATGAAGTCTCGATTCGCGATTTTACCAATGATCCTGATGTTTTCTTTCAACACCGAAGTCGCTATCTTGGAATGGTAGAAGAAGGCGTAAAAACCAAAAACAACCATCTAGCTGGATTCGATTACTTAAAGGATTTGGGTGTTACCCACGTTCAAATCATGCCTTTTTATGATTTTGGTGGTGTCGATGAAAAAAACCCTGATAAACTCTATAATTGGGGCTATAATCCGGTTCAATACTTTACTCCAGAAGGATGGTTTTCATCCAATCCAAGTGATCCTTATGCCCGAATCAATGAATGCAAGGAAATGATTGACCGCTTCCATCAAGCGGGGATTGGTGTGATCATGGATGTGGTGTTTAATCATGTTTATGACGTTGAAACCTTTCCTTTTGAATTACTCGTTCCGGGTTATGCTTATCATGTCGATCGTCAAGGGATTTATACCAATGTATCAGGTTGTAAGAATGACTTAGCCACCCATCAAAAAATGGTTCGAAAACTCATTTTGGATGCCGTATTATATTGGGCAAATGAGTATAAAGTGGATGGCTTCCGATTTGATTTGATGGGTCTGATTGACGTTGAAACGATGAATGAAGTGAGACAAGAATTACAAGCTCTTTCCAAGCATATCTTGGTCTATGGAGAAGGCTGGAAAATGTATTCTTCGAATCAAGCGGATCGCATGGCTCATATGTTTAATAAGAATGTCTTATATAATATTGGCTTTTTTAACGACCGCTTCCGCGAAACCATCAAAGGCAAAACCTTTGATCCCTTAATCCCAGGATTCGCAACCGGTTCAACCAAAGACACCGAAATCGTCAAGCAAATGATTTTGGGAAGTGCCATGAACCGCTATATGTTTAAATATACCTCGCAGTCGATTAACTATGTCGAATGCCATGATAATATGACATTCTTCGATAAAGCGATGATGATGTCTTCGGACGCAGAACTCGTTAAAAAGCAGCAAATGCTTGCGACATCTCTAGTCATTCTTTCTCAAGGAGTTCCTTTCCTCCATTCGGGACAAGAATGTTTCCGTAGTAAACAAGGAGTGGAAAACTCTTATATCGCTGGAGATGAAATCAATCGCTTTGATTGGTCTCTTGTCGATTTGCATCAAGAGGCTATTGGGCATGTCAAAGCTTGGATTCAACTAAGAAAAC
>CAZABW010000019.1:17584-22679 GCA_964483655.1 uncultured Candidatus Izemoplasmatales bacterium
GATTTGCATCAAGAGGCTATTGGGCATGTCAAAGCTTGGATTCAACTAAGAAAACAAGAACCCTGTTTTAAACTAAAATCAACATCAGAACTCAATCAAGCAACCGATGTCATTTGCTTAGGAAGTGGTTCGATTCTCTATGCCTTAACCAACGGAAAAAATATTCTCATTCTCTTTAAACCTACTTGTCACCCAGAAACATTGGTGATTCCTGAGGGCTATCAATTGACCTCAACGACAATTACTGTCAATCCCCACAAAACTCCTGGTACGTATGAAATCATCGGTACAGGAACAACCATTTTCATGAAATAGAGGTGTTTTTATGAACTTTGAACTGGACCAAACCTACCAATTCTTTGGTAAAGTAGACCAAACAAACCCATCCAGCTATGATACCTATCCCATTAATGTAACCGCGGAAGATGGGGAAAAACTAATTGTTCGTCTCCCCGCTGGAGCGAGCGTTCAGTTAAACAAAATCTATTATTTTGAAACGACAGCGATTCAGTTCAAAGAAAAGATTCATCTTCGTGCCGATTCTTATACCATAATCAATCAAATGATACTCGAAGATGATCGTAAAGAAGAACTGATGCGCTCCTTTTATCAATACGCTCCCATTAACCTCAAACAAACCAGACAGAAAATCGAAGCGATTTTAAATCAAATCGAAAATAAAGTGATTAAAGACATTACTTGGAATATTTATGAGAAGTATCAAAACGATTTCTATTTATATCCTGCCGCAACCAAGTTTCATCATGCATATATCTCGGGATTAGCGTATCATACATTATCGATGATGCAACTAGCAGAAGGGTTTATCACCGTTTATCCTTTCTTAAATCGTGATTTGGTGATGGCTGGAGTGTTCCTCCACGATATCGGTAAAGTACTTGAATTTGATACCTTTGAAGGCAGTGAATACACCATCAAAGGTCGTTTAATCGGGCATATTACCATGGGAGCGACCGAAATTCAAATGGTTGCGAAAGAACTTGGCTATGAAGATTCGGAAGAAGCGATGTTACTGGGACATATCATGATTAGCCACCACTATCATGGCAATTTTGGCTCTCCTAAACGGCCCAATATTGCGGAGGCGTTAGTGGTGTACTTCGTTGATACCATTGATTCAAAGATTTGTGATTTAGGAGAAGAACTCGCAGAAGTTCAAGTGGGACAACTCAGTGCACCCATTGGAGTATTAGATAAAGAACGATATTACAAGCATTCATTAACAAACATCAAAAAGAGCGAATAATTCGCTCTTTTTTCATGAAAAAACCGCGATTTCTCGCGGTTTTACAAATTAGTCAATATACTTCGAAAAGATGGAGTTAAAGTATACGGTGGAGAGAGCTTGTAAAGCTGATTTCATTTGAGCATCGGTTAAATCAAGATAATCATTTTCAAGGAATGTTCCTGATTGCATCCGATGGATAACATCGATATTTAACGTTCCAACGGTATAAAGTTCCGAAACAAGACCTTTTAATTGGTTTTGGTTCTTCACTAAGGTTTGGCCACCAAAGTAGAATTGTAATGCATTCATCACTGCAGTAGGAATCTTAGGAACACTAATACCATGAAGTTCTTCTACGCCCGTGTCAGATAAATCGTAGACTAAGTCAAAGAAGATATACTCAGCGTAAATTTTTAATTGATCAAGACTTGGGATGTCTGAATCATTTGCAAGACCAACAGTATAGGCGGGAGAAGCAGGGTTTGCTTCTTCAAACTTCGCGGATGGTTGATCGAACTTACTACCTTTTTGAGCGGTAAGTAGGTGTAACCCAAATTGGGTTTCGACGAGTGAACTACGGAGGAAGTCTAACGTTTTGTTTTGATCAAGACGATATTCTTGATATAAAGCAGTTAATGCAGTGGTATATTCCGCCACATAGGAATCTTTTACGCCATATTCTCCACTGTAGAAGAGCGTATCAGAGGATCCTTCGTTACCATATAAACTCGATTGGGTTAATGTTTCGGTTTTGAGTAAGAATCCAAATTGCTTGTATTCTCCCCATGTTTCGTCACTACGAAGAGCATTGTTATAAGCAGTAACAAGGGTGGTGTACGTATTGGCGGTAGATTCGCCTAGGTATTCTGTAATCGCATTTTCAAAGCCGGCTACTAAAGCATCTAAGTCATCGAGTTCTGCTTCAGATAATCCATCTTTGTAATCGAAGAAGTTATCTAAGGATCCATCTTCATTGAAGTCCACATAAATAATTAAATGGGTGACTTTTAAACTGAAGTAGTTGTTATAATAATCTTCAATGGTATCTTCGAAATAGTTGACTAGATTCAACCGTTCAATCGTTTCGTTAACGAAATGGGGTTGTAAAATGCTCTTAATGAAGTATTGCATCATTTGTTCTTCGGTCTTCGCACCTAATTGAATGAAGGCATAATCCGAAACTGTTTTATAGGGGAAAGCCATTCCATATTGAGCATAGAGTTGTTGGTAATAAGCGAATTCAGATTTGAAACCAGCAACACTTTGAAGCACTTCTTTCATTTTATCTGTACGATTCTTCAAAATATCACGTTGAGTTCCAAATTGATCAACATAGAAACTAGAGAAAAGAACTTCATTCCATTGGACTGTGTTAGCAATGTAGAGAGCAGCGTTCTTTTCTAAAGCAAGCGTCATTAAATGATCTGCGGTAAGAGTGAACGGTTCGTTGATGGCATCTACACTTTGATAACTTACTCGTCCAGAAACCATGGCTAGATTGGTTTTATGACCTGCTTTTGGAGCGACATAAGCGGAATCGATTTGTTGGTAATCCAGTGATAAGAAACGGTCATAGATGGTTAACTCAAACGTTGTACGAAGTTTCACTAATTTCTCAGATTGATATTTTTGACCGTTGGTTGCGTCATTTAAACGGGCATCTACGAGTTTTTGGAATAGTACGTCATACGCAGCGTCATCATTGAACATTTCTTTGAAGGTCTTCACAACATAATCATTGGTGACTTCTGAAGTTTGACCATTCTTTAAGAATAATACATCGATATCGCCATTACGAGTGATATTGTTTAACGTGATCCGATAGGTTAATTTAACGGTTGTATCTGTAGCGGGACGCGTTACGACTCCAGTATTCGAAACGATTTGGGTGTTCGCGCTCGTCCAGGAAATGGTTGAACCATAAGCACCTGATGTCGGTAAGGTAATATTTCCAGCTGCTTGTTCGGGTAGTTTGATGGTTTTAACGATTTCGTCGAGCATTAAGGCGATATAATCGGTTTTCTCTGGTTGCGTTAATTTGAAGGCTAAGTAGAAGAATGCTGTACCACCGGAGGTAAATGTTCTTGGGGATACGGTATAGGGAAGCGCTTCTTCATCATTTAAGTTTAATGTCCGGAATAAGTAAGCCGATAAGGTTGGAGAGGCTTTCCGTTCGGTTTCGTAATTGAATGTTAGATAAGGATTATCACTAGCGATTAAGTCTTCTTTTGTCGAAGCGGTGTTGATGGGATCCCGATTCGATTGATAGACAAAATTGTACATTTCCAAATACTTTTCAAGAATTTCAGCTTCCGTTAATTCTTTGGAGTTATTGACGGTAGCGGAAGCCACATTTTTAATGTTTGTGTAGGACTTATTCAGGATAAGTTTGGAAGTCGTTGTAACATCCACTTCTGCTAAATCATATACCTTACCATCTTTATCAACGCGGTAAACTAAAACGCCATCCCGGTCTCTGACTTCAGCACGTTCGTCTTCATCAAATGCATCGGTTTTACTTACGGTATAGTATGTCGTGTTTGCATCTTTGAAAGCTTGTGCTTCTGTGACGGTTGCGAAGATGTGAGCAGCTTCGATGACCACTTCTAACTCAGCATTGATGAGATTGCCCTCTTGATCTTTGGTGAATTGTTGGCTAAGGTTATTCGTATAAATATCATTAGCGCCTTTGGTAAATGCAATGACCCCTTGAAGGTCGCGGATATTGCCAGCATCATCGGTGTAATAAGTGAAGACGGTTTTATACGCTTCCACAAGATCATCGTTATCATCTTTTAATGTTTCGGATGTAAATCGGAAACCTAAGTACTCCCGTAAAGATTGGTTGGTCGTACCAAGTATCAATAAGTTAAACCGTTTCATCACATCTTGTGCGTCAGCAGAAGAGGTGAAGCGAATCCGTACGGCTTTGATATCTTCAAAGTAATTGTTATCGAATTCTAAAGCAACGGCATGATCGGTAATGTCCTTGTCTTGAATCATCGCAAAGCGTGCATACGCTTCGCGAGCAATCAGTAAAATCACATAGGGTTCGTGATTGTCTGCGTAGCCAGCTAAAGCAAGATTCCGTTCGAAAGCGGCTTCGAGTTCAGCCCGACGTTCTGCGGGGATGTCCGCAATCTCCGTGTCGACTTTCGTACCATACGTGAGTTGTTTGACTTTATCTGTAATTTGTTCTGGGGTTACTTGATCGATGTATGATTTTAACAAATAACTATCCACGGCGAACAATACTTGGTCAATGCCATCCGTTGCCTTGATTTGTTCATACAGTTCTTGATTGGTAATGGTGTAGACGATGTTTCCTTGATCATCCAATCGTTGGTAAAAAACGCCATTCGGGTCTGATAAGGCTGGAATTTGCGTTCTTCCTGTTGCTAACGATACAATCACTGCCGATAAGACAATCACCAGTATCGTTGAAAAGATGATGATGACCTTTTTTGATATGTTATTTCCCATGAATTTCCCACTCCTTGATTGAATTTGCAATATCTATGATACCATTCTTTATAAGTAAAGACAACTAAAATATTGTGATGATTGCGTGTTGCGACGATTCAACAACGTGGATATTTTCAACTTGTTTTGCTTTTGTTCAAATCTATCCTTAATAATTATTAAGGGAAATGTAAGAGAATGAAGATTTTATGGTCAAACCGTTGACAAATATCTTAAATATCGGTATAATCATTTTGTAAATAGCAAAACTAGTGAAAACTAGTGACGCAAAGCTATAGGGCCTTCGTAAGATGGCAGCCAGTTGCCGTTATCTTTTCTAAGATGAGGGCATTTTTTATTTCTAAGGCATAGGCTTGAGAAAGA
>CAZABW010000019.1:22779-35191 GCA_964483655.1 uncultured Candidatus Izemoplasmatales bacterium
TATCTTTTCTAAGATGAGGGCATTTTTTATTTCTAAGGCATAGGCTTGAGAAAGAAAAAGTGACCATCTTGTCAGGTAATGGCTTTTTTTGTACCTAGGATTTGACTTCATTAAAGGAGAAGGAGATACCATGCATCAATTACGGAAACGATTGATTCTCTCGTTCATCGTTTTGGTCCTCACAACATTGGTCTTTGTTGGGACTTCTTTTGCATGGTTTACGGCTTTACTTCAGGATGAATACACGGGAACATTTGGGTTCGTGGACGTCGATCTGGATTTATATTTTGATGATGGTTTAGGCGGACGTGTGGAAGCTGAAGAATACGTCATTGTCCCTGATGTAACAAAACCAGGGGTCTATAATATTAATATTGTCGATTCCAATACAGCGAATCATTTTGAAAAACTACGTATGAATGTCATTATTAAAAGCAATATTGATACGTATCTACGTGTAAAGATATACGAACAACTGACATTGAAGTATGTCAACTTTGAAGGGGTTGAAACCGAACTTTCGATTATCATCGAAGGCGTGATGCCTTTTAAGTACGAGTTAACGGATTGGTATGATAATCGGATTATTGACAATTACTTATATTTGACTTCAAAAGTGAAGCGAATCAATGAAACGACCCCTCTTGTAATTGGATTAATCACAGAATATTTCCCGGATCAAAACTTTGCGAACTACTCAGCCGGGTATTCCTTACAAATTGCCATTTCTGTGGAAGCAGTACAATGGCTATACGGCCCTCAAAATGTATGGGGATTAACACAAGCACCTTGGGGTGCAAACTGGTAAAAGGGAGGAATCCATTATGAAAGCAATCACTGCAAAAAGTATTTGGATCTCAAGAGCATTTGTTCTTGTTCTTTTTGTGCTTTCTTCGATGCTATTGTTACCATTTTTACCTTCAGTTTCCTCTTCCCCATCGACACCGATTTTTGGGGAAAACGTCAATTTTGATGGCATTTATGATTGGGAAGTTGATTTAGAGTTATTAGCTTCCTCCACAGATTACATCACTTATCACGAATTTAGAGATACGGTTTGTCGTGTGGAAACATCGGTGAATAGTTGTATTTCTGGACTAGGCTCAAGAAAGATTCGTTTTGATACGGCTGAAGAACTTTATCGTTTTTCGATTGATGTTTCGTTTGAAAAAGTTTATGTTACGGCAGAACCTTCTCAAAACGTGAAACTGTCCTCTGAGAAGATTGCTTACTTGTTATCGCTATACTACGTTTTAGGAAATGATATTGACTATTCTGTCATGAATGCGAAGACTTGGGCACCGGTTGGATATGATTTTAGTGACACCTCGAATGTCCTCTATAAAAATGTATTCCAAGGTGTTTTCGATGGACAAGGATTTACGATTTCTAATCTGTATGTAGCTGGGTATGACTACATGATTTATGTGGAGGAAATCGACGAATTAAACTCGATTGATATCGCCTTATCGCCCTATTATTCCATGTTCACAATTAATGAAGGAACGATTAAGAATATCGGGCTAATCAACCCTACTTTAGAGTTGTTAGATACCCATATCGATATTTCTAAAACATCAAATTTGGTCGGTTATAACGCCCCAACAGGCGTAGTGGATCACGTGTTTGTTATTGACACGAGAACGAATGTTTTGGATGCAGGAATCCGTTATCGGGTTGGAACCGCAACCCAATCATTCTCAGCTGCGGGAATTGTTCACAATAATCTTGGAACCTTCACAAATGCCTTTTATTCATCTAAAGTTGTCGTCAACGGATCTTGGATTAACCGGTTCTCCTTACAACCGGCCTTGTTCGAGAACACAGGAACGATTGGGCAAATCGTGTATGATTCTTCTGTCTATTTGTTAAATGTTACCGTGGGGTCTACCACATTTACCATTAATACTCCCAATGTTTTATTACAAACTGGAGAATCAACCTCCCTCTTAAAATCGAGTAGTTCTAGTCTAAATACCGCAAACGATTTATGGTATTTTTATCAAGATGATACGTACCCACAATTGCTTGGTTTAGAGTTTGATAATGGGTATTACTTGATTGAAAATCCGATTGACTTGGTATTTTTCAGTCGTTTGATTGGCTATACCACAGTTGCTAATGGCGTTTCCTATGGCTTCGCTCAATATCGTTTAACCACGAATATCGATATGTCGATTGTTGCGCCAGGAGCGTATAAGACGCCATCGGTCAATTTCAATGGCTTATTGACTGGATATAATGAATCAGGTACAACACTGGAAGATAACTACTATATTTACAACTTAAACTTTACAACTGGAACAATTCGAGGATCTTCGTATTATTCTGGTCTTTTCAGCGTATTAGCTGCAGGGTCAATTGTCGAAAATCTCAATATCAACCAAAGCTCGATTGCTCTATCTAACACTGAAACATTTTATTCGAACATTTTCTATATTGGAATGGTCTCTGGACGAGTATCGGGCGGAACAATTCAAGATGTGATCGTCGATGCTTCTGTTAATCTAGGAACGCAAGCAATTGGACAAACCCATGTGGGTATGATTGCTGGAGATGGCGCGGGAGTGATTCAACGAGTTTCCGCTAAGGGTTCTTTGAATGCGGGTAATCATGTATTTGCTAGCAATTATAACATTGCGCCGAAATATTATATTGGCGGTGTCGTGGGTAGTGCTGTTGCGAATAAACTGACCTTACATGAAGTAGTCAATAACGCTCCGATTACAGGATTTTCGACTTCATCGACATTCAACTTTGCGGTGAACAATAGTAGTATTCTAATTAAAATTGGTGGGGTCATTGGTTATGTTGTTTACACATCCACCGCCAATCATTCGTTCACCGAAATCACCAATCGCGCGAATATTACATTTGGATCCGTAATCAATACGGTTTCACTTCCTTCCACACAGTCCATTGGTGGTGTTTTTGGTGAAATTTCTGGTTCTGCAGCACCGATTTTAGAAGTTGATGGTGCATTTTCAAACGCAAACTATTATAATGAAGGTAATATTATTGGTTCCTATGCCACAGAGACTGCAACCATCCGCGCTGCTGGTCTTGCGGTCCTGAATTTTTCAGTAGCTGCTGAATTTGCACTTGGGTATAATTATGGGTCATATCAATATACAACTACAGGAGCTACTCAACCAACAGGGACGTTCTTATACACTGGTGGAGTCTATTCATTAGGGTCAGAAACATTGACGCTTTCACGGATTTATAATTATGGTGATTATACTGTTTCAACGAACTTTTATAATACGATTAATCCGCTTTATTATTCTCTCAACAACCAGTCGACTTTGATTCGCTATTCCATTAATTACGGCAATGTCGCTGTTTTGAATAATGGGGGAGCGACAACCATTACGCTGGCGAGTGGACAACCACTGACCGTTAGTGGCGTCACAACGTCTTCCAATATCGATTATCTAAATGTCATTAACTATGGCAATATTGATGTGGTTGGATTAAACATCGGAACCAATCAATTGAATGTTTCAGGAATTACGTATCAACTTAGCGCGACACGATTGATGAAAAATGTCCTCAACGAAGGAAATATCACCGTTGCGAACATGACCGGAACTGGACTGATTTTTATCGGTGGCTTGGTGAATCGCAATTACGCAGGGGATTTACATGTAAATGGCGTTACGAAGGCTACACAAGGAATATTGAACTCGATTAATTATGGAGCGATTTCAACCTCATATGGATTGAAAGCTGCCAATCTATACGGGGTGAAAGGAAACTCTAATACTTACGCTGCTGGGGTAGCGACCTTAAATGGAGGATCCATTCAAGATGCCGCAAATCTTGGCAATATCTCCATTTACAATGCATCCACATCAGGAACAACGACCATTGAAAATGATTCGAATCAGTATTTTGCAGGCCGAGTAGGAGCCTTTACGGCTGGGGTTACTGCCGGAGGAATCGCTGCGATTACCTTGACCGCAAATGCCAGAATTTTTGATACCGCGAATAACGGGGATGTTGTGGCTATGGCGTATCGATATGCACGAGCAGGGGGAATTTTAGCGGTTAGTTTGTACTCTGAGTCAACTGCCGGTGGAATCACAACTGCTTTTGGGCTTGCGGATACAATTCAAAATTCCCAACTAGCAAATGGACTAAACTTTGGCAATATTTCTGCTTTAACCAATTTGATTGCTTCCTATACCTTGACGACGAATAATAGCAATCAACCCTTGTATTATGGTGGTGGTACTTCCACAAATATAAACTTTTACATTGGAACACGAGTCGCAACTCAAGAGCGTCCTGGCATTTTCTCTTCTGCAGGAGGAGTTATTGGGTATGGTCTTTGTGTCATGACCCGAATGTTAAATCATGGTACAATATCCGCTACCGATGTAGCGGGGGGAATTGTTGGGGCTACTTACGTATTAGGAGGATCTTCCTCTCCAATAACGGTTGTTAATATTAGTACGGCGATTAACTATGGTCGGATTAAATCCATCTTAAATACCAGTGTGATGGAAGGGGCTACACCGATTGATCCATACTTATTATCGATTGCGAATATCTCCACTTTCTACATGGCGGACAACAATAGTTTCATCTTCCCATCCAATCCAGATCCGTTAACTCCAATATGGATGGCTCCCGGCGCAAAACGGGGATTTGGAGGTATTTTTGGACGGCTTCAACGGGGAACCAATGGGATTATGACCTCATCTGGGGGAACATTTGACTTCATCGTGAATGCCGATCCAAACATTGATTTGATTGGACGTCTTGACCAAGTATATAACTTCTCTAGTTCCTCACGATTCTTCCGCTTCAATGATGCGATTTACTACTCGGCTCGTTTAAATGATACAACACAAGCGGTTTTTACTGGCTATTTTTATGCGGAATCACGCTACATTTCAAGAACACTAAGTGGTGGAATTTACACCTACACCATGAGAGCGAATAACGTTTACCGTCAGGTTGGAATTGTGTCTACTTATGATAGTTCTCCCGTTATCAACTATACATTCCGATCACAATCCAGTTATACCTCAACTACGGCTACTTATCGCGGGTTATATGGTCGAATTCCGGTTCCTTGGATTACTGAAAATTCTAGCGATCCGAACATTACAAATTTGAGTCAACAATATATGTATCATCCCGATTTCCCAATGCGAAGTAATCCAGCGTTGTCTGAATATATTTACTACCTTGAACCTGATTTGCTCGCTCCTCGCTTCCAAGCTGGAGGAGCAACCCCAAGACCGGGTGGGATGTATGTACTTTCGACTTCCTTTGGGTCTACCTTCGGATCCGTTTTACCAGCCAATATTTCAGATGAAGCACTGTATCCCATTAATGAGAGTCACGATCCCGTTGCTTCTTTACTGATTGATTACACGGCTGTTCCATCATCTTTACTTTCACCGATTAGCCAAGATGTAATTGATAGTTTCCAAGCCTTGAAACAAACAATCTTCAACAATAAATCTGCCTTTCTACCAGAAGTAAGCCCCCCTTTAGTATTAACCGAAAACAACGGATCAAATACCGTACTCAGTAATGGGGTGGTCGATGAGATCAACCGAACCATCACCTTTACGATTAGTTTGGAAGCTTATTTAAGTGCGCAAAGCAGTGCAAACTACCAAGTTTCGACGATATCTACATCGGCACGAGCTTTAGTAGCGAAGCGGTTGAATGATTATTATGGCGGCGTTCCAAGTCAGGCTCAGATTGACGCTTACAACGACTTACTCTATCCCCAACGATTAGCTGGCATCGCGACTGGTGATTTTGCGCCACTCTTACAAGTCAATTTGCCTGATCGATCGATAACGACAAATGATACTCGCTCGCTAGGATACTTTACTGTATACTCGGAAGCATTTGTTTATGATGATTTGTTTGCTCATGCGAATTATTACACCGAATATCAAGTTTTCATTACCTTTACACCAACGATAACGAATTCTGGTGGAGGTTTCATTGGGATTGATACGGTCAGTTTTAACGGTGGCGCGAATCAAACCGTCGTGAACCAGAGTGACGTTTCTTCTTTAGGGGATGTGAACTACAATGGTTCCATCCGATTCAATTTCCTTGATGAGTTAAGCGTATTTACTGCTGGGTATGATTTCAAGGATTACATCTCGATTCGCTATCAAGATGGAACCGTAGTCGATCCGATGTATTACACGGTTTCATCGATTCCTGTCACGATTAATGGAAGCAATCGAAATTATTCGATTACGATTACGTTTTCCAATCAGACTCGATTCGGGAATTATTATTTGGATTATCGCTACTTCGCGTCAAGTGATGTTCTTTCTGTTATGTTTGACAAGCTCCCCTCTCCGATAGCCAATGTGACGGGACTACAATATTACTCTTCTGGCACCTCGGTTTCGATTGTGGGAACCACCATTAACTCCAACGTCAATTTAGGGGTTACATTAAATATTGATGGTAGTGGCACAAGTTTTACCTCTTCAACAAACAATTCGCTCCCTTCTTATTTATCCAATACCACTTTTAATGTCAACTTTATGACAGCAAATAGTTTCGTTATTAGTCCCTTCGCTACCTTACAAAGCGCTACGCTCCTCTCTACAACGTATAACTCAGGATATAAAACATATCACATTGAATATGTTTTAATCTCTGAAAGTGGAGCTTCCACAACGATCAACCATTACATTGTCGAACGGGTCATTGACTTGACAGCGGTATTTAAGAATGGCAATGAAATTGATGTTTCGGATAGTTTCGCACTTCGCGAAGACTTACTAACCGTATTTCAAGTAAATTTAGGTTTGGATTCAACACTGAACCTCTATCGTTTTACACCTACCACGTCTTCCTACATTGATATTCAAGTTTCTGGCCAAAATCTAGCTGGAACCGTAACTTACACGCCGCAACAAATTGTTGGGATTACATACCGTACTGTCAATAATAACTCCTTGTATATTGACATGGACTCGACGACTTTACCTGGAAATTATGTCTTTAGCTTCCGAATCTACCGTGATGGCGTCGAAGGGGTTTATGTTCAACTACAAACAACCCTAACAATCCAAAAACGGGCTGGGGTGGACCCCTATTTAAAAGATATCCGCTTCTCTGAATTAGCCAATGAAACGAGTTACCCTGTTATAAGGATTACAGATATCAACGGCACGATTTTAACGGGAACAGGAAAGGACCCTCGAGTTTTCTTTGGAGGAATTGATTATGATGACGCGGACGTGGAAGGATACCGCTACTTCCGGGTTGATGGTCAAGTTTCCAATATTTCGTTAGTGGAATATGTACCCCTTATGATTGATTACTTACCCTTTGGCGCGACAATCGCAAGACGTGCCTGGGATCCTGTTTTAGAACAATGGTTCTGGACAACAGAGGTCAATGCTGCTTCGTCTCAAAATGATAAAAACACGTTGATTGCGGACTTCACTGTTATTCCAGAAACAGGCAATGAACCGGGCGAAAACGAAGAAGTGGTTATTTTATACCGTGTTACTTCTGAAGATGGCGCTACATTTACGTACTATTACATTACTGTTACCGATATTGTCTTCAATGTTACCTTAATTTTTGATATTTACTTCTGTACGGGACCAACCTTTGCATCCTGTACGATTGCCTCTGAAAGTGCAAACTTTGCGAGCGAACTTGTTATTATTACCGTGAAGAACTTCGATACCAACGGGGATTCAACAGTCATCAATGTGATTGATCCCCAGTTCTATCCAACCTTCAGTGTCATCAATGGCTTAAATAACCAAATGACGCAATTCTACTATACTTATAGTGGGATGTACCGATACAGTTTTGGGCGAAATATTTCTGGATTCTATATCTTCGACTTAGAGTTGCCCAAAGATAGATATTTAAATAACCAGTACGATTTTACGATTGAGCATCAAGACTTTTTATTAAATGACGCTTCCAACTATATACCAGGACTCACAGGAAAATACTTCTACATAGAAGCTGGTACCAAAAACAGAACCCGTCGTTTCAATATTTATATTCGCGATCATGCGGAAATCCAAACTGCAGCCCCTTGGGGATTGTTTGATTTCTTCCGCTCTTGGTCGAATGGAGATAATTAATGCTTAATCGAGGAAGGCAGCTATGAATTCGAAACCAACCGTACGTGTTAGTCGATTGTCCAAACGAATCGTGTCGTTAACGATCTTTTTCACCTCGTTATTTTTAGTCACGGTCATGGGGGTTTTGTCATTCCTCTTTGTGTCGAACCAAACCCAAACGCGTCAAACAGCTGCGATGCAAACAGCAGAAAGTACCATTACAGTTGTCGATCAGTTTGTTTCGGAAACTCTGACGCGTTTGGCTTCTGTAGCTAGTCAACCTCAGTTAGTCGCGTATGTTCAATCGATACATGATGGGCTTCCATTACAGCCGACTCCAGCAGATTCCCATTACGATGCGTATTTACAAACGATGAATTTGATCAATACAATCCAAGATTATGCGTCTGGAGAAGTTCTTGATTTCGTCTTTCTGGCGTGGGACCAACCCTGCTCAGAAGGTGTGGATGGTTGCTATATTGGCTCTGGAGGGGCTGTCTCCGATGCATCATGGGCGTTAAGTAGTCGTCCTTGGTATCTCGACTTTCAATCATCGAACACCTCGCAAATGATTACCGCTCCTTACATTGATGCGCGGTCTGGGGAAAATACGATTACGTTTGTTCAAGCGATTATGTTCAATGAGCAAGTCGTTGGATACCTTGGCTTTGATTTATTGCTTGATTCTTTCTTTACTTTGATACAACAGGTGAATACGCTTGTTAGTGGAACGAAAGAAATTCTCATTTTACACCAAGAATCTACTTCGAACCCCTCCTTAATGTACCTTAGTTTCGAAGAGTATCAGTCCTATCAAATGGAAGAATCAAATACAATCCAACAAATGGATTTACAAGCCAATCACCAAGAAGATGGTTTGTACCAACTTCTATATGGTTCTCCTCTATCGCTGGCCAGTTTCCACGAGATTGAGTTGTATGGGGTAACTTATGATGCGTATTTGCAAACAATCCCCGATACAGACTGGGTTGTTGTCTTGTTATTAGTCACTCCTTCTTTCATGGCTTTAGAATGGACCTTTATTGTATTGCTTGGGGCCGTTTTGATTTTATTAGTCATTATAGCAATCTTCTTATCACACCGGATTAACCGCACCTTATCCCCAATTGGTGATATCCTTACCACGATTGAAGAGATAAAAAAAGGAAACTTTGAAAGTCGGGTTCGGATTCGTGATGACAATGAGTTAAAAAATGTTGGCGATGCCATCAATATGATGAGTCAAGAAATTGGTCAACAAATGGATTTGGTTTACAAAAGTTATTTGTATGACTCGATTACAGGACTGAAAAACCGTCGGGTCAGTCACGAACAAATCGAACAAGATTATTTCTCTGGGACAGACAAAACAGCAGTCATATTAATCGATGTCGATAATCTAAAAAACATTCATGTGACCAAAGGACAAACCGTTGGGGAAGAAATCTTAAAGGCGTTCGCAGAACGTCTCCAGAAGTCTGTCAAGTATCCTGACGCTGTCTACTTTAATGGATCCAACGAGTTTATTTTCATCATGCCTCGAGTAAAGGCATTAGACCAAGTAGAATCTGAAATCTTTCGTGTCTTCGATCGCTTTCGCGAACCGATTGCAGTGAAAAATCTAAAAGTAGAAGTCCAGTCTCATATCGGGGTCGCTGTTTATCCCTATGATGGAAAGAATATGGATGAGTTAATCAAAAAATGTGATACCGCCTTGTTTAAAGCAAAAGAAGCGGGACGAGGAAAGTTTGTATTTTACAATGACCAAATTACCCGAGAAGTCACATATAAATCACAAATTAATGAACAATTAAGTGATGCCTTACAGAAAAAACAATTATACTTGAAATATCAACCATTGATTGACAATCGGAATGAGATATATGGGTTTGAAGCTTTAGTTCGCTGGAATTCCCCCACACTTGGGGAAATCAGTCCACAAATATTTATTGCCAATGCGGAAGAAAGTCAAATGATTATTCCGATTGGTAACTGGATTTTGCAAGAAGCTTGTCGAACGTTAGCAAAGATTAATCAGATTTTCGATAAACCCTTCGTGATGTCTGTCAACGTCTCACCTGTGCAAATATTACAAAAAGATTTTATTGATATTTTGCGTCAAATCTTACGAGATACCGATATTGATCCGAAATCACTCGTATTAGAAATCACAGAAAACGTGGTGATGGAATCGAGTTATCTCCTCGATAAAACGATTGAGACGATTCATGAAATCGGCGCAAAAATCGCTCTAGATGACTTTGGAACTGGCTATGCTTCGTTAACGTATTTACGGCAACTACCGTTTGATAATCTGAAAATTGATAAATCCTTTGTCGACGGCATCTTCGCTTCGAAAAAGGAACATTCCATCATTGGTACGATAGTCGAATTGGTGCACAACCTCAACATGAAAGTGGTCGCTGAAGGGGTTGAAACGAGACGACAATACGAATTCTTGAAGCAAATCACCACCGATATTTTCCAAGGATTCCTCTTCTCCAAACCGTTGTTATACGAAGATTTAATTCAATTCATTGACCAGTTCTACAAAGTAGCGAGACAAAAGCGGATTGACGTTTTTGCCAATAAAGATTATCATGAAAAGGGGTGATTTCCATTGTTTATAAGGTATTTCTTAGAGTCAGATCGATATCTGTCTGAAGACATGGAAATTTTAGTCGCATCAATCATCATCATTATTACTTCAGTGATCTTGTTTTTCCTTTACCGTAATATTGCCATCGAATTAAGGAAAACCAAAGAAGAACGGATGGCGTTAAAGGCACAGCGGGAACAAGCTAAAAACCAAACCGAAGACACCAAAGAGCATTTATTTGTCGATGGAAAGAAACCCAAGAAGATTTCTGGATCGATTTATGAACAAATCGACCAAACGCTTGCTTATGAAAAAGAAGGAACTGTCAGTGCCCTTTTTTACCTCAATCTCGATGGGTTTAAATCGGTGGTGGAAAAAATTGGCCCGGATGAAGCCAATAAGGCCATTAAAGAGATTACGGCTCGTTTAAAAAAGGTCGGCGAGAAAAAACATTTAGCCGGCAGTTGGAAAGACGATGTATTTTTGTTCTACTATCCTGGTCCCATCGATAATAACCTTATTAAAGAGATGGCAGAACAAATCAAAACTGCAGTTTCGATTCCCCTTAAAAAAAGTGGTGAGGTTTTAACTACTTCGATTGGGATTGCTGTGTTCCCTTATGATGGGATTCGGGCATCTCAACTCGTGAAAAACGCAGAAATAGCGTTATATGTGGCGAAGAAACAAGGGAAAAACCAATATGCGATGTATTCAGCCGAATTGCTCGAAGCAGAACAATTCAATATGTCCTATTACCAAGAAATTAAAAAATCAATTCAAAATGAAGAGTTTATTTTGTATTATCAACCCATCGTCGATGTCAAAACCGGGAAAATTATTGGTTTTGAATCCTTACTACGGTGGAACCATCCAACCATGGGCGTGTTACCTCCAGGAAAATTCTTAAATGTCATGGATTTAACAGGGGATATCACCTGGTTTGGAACGTGGGGGTTTGAACGGGTTGTCAAACAATTGGTTGCTTGGAAGAAGTTATTCCGAATTCGGGATATCTTCATCTCCATTAATTTAAGTCCCAAGCAATTGATGATGGACCATTTGGCAAGAACATTTTTTGATATCATTCGCAAGTATGAATTAGATACGGAGTCGATTTGTTTTGAAATTATTGATTACTATACTGTGATTCGTAATCCTATCGCCGCTAGTAATCTTCATGAATTCCGTCGTTATGGATTCCGGGTTGCTATGGATGATATGGGCGAAAACTTTGAGTTAATCCAAGATATGGATAAGATTGTGGCGAACATCATTAAGATTAGCCGGGAGGATGTCTTAAAAATATCCCGCGGTGAAGAAGGCGCTGATAAGATTATGCGGACGATTTCGCTTGCGATTAGTAAACAAAAAGTCGTCATCACCGAAGGAATCGAAGATGAGCGGATGATTTCGGAGTTCGCTTCCCTCCAAGTGCGGTTCATGCAAGGGTATTATTTCAGTCAACCGAAATCGATGGAAGAAACCCAAGCCATGTTAAAAACCCCACCCTGGAATATGCATTCTTTTTCCAAACTCATTAAATAACATCAACCGGACGCATCGTCGTCTGGTTTTTTCTATTTTCAAAGCGTATCAAAGTGAAATAATGCGAAATATGATAGAATATTTTTGTATTCTAATAGGACAGTCTCATGTAGTTGTCTCATAAGGAGGAATATTATGACCAAACAATATGAAATTGGGATGATTGGACTCGCCGTAA
>CAZABW010000020.1:0-34190 GCA_964483655.1 uncultured Candidatus Izemoplasmatales bacterium
AATTATACTTTGAAAAATATCTGAAACTAAAGTAAAGTGCACATGCACTTTTCTTTTTGTAAAGTGGTAAAGTTCATCAACTTGTGTTATAATTTGTGAGATTGAAGACGATATTTTGGAGGGATGATTTTGGAGCAATTCGATTGCATAATTATTGGAAATAATGTTTCATCACTCATATCAGCGTTATTTCTAGCGCGCAAAATGCGTCGTATTTTGGTGTTCCATGATCGCACAATCACACAACCTAAGAAGTACCAAATCACGATGAAACCCTCAGACAATCAAACGCTCACCTTACAATATCCGTTTACTACCCCCCTGCCAGGATTATTAAAAGAAGGGTTAACTCATAAACTATTAGCTTCTGTTGGGATGGAGAAAGATATTAAAGCGGTGGAGTGTCCCATCGATATGATTGTTCATCCAGATGGGGTTCTTCGGAAACGGATGAACCGTTTGGAGCAATTCCAAGTTTATTTGATTCGCTATTATCCAAAACAAAGAGATCACATCATCCGCTTTTTCGAGGATGGAACACGATTTGTTCAAAACTATTTAAAGCAGCAAGAAAACATGTTACAAAATAACGAGTATACCATTTCTTCTTTCATGATTGAGTGGGGCGATTACTCGGTCAAAGAATTGCTAGAAAAGTATTTTACTGACCCTGAACTGATTCGTGAATTTAGTCTTCATCCTGCGATTTCAGGATTACCACTGGATACCCTTCATTCCTATCATTTCTTTGTGTCGTTTTTCCTTCAATTATTTGAAGGGAATACGTATTGGTCAGAAACCGATGGCACCTTCATGAAGAAAATTATCGCAAAGATTCAACTCATTCACCCGAAGGCAATCATGAGTCAAAAAATCCAATCGTTTCAAGTGGACTCAAAAAATCGAATTGAATCCATAATCGATGATCAAGGAAATGAGTATCATGCTAAATATTACCTCATTGGGGATCAACTTCCCCATGTGGTCAAACATTATTTCAAGGATCGCGACTTTACAACTCAACTCGCCTTCTTCCCCGGGTTTGATCAACCCCATTACCAACAAAGCATTCTTGTTTTGTTAAAACAACCGCTTCAATCGATTGATTTAGAAGAATATAGCTATCAGTTTATGCCCCAAGATGATTCATCATGGCAACTAACTCGTATGATTGATGTTCGTCTGATTGAACCTGCTCTCATCCCTAATAAACAAGGAATCCTCCAAATTGATTACGTCTATTCTCACGATACGATTGTCGACTTGAATGATGTCTTTCATCGCTTGTATGAACATTTTCCAAAACTAGAAAAGCTGGTCGTTTCGTATCAAGTGGGAACCCCTTCTCCAAAGATGGGGATGCTACCACCGAGTGAGTTTCGGAAAGGTCGATCGATTAACGAGCAAATTGCCATTGAAAATGGGGAACATGCGAGATTATTCGATAACTTATATGTCTGTGGGGCTTGGCTTCGTCCTGAAGCTGGCAATTATAATGGGGTTCAAGCTGGAATTTTATACGGGGACGCTATCGAAGAGTTACTCTATTATGGGGATGACGAAGATGATTCGTTCTATTACCTCACCAACGATGAAATTATGATGATGTTAAAACATAATTTCAAAAAAGCAGCTCTAGGCCCAAAAGAACACCATGTAAACTTCCAGGTCGGAAAAAGCAGCTATTTTATCCGCACAAAAGCAAATGTCGTGACGATTCACCGAGGAATGTATCCGCGTGCAGACGTAACGATTTATACGACGAATGATACCTTGGCAAATCTATTGCTAAAGAAATCAACCTTTGATGATGCTTTAAAAAGCGGATCCCTTCGTTATAATGGGGAAGAATCATTTCTATATGATGTAGTGAATGCATTTGTTATGGATGATTACAAGGTTTATGAACCATTACCAAAACCAAAATTTAAACTCTATTTCTTAGGAGTCAAGTTTCTATTTATCTACTTCGGCGTTTGGGCATTGATGGCGTTTTTAGCCAATTATCTTGATATGATTTGGATTACTCCGTTTGCCTTAGTTTTAACCGGAGGTACGATTTTTTTACGATGGAAATTGTTCCATAAGATTCATTGGTTTGAGTATACGTTACTTGGATTGATGGTCGTCTTTTTATTCGCTTCGATTTTTATACCCAGCTTTAATCAATCGCGGAATGATGATTACTTTTTAGCTTCTATGGGCATGTTGCTGTTTGTAACCGGTATAATTGATAAGGGCGTCGTTTGGGCGTTTCACCGATATGACTATCAAGCGGATTATGCGAATTCTTCCTTGTTTAAAGTGATTACCAATGGGTTAACATTACTTTGGGCACTGTTGTTCTTAGCGATTCTAGGCTTAACTTATGTCACGGGTAATCGTTATGTTTCAGCGAACTATTATTTGATTTTTCTTGGTTACTTCTTAACCTATTACTATCCCATTTTATACGTGAAGACCAACATCAAGAAATAAGAAAAGGAGATTCTATGAGTCAACTGTTTCAACTCCTCTTGGGAGTGATTGCACTCCTAGCTATGACTAGTTCATTCATCCTATACAAAAAATGGCGACTTTGGAAAATCGTTTTGTTTTTGCTTGTGTCACTAGGATATGTTTGGATTTGGATTCCTCTTCTCAGTAGCATTCCCTCCGCACCTAGCTGGTTTGTGGAGTATTTTCCATATGCCTTGTTGTTAGTGATGACATTGTTTTTGATCACACTTCGTAGAAAGGTTAAAATTACTCAAAATTTAACAGATTATGATTTCTTTGAGATGGAAAAAGAACTCGATGAGATGAAGTCTACTAGTGAGTTGCTCAGACTTCGCTTTATTTCTACGATCGATTTACTACATGAAGGATTGCTATTTTATAACGAAGATGGATCCGATATGTTTTTAACAGAACAAGCACTAGCTATTTTAGGTAAGAGCGAACATACCATAACAGTCGAAAACTATATCGAAGGAATCCATCCAGAAGACCGTTCATCTTATAGCCAAGCGATTAAAAAGTTATCGAAGAAACATCCGGAGCTCGAGTTAAAATATCGCGTGAAGCGAGATTCTTATTATGTATGGGTGGAAGAAAAAGTCAAGACCTTTGAATTTGATAAAAAGCAACATCTTATTTCAACGATTCAAGGCATTGATATGAAATTGTTTCCGGTTACATTAATCCATGAATTAGATTCACTTCCTTCCGAAAGCCACTTGGTCCAAGCATTAACACAAATTAGTAAAGAACCAGAAACGTTCTATCTCGTGATGATTCAATTAACCAATATTGTCGATATCAACCAACGGTTTGGTCGAGATGTTGGCAATTTGATGATTGCGGAATATATTAAGAAAATGCGATTCCATTTCGCTAAAGATTTAAATAGTATTTTTCGGATAACGGGGATTCAATTCGCGCTATTAATTCGGGAACAACGTAAATACGAAGTCTTAATCCGAGCGCTCCAAAGTGGTGGGGATTTAGTGAATCTACCCATGAATATTGGAGGGATTAATCAAGTTGTGTATCCCAATTTAGGAATTGTCAAACACGAACCATGGTCCAGTTATAACATTAGCGATTTTATTACAATGGGGAATAAGGCACTCGAAGAAGCCATCCGGAATCCCAAACGCAATTATGCCATCTTCGGTGAGTAATATGACCAAGCAATCGATTCGAAAGCGGATGCTTGAGCAAAGAAACCAACTTTCCGAGGAACAAGTGACGTCGTTTAGCCAAAAGATTGTGGAACAAATTCAAAACACACAAATATATCATCAAGCGAAGGTTATTGCAATGTATTATCCGATGAGAAAGGAAGTCAATCTCTTGCCTTTGTTAGCGGATTTGAAAAAGAAGTTTGTCTTCCCCAAAATACTGGACGCCAAGCGAAAAATATTGGGTTTCGCTCCGATTGTTGATACAGTATTACCAGGTATTTTTAATACCATGGAACCTGATGGTGAAGTGATTGACTCGAATGTGATTGATTTATATCTCATACCTGGTCTTGCGTTTAGTCCACAAGGAGATCGCTTAGGGTATGGAGCTGGCTATTATGATTTCTTTTTGCGCCAACAAAGAGGTGTTAAAATGGGGGTCTCTTACTCCTGTCAAATGATCGATTTCATTCCTCATGAGGCACATGATGTCTTAATGGATGAATGGGTGACAGAAGAAGGCTGGATGATTCGGAGTCCTCATTGATAGATTGAATAGGCAATCATTTCTGCGTGTAAAATATTTTTTACATAGGAAATACACGAAATATTTTGATTATTCCACAGTTACAAGGTAATATTTTATTAACAAAGATTCATGACTTCGTATTGATGGAGGGATTATTATGATGCGAATTGGCTTTTCCAAAGATGTCCACCCCCTAGTCGAAGGAAAACCCTTCATTTTAGGAGGGGTTTTAATTGAACATCCTAAGGGTCCTATTGGACATTCTGATGCGGATTGTTTACTACACGCCATTGCGGAGTCGATTCTTGGGGCCTTAGCTTTAGGGGATTTAGGTCGATTTTTTCCTGAGGATAGTCCGAAATATAAGGATTATGATTCTTCATTAATTGTCAAAGAAGTTTGGGATTATGTGAAGAAAAAGGGGTATGTGATCTCTAACCTTGATTGTATGGTATCCCTCGAAAAACCAAAACTTCGTCCTTACACGGATCAAATGCGAGCGCACATTGCCAAATTATTGGATTGCGAGATTTCAAAAATATCCATCAAAGCGACCACATATGAAGGACTTGGGATTGTTGGGACCGAACAAGCGATTATTTGTGAGGCCGTTGTTTTACTAGAAAACGATTTATTAATCCTAGCATAAAGGGCATAGCCCCTTTTTTTTATCTATTTTTAGAAATGTGTAATAAAAGGTATTGTGTAACGAATAATACTGTGATATGATAGATTCATCAAGAAAGGAGTACAGATTATGAATCCGCAATTTAAACGAGGAATTATTGAACTTTGTGTCTTGACACTATTTTTAGAAGAAGATTTATATGGTTATCTTGTGATCGATAAATTATCTGAACACATTGATGTTAGCGATAATACGATTTATCCGATTTTACGTCGATTGACTGCAGAAGGTTGTTTTGAAACGTATCTAAAAGAATCAACCGAAGGAGCGCCAAGAAAATACTATCATTTAACTGATCGAGGGAAACAAGTGTTGCAAGATCTTCGCGATGAGTGGGATGCATTCATCGGAGGAGTCTATCAAATCATCCATCAAGGAGGGAAAAAACGATGAGATACATTGATGAGTTAAGAAACGAATTGAAAAAGAGACATGTGAAAGAAGATGTTATCCAAGAGATTATTACAGACCATGAAGAATTGATCAAAGAGGCAATGAATGATGGTTTACAAGAATCGGAACTGGTTTCCAAATTTGGAGATCCAGTGAAAGTAGCATCCGAATTAGCGACGAATTCACCTGTTGATGACACAGAAGAACTTCCTGCTTTCGAACCTTGGAAAACATTCCCATTAACTTCAGGGGATTTATCTCTAGATATCAAACTGATGAATGAAGATTTTACCATTCACCCTACAAATCAAGCAGAACTCCTCATTTTTAGTCGGGGGAAAAATAAGCATTTAGCCGATTACATCTGTAAGTTGGATCAGGGATTACTGACATTCCATAGCCCCAAAAATGTCGGATCCTCCTTTTTTGGAAACCATTCTGATTCTCTCGGTTTTGATTTTTATATTCCCCAATCGGTTCTTTTGGTTCAGTGTAAGCTAACGAGTGTCAATGGCGATGGAACAATCAAAGGATTGGACGCTTCCCAGTTCGATTTGAATACCACGAATGGGGACCTTGTTCTTGAAAGGGGAACGTTCGGCCGATTAAAATACAATACTGTGAATGGGGATATTTCATTAAATCAAATTGAAGTAGGAACTTTACTTGGTTCTTCTGTTTCTGGGGATGTTTCAATCTTTGAGGCAACGATCAAAGATTTCTATTTCAATACAGTTTCGGGAGATGCTAAAGTATCCAATACAACCGCGCAAGAAGCGGAATTATCAACGGTTTCGGGAGACTTTGAAGGACTAGAGTTTTATCCATCACGACTTTCATTAAAGAGTGTTTCGGGGGACTTCAGTATCCAAAACCAACGTCAAGAAACGATTGAAGTGATTCGGAAAACCACGGTGAGTGGATCCATCTCGATAGGCATTCCACGTTAATACAAAACAAACCATATAACTTTGAAGTGAGACAATCCCGTTTCACTTCTTTTTTGTGTTGCGAATCATCAAAAGTGATATAATGAAACAGCGGACGAAAGGAATCCTATATGCCTAATTCAACCCTAACCCCAAAAGAAACAAAGATCCAAATCTTGAAATTCACGTTGTTTTCGATTTCTGCGGGAATCATCCAAGTCATTACGTTTACGATTATGAACGAAACCCTTGAACTTCCTTATTGGCCCAGTTATTTGACTGCTTTGGTTTTATCCGTTCTTTGGAATTTCACATTTAATAAGAAATTTACGTTCCACTCCGCGGCGAATGTTCCGATAGCAATGATGAAAGTAGCAGCTTTTTATGCCGTTTTTACGCCCCTATCGACTTGGGGAGGTAATTTTTTAGACGAGCAAGGATGGAACCGATATTTGATTTTGGCTATCACAATGATCTTAAATCTTGTGTTGGAGTATCTATATACCAGGTACTACGTCTATCGTCATTCCATTAATTCAGCATTGCCTCCATCGACGCAATCTTTTGTCAAAGAAGACACAGATTATCTCAAATCATAAGCATCGAATTTCCTTCAAACAAGTCGCGCTTTTGCGACTTGTTTTTATCCGAAATGGGGACTGTTGATTTCGAATTGTGTTTTTCACTATGCAGGAGTTAAGAAAAAATAGAATCATGATTTCTGGTAATCCGACAGTAATAATTGCATAAAAAATGGCCAATATATGATACAATATTAGTACACGAAAGGGGTCAATCAAATGTTAGAAACTGCTCATGGAGAATTTGAATTAATTAAAGATTATCGCGATGCATTTGTGCTCGACGATTTCAATAAGCGCTATCTTGACATCTTTGATATCTATCCCTATATTGTGGGAGATTATTCCGCAGGAGTATTGCGTTTAAAAGGTTTTTCAAAAAACGGGAAAACCAATAACGTTAAGATGATTCCCGATTACTTACTAGAATCCTGTGCGATGAATTGTCCCTATTTTATTTTAAAGAACCCGAAGTTTAATCCCAATAAAAAACGGGATTCTTGAAAGGAGAACCAATGACGTACGAAGAAATATTAGCTGAGATTCACGATGTGATTAATCTCATTCGGCCTTATATTCAACGCGATGGCGGCGATGTACAGTTTGTTAAGTTCGAAGATGGCATTGTTTATGTCTCTTTGAGTGGCGCTTGTGTTGGTTGTGGAGGATTCGATATTACCTTAAGGGAATTGATTGAAGATACACTACTTGAACGCGTACCAGGTGTCATCGGTGTCGAGCACCTATAAAAGGAGAATAGTTATGTCACTGAACAAGGAAGAAATGAAAGATTTTTGTATTCGGTTATTAAATGAACGAGGGGTACAAATTGCGGATATTACTGATTTGGTGTATTATTTACAAGCCAAATACATCCCTGATTTAAGTCTTGATGTTTGTGAAGAAGCGGTAGGACGTGTCTTATCAAAACGGGAAGTTCACAATGCGATTTTAACAGGATTGGAACTGGATATGTTAGCAGAGAAGAAATTACTATCCGAGCCTCTGCAATCTTTAGTCGTGAATGATAATCCCTTATACGGAATTGATGAGATTTTAGTTTTATCGATCTGTAATATTTATGGTTCGATTGGATTAACCAATTTTGGGTATATCGACAAAGTCAAGCCAGGAATCATCGGACGACTCGATAAACTAGGAAAAAGTCCTGATGTCTGCCATACCTTTATGGATGACATCATTGGGGCGATTGCGGCGGCAGCAGCGAGCTCGGTAGCACACAATTCCGCAAAATAAAGAAACTTGAGTATTCTCGAATCGAGAATACTTTTTCTTTATCCTTAATTTTATCGTCGATTTTAGCGAATGAAGGCACTTATAGGAACTGGTTTGGTACAATAAGCATAAAGAATGGAGGGGTGTTATGATTCGTTATGTACAAAACGCTCGTGATTTACGTCAGTTTGTTCTATTTGCGAAAAAGTTGTATCATCAGCATCCCATCTATGTGTATCCCATATTCTCGATTCTTTATCGCGAATTAAAACAAGAAGTTTTAGTCAAAAAAACATATCAAGCCCTCTTAGCAGTTCAAGATGGAAAGATTGTTGGTCGAATCTTATATACCATCGCTGAGTCGAAACAACGTCAGGATCAGATTGGTTATTTTTCGTATTTTGATGCGATCAATCAGGAGTCGGTTGCGAAAGAATTATTTGACAGGATGGAAAGCGATTTACTTAACAAAGGAATTACCTATGTAGAAGGAACTTTTACCCCCTATGATCCGGATAACAAGCGCGGGATTCTAGTCCAAGGATTTGATTATCCCCAAACCATTTTTACTACTTACAATGAGCCCTACTACGCTAATTTGTTAACGTCGATGAACTACGAAAAAGCATTTGATACCGTAACAATCGAGTTAAAGCGGAATCCGGAAAACATTCCGAAACTCTTGTTACTCGATCGGTACTTTTCATCCAGACACCAAAACATTCGAGTGGATTCATTGAATTTGAAATCCTTACAACAAGATTTACAAGACATTCATCAAATCTTCCAAGTCGCCACAACAGAAGTCATCTACCAAGATGCCCCTTCGATGGAGATGATTACCAAAGTCGCGAAGGAAATGAAACAATTCATTCGCCCAGAACTCGTGAAAATTGCGCGCGAAGTGGATACCCATAAACCGATTGGTTTTTGTTTAGTTCTCCCTGATTTTAATCAAGTATTTCAAAAAACGAAAGGGCGACTTCTGTCCATCCATTTTTTACGTGCCAAACGAATCATTACGAGAACTCGCGGAATCTTACAATATGTGATACCTGAGTATCAAAATACAGGATTACTTGCTTATATCTTTAAAAAGATTTATGATGAATTTGAACGATTGGGTGTCTTAGAATTTGAGGCAGGGACGATGATGGAAGATAATCACAAGGCGCAAGCTTCTTTTCTAAAACTTGGCGGTCAAATTACCAAAGTCTATCGTATTTATGGAAAGGAATTACATCGATGATTTATCCTTATATCCAAATTATTTTAATCTTTTTCATTCCCTTGATCATCATTCGGTATCACCAATGGGTTCTCACGCGTATCTTTGGGACAATCGGCATTGCGTATATTAGCGGAATCCTTGTTTCGGCGATTGTTTTTAGTTTACAAAAACTCGGATTAGAGATTATCCCTAACGAAGACATTGGCCAAATAGGGGGATTCGCCGCTATTGCGATTGCCATTCCGTTATTATTATTTAGTGCCAATTTAAAAGAGCTTAGAAAGTTGTCAAAGAAGGTATTATTATCATTTGGATCAGTTGTGGTTTCGGTTGTTTTGGTGTCATCTTTTGTATTCTTTCTTTATGGAATCCATCTAGACGACGGAGCTGCATTTTCAGCTATGGCGATTGGAGTCTACACTGGAGGGACCCCTAACTTGAATGCTTTGGGGAGTATATTCCGATTATCAGCAGATCAAATCGGTGTGGCCAACTTTTCTGATATCTTGATTGGTGCGATTTTCTACATATTCTTACTGGTTTTAGCGAAACCGCTGTTTTCTTTGATTTTACCAAAAAGACAGACCGAGTTGTATCTCAAGCAATCCTCTGAAGTCATGAATCCCGATGTAATTCACTTTCGTGATATTACGAACAAGAAACCGATTGTTTATAGCCTGTTGTTAGCGATTCTTATGGCCTTACTTTCCGCCCTTATTGGGATTCTCATTTTTGTTTTAGGGGGAAGTCAAGAAGGAACAATGATGGATATTTTAGTTCCTACCTTGCTCATTGGGGTTACTGTACTTGGGATTTTAGCTTCCTTTCATCAACGAGTTCGAGAAGTGAAAGGATCCAATATTGTAGGTCAGTATTTCATTTTAGTTTTTAGTTTTGGAATCGCATCTGCGATTGACTTAAATCAGTTGTCCAATGCCTTCGGGCAAGTATTACTCTTATTTAGTTTGATTACTGTGGGAACGATGATTCTTCATGTCATTTTTTCTAAGTTGTTACGAATTGATGCGGAGTGCACCATCATCACTCTCACCGCGGGACTATATGGACCCGCCTTTATCCCAGCTATGACCAAGCAATTAAAAAATGATGCTTTAACGGTTCCTGGACTTTTGTGTGGTTCATTAGGATATGCGATAGGAACGTTTCTAGGACTATTGTTATCGCTTTGGTATATGAGTTATTAAGCCGATTCATGATGGGATTCTTGATTTTTTGTTTTCAAGGCGTTGATTTCATGGTATACTACTATCAAGAATGATTTCGAGGTGAAACCATGAAAAAGGGGGACATTGTCCAGGGCCGGATTACCGGCATCAAACCGTATGGCGCCTTCGTGAAAATCAATGACGAATTAGATGGGCTGATCCACATATCCGAAATTAGTGATGGATTCGTAAAAAGAATTGATGATTTTATTAAAATTGGTGAGGTTGTGGAGTTAGAAGTTCTCGGGATCAATGACGATCAGAAGGTGTCTCTTAGTTACAAACGGATACACAAAGTAAGAAAACGGAAATATGTGGATGTGGAATTACAAACCGGTTTTCAACCTCTAGAAGAGATGTTACCGATTTGGATTGAGCAATTCACAAAACGTGGGGAGTAATTCTCACGTTTTCTTTTTTAGCAAAGAAAACGGTTTACAGCGATCGGTTTGCCTTTCTCAAAATGGAGAAAAGTGATATAATAGATGCGAATTTCATGTTGGAGGAATCGTATGAGACAAGTACTTAAAGTGGATGTATCCCACGCACTACCTTTTATTAATCACGAAAAATATCGTACCATTCAAAAAGAAGTGAATCACGCTGCGAATGAGCTTTTTAATAAAGAAGGCAAAGGAAGCGATTTTTTAGGATGGGTCAATTTACCAAAGCATTATGATCAAGAAGAGTTTAAACGAATTTTAAAAGCAGCACGCCAAATCCGTAGACAAGCAAAACGTTTAGTCGTGATTGGGATTGGAGGGTCTTATCTTGGAGCGAAAGCAGCCATTGAAGCATTAACTCCAACTTTTGCGAAAAAACGGAAATTAGAAGTTGTTTTTGCAGGGCAAAATTTATCCACGAGATATTTGCTTGAACTACTTGATTATGTAAAAGATCAAGATTTCGCAATCAATGTCATTTCGAAATCAGGTACAACCACTGAACCTGCAATCGCCTTTCGTCTTTTCAAGCAAGCATTAGAAGAAAAATATGGTCTTGAGGAAGCAAAACAACGGATTTATGTTACAACCGATGCGAACAAGGGAGCCTTACGAACTTTAGCAACCGAAAATGGGTATGCTACGTTTGTTGTTCCTGATGACATTGGGGGACGGTATAGTGTATTAACTGCAGTCGGCTTACTTCCTATCGCAGCGGCCGGAATCGATATCAAAGAAATGATGCAAGGTGCGAAAGATGCGCGAAAACTTTATGTTTCCAAAGACATTAAGAAAAACGACGCGTTTTTATACGCAGCCGTTCGGAATTTACTCTATCGAAGCAATAAAGCAATTGAAATGTTGATTTCGTATGAACCAAAGCTAAGTTATGTTCAAGAGTGGTGGAAACAACTCTACGGCGAATCCGAAGGAAAAGACCATCAAGGATTATTCGTTGCGAGCGCTAACTTTACCACCGATCTACATTCTTTAGGGCAATACATTCAAGAAGGTCGTCGGATTATGTTTGAGACGATTTTACATATCCCCACTAACCCCGTGGAACTAGCAATTCCTTCTGAAGCACAAGATTTAGATGGATTAAACTATTTAACTAACAAAACCGTTTCCTTTGTAAACCAAAAAGCGATGGAAGGGACTTTGCTTGCCCATCAAGATGGTCTCGTACCAAATATTGTCATTGAAATGACGGAGTTAAGTGCGTATAGTTTTGGACAATTGGTTTACTTCTTTGAGTTAGCTTGTGGCATCTCTGGTTATATTTTAGGGGTGAATCCCTTTGATCAACCCGGAGTGGAAGCGTATAAAAAGAACATGTTCGCATTATTAGGAAAACCAGGTTTTGAAGAACTGAAACAAATTCTCGAACATAAGCTACACCAAAAAGGATAAGACTTGGATTGCTTCAATGCTTGATTTCCCATAAAAAAAATGGATGATTGATTATCCATTTTTCTTTCGGTTATTGGTGTTTGCAAATTGACTGATGAAACGTTGCTTATCGAAGGCATGAATCTCATGTGTTTTAAACTGATCGATTTGAATCCGATTCACACCCTCTAAGACTTCCCCATCTGCTTGGAAGAATTTGGGGTCACTGTATTCGACATTGATTTTTTGACCCTCTAAGATGGTAATAAACTTTGTTAGTTTTGCATGTAATCCAACATAAATCGATAAAAACAATAAGAAGACTTGCCATTTTTTTAGAGTATGTGCAATGACGATAGAAAACGTCGTGCTCGTTGGATCGGCCTTCGGAGCGACTTTCATTCCGCCACCAAAGTATTTCCCGTTTTGAATGGCAATGAACCATGCTTTTTCAAATTCATGCGTATTTCCATCTACATCGACCGTTAACTTGGAAGGTTTGAAAACCTTTAAAGCACGGAAAGTATTCACGAAGTAAGACATTTTATTCTTATTCTTATCCTGGTTAACAAAATAACCCACATGACCATCAATCCCCATTCCACATCCGTTAATGAAGGAGACATTTTTTACATTTGTTTTCGCATGACCTAACGTAATAGCGCCGGATTGAATCGGTTTTAAACTACGTAAGAAATCATTTCCAGATCCGCTTTGACCAAAATATAAATTAGCTTTGATTAAATCCATATTGACACTATTGATTAAATAGTTAAGGGTTCCGTCTCCTCCTAAATACAACACATCTGTGATGTTGGGAGTTTGTTCGATTAGTTTCACGAGATTTTCGATTTTTAAACTCGAACGTAAGACAAAATCAATGCCGTTTTTTTGGAAAAATTTCACATATTTAGCGGTATTCTTCTTTGATTTCTTGTTGTTTGAGAGTGGGTTATGTATGATTAAGAACATGGGTGTTGTTATAAACAAGTTAAATCATATTGCTTGTTTATACTCCTTATGAGTATTATATCATACCCGTTTCAATTTCAATCTTTCACACAAAATTACCACAGATTTTCATCTTTTGTCAAAGCTCATGAATCGGTTTTCACGCAATCGTGATATAATTAACTCGATTTCAATTGGAAAGGAATCCTATGGAAACCAAGCGAATCATTACTACCCTTGAAGAAACCAATCAACTCGCGAAAACAATCGCGCATTTTGCCTTTCCAGGGATGGTGATTGGATTATCGGGGGATTTAGGTAGCGGGAAAACAACATTTACCCAATTCTTTGCGACACATCTAGGCATTCGGGATATTGTTAATTCTCCCACCTTTACGATATTAAAAATCTATCCCAACCATCTTCCCCTCTACCATATGGATGTTTATCGTTTAGCGGATGCTGGATATGATTATGAATTAGATGATTATCTATTTGGTACGGGGGTCAGCGTTGTCGAGTGGTATCCGTTGATCCAAAAGTATTTGCCTGACTCCATTTTAGAGATTATCATAACTTTACAAGGAGAACATCGTCAAGTCGTTGTGAAGGGAAGTGGCATGTATGAAAGCATCGTTCAAGCGCTTATTCCTTGATACAGCAACGAAGTCCATCTATTTATGTTTACTGGATGGAGTACAGATTCTAGAAACTATTTATCAAGAGGGCATGAATGACCACTCGGTAACACTCTTTCCCACACTGGAAACCATGCTTAGTAATCATCAACTTCAATTAAAGGATTTAGATGAAATCATTGTTGGGATTGGACCAGGATCTTATACCGGTGTTCGGATTGGGGTTTCGGTTGTAAAGATGATTGGCTATGTCTTGCCTCACATTCGGATTTTTACCGTTTCCTCTCTAGCATTGCTCGCATCAAGTTCCTCGAAAGAATGGATTCTAGCCTCCATGGACGCTAGAAGAGGTAATGCCTTTATGGCCTATTACAAACAAGAACAAGGACGATTCACTCCAATTATCCAAGATTGTTTGGATGCGAAACATACCATTGAATCACAGATTAACCCGCAAGCAGCGATTGTGACATCGGGGATTCCTAATCCGATCACGATTCTCCAATCAGGACTGATAGAAGAAGTATTTGATATTCATACCTTGACACCCAACTACTTACAAGCCACTGAAGCCGAAAAGAAACAAGGGGAACAACATGGAGATCATCATTAGAAGAATGGAAGTTCGTGATATTGAAGAGATTGTTCACTTAGACCGAGAAATCTTAGGTCAATCATTAGGGGAAGAAACATTTTGTTTAGAATTAATCGATAATCCCTTTAATGAGTATTACGTTATGGAAGATTGTGGCCATATTATTGGTCATATTGGCTTATGGATGGATCCCCCTTTAGCCCAAGTTCTAAATTTTTATATCATTGAATCGAGACGAAAAACAGGGTTGGGACGGTATCTATTCGAAAGTACGTTGACGTATTGTATGTCAAAACAGATTCATACAGTCACCTTAGAAGTTCGGCCCACGAATAGGAATGCCATTCGTTTTTACGAACAATTCGGATTCGTGAAAGTCGCTACTCGCGAACAGTATTATGCGGATGGAGAAGATGCTTATCTGTTTTTAAAATCATTATAGAATTGAGGAAGATTATGCTTGTGATGGGCGTAGAGACGAGTTGTGATGAAACGAGCGTTAGTCTTGTCAAAGACGGACGCACGGTGTTGTCCAATGTCGTCTTATCACAAATCAATATTCATCAAACCTACGGAGGCGTGGTTCCAGAAATCGCTTCCCGGGAACACATTAAAGGCATTAGCCTTGTTTTTGACCAAGCATTAAAACAGGCTAATACATCTCTCGATGAAATTGATTTAATCGCAGTTACGGAAGGGCCGGGGTTAATTGGAAGCTTGCTCATTGGTGTCAATGCGGCGAAGGCGATTGCTTTAGCAAAAAACATCCCAATCATTGGTGTTCATCATATAGCCGGACATATTTATGCCAATCATATTCATCATCCCTTTGAGTTTCCTTTGTTAGCTTTAGTGGTATCAGGGGGACATACAGAATTGATTTTAATGACTGAACATGCGAAATATCAAAAACTAGGAGAAACGCAAGATGATGCGGTGGGAGAAGCGTACGATAAGATTGCCAGAGTTTTAGGCCTTGCTTATCCAGGTGGACCTGAGGTGGATCGGTTGTCTTTTCAAGGGGCGGAAGTTTTTCATTATCCGAGACCGATGATTGATTCTCTGGACTATAACTTTAGTTTCTCTGGTTTGAAGTCCCATGTCATCAATCATCACCACAATCTCAAACAGCGGAATGAAATCATCCCTGTAGCGGATATCTGTCGCAGTTTCCAGGAAGCAGTCACAGATGTATTAGTTCAAAAAACCAAACGTGCCGCCGAACACTACCAAGTAAAACAAATTATTGTGGCTGGGGGGGTCGCGGCGAACCGGGGATTACGACAGAAAATCAAAGAAGTTATGACCAGCATTCCTGTTTATTTTCCTAACATGGAATATTGTACTGATAACGCGGCGATGATTGCCATGGCAGGATATTATAAATTCCAAAAAGAACAAAAATATAGTACTCTTTTGTTAAATGGGAACTCCCGTTTACCACTAGAATAGAAAGGAAATATATGGAGATTCAATCTAATTTTATCAAAACGATTATGGAAGAAGATTTAGCTAGTGGAAAAGTGAATGCTATTATTACCCGCTTTCCCCCTGAGCCCAATGCTTATTTACACATCGGGCATGCTCGAGCAATTATTACAAACTTTGAATTAGCCAAACATTTTGGAGGATATACCAACCTCCGCTTTGATGACACCAACCCCGTCAAAGAAGATGCAATGTTTGTGGAAGCGATTAAAAATGATATCGAATGGTTGGGGTATCATCCTAAACATGTGTTATTCGGAAGCGACTACTTTGAAGAAAGTTATCAACGGGCGATTTTGTTAATCAAAAAAGGTTTAGCATATGTCTGTGATTTGACTGCAGAACAGGTATCTGAATACCGTGGAACGTTGAATCAACCTGGGAAAGAATCCCCTTGGCGAAATCGGAGTATTGAAGAAAACCTAATCCTATTCGCCCAAATGCGAGAAGGCGTCTTTCGCGACGGAGAAAAAACCCTTCGGGCAAAGATTGATATGGCAAGCCCCAATATCAATCTACGGGATCCCGTTATTTATCGGATTATCCATATCCATCATCATAACACCAAAGATGAATGGTGTATTTATCCCATGTATGACTTTGCCCATCCTTTACAAGACGCCATTGAAGGAATTACCCACTCGCTATGTAGTTTAGAGTATGTCGATCACCGAGTCTTATATGATTGGTTCGTTGAACATTGTGAGATGCCTCACATTCCCCATCAATATGAATTCGGGCGCTTGAATATTACGAATACCATTATGTCGAAACGTTATTTAAAACAATTAGTGGAACTGAAACAAGTTCGGGGATATGATGATCCTCGGATGCCAACACTGGTTGGGTTGAAGCGCCGGGGATATACCCCAGAATCGATTCGTAACTTTGTATTATCGACAGGGTTATCCCGGATTAACTCTACCGTATCGACGGAAATGTTAGAAACGTCCTTACGAGATGATTTGCGATTAAAAGTTGGACGTGTGCATGCGATAGTTCAACCCTTAAAAGTCACGATAACCAATTATCCTGAACATCAAATCGAATGGTTAGATGTCGCTTTGAATAACGATAATGAATCCCTAGGCAGTCGCAAAGTGGCCTTTGGCCGTCATGTTTATATTGAACGAGACGATTTTCAACTCGGAGTGGTAGATAAATCATGGAAGCGATTAGCTCAAGGATTAGAAGTACGTTTGATGCATGCTTACTTCATTAAATGCGAAGAAGTCATCCTAAATGAAGCCCAAGAAGTGATTGAATTACGTTGTACCTATGATCCGTTAACCAAATCGGGTTCAGGATTTAAAGACCGGAAACCCAATGGAAACATCCATTTTGTGGAAGCGACAACCGCCATTTCCGCTACATTCCATCAATTTGAACCCCTTATGGTGGATTCCGATAGTGATCGGGACTTATTAGAACGACTCAATCCTCATTCATGGGAAACACACCTTGGCGTCGTTGAGCACTATTTGAAAGATGTATTACCTGAAGAAAAATTCCAATTTGTCCGCAATGGCTATTGGAATACCGATTATGATTCTACCGCCCAACATCTCATTTTCAACCGCACGGTTGAATTAAAGTCAGGAGTGAAATAAGATGAAACGAGAATGGATTAATGTGATTTTATATGGTGTCTTTGCTTTTGCATCCCTGCTTGGTTTGATTTCCAATATTGTCCCGATCATCAACCAATCCTATTTGAACAATGACTCCTTAAGTCTGGGACAGTTGATTACGTTTGCCCTTGTTTTTCTTCTTATTTTATTACTTGCGATTAAAGGGTGTCTTCGCTCGATTGCGAAAGCAAAAGCAACGCCAGACGAAAACGAATAAACCCAAAAGACAAGGCTTTTTCAAACAGCACTTGTCTTTTTTTGATTTTTTTAGTCAAGAAATGTTTTCCTTCATCGAGTAAGATAGAGTCAAGGAGGAATTATGCACCATATCAGTCAAGTCGAAGCGATTCAGCGAGTTCAAGACTACATTGAGTCCCATTGGAAAGAACCGATTACCTTACAACAACTAGCAAGGATTTCGCAGTACTCACCCTCCCATACGGAACGATTATTCAAAGAACTCACGCAAGTGAATTTATTCACCTACATCCGTCAAATCCGATTGACAGAAGCGGCGAAGGAAATGCGAATTCAAGAAACGAAAAAGACGATTTTAGATTACAGTTTGGATTATTTGTTTGATTCTCATGAAGGATTCACCCGTGCTTTTAGTAAAGCATTTGGAGTATCACCAAAAAGGTATCAGACAAACCCGATTCCGATTCCTTACTTTAAAACATTCGGAGTCAAGGGGTATTATGATTTTACACATCGAACAAAGGAGAAAAGGATGAATACAAAAACAGTTTTTGTTCAAGTCATGGAACGACCGATTCGGCAAGCAATCATCAAACGAGGGATTCAAGCAAAAGAGTATTTTGCCTATTGCGAAGAAGTTGGTTGTGACGTGTGGGGAATCTTAGAAAGCATTCCCGAAGCGTTGTTTGAACCAGCTGGATTTTGGTTACCAAAACATTTGATTTTACCTCATACCAGTGAGTATGTACAGGGGGTAGAAGTACCCATTGATTTTGCGGGAATTGTTCCCGAAGGATTTGATTTGATTACACTTGACCAAGGTCTTTTTATGGTTTTTCAAGGAGAACCATACCCGGATGAATCTTTTATGGATGCGATTGGAGAAGTGTGGCAACATATCGCTTCCTTCGATCCCAAACTTTATGGTTATGAATGGGATAATTCGCACCCTCGGTTTCAATTAGAACCTAGAGGATATCGTGGTTATATTGAATCTAGAGGAGTCAAAAAGTTATCTTAAGCAGAACAGTAAATGGCCTCATCCGAGTTCGGATAGAGGCCATTTTTTCTTTCAAAAAAGAAGAGGATTTGACGAACCATTCTGCCTAAAAAGGGATGTTTTATGGTATAATATTGATAGGTGATACATGTGTCTTCTTCGTATTTAGAAAAACTTAATACCAATCAATTAGATGCAGTTCAAACCGTGTTTGGTCCCGTCATGGCCGTTGCGGGCGCTGGCTCTGGTAAAACACGGGTCTTAACGAACCGCATTTCTTATTTAGTAGAAGTGATTGGCATTCCTGCGAATCAAATTTTAGCCATTACTTTTACCAATAAAGCCGCAGAAGAAATGCGAAATCGCGTGTCTAAACAAATCAATCACTCGCTAACTGGCATGTGGATTTCCACATTCCATTCGATGGGTGCGAAGATTTTACGTTCCGAAATACATCATTTAGGTTATAAAAATGATTTTCAAATCATCGACGATGATGATCAAATCATTATTTTAAAGAAGTTGATGAAGGAACGTGACATCGACCCGAAACGGTTCTCGATGAAAGCGATTCAAAGTATGATTGAGAAAGCGAAAGCATATCCGCGGAGTATGCTGGGATTATCAGAACCTTTCAGTAGTGTTGTCCAGACGCTTTTTTCTGATTATCAACGGTTTTTATTTCAAAATAACCTTGTTGATTTCCAAGATTTGCTCGTCTTAATTTTACAACTCTTCCGTGATTTTCCTTCTGTTTTAGAACATTATCAACAATGGTTTCAATATGTTTTAGTCGATGAGTTTCAAGATACCAACGATCTTCAATACGAAATTGTTCATTATCTCGCGAGAAAACACCGCAATTTGTTTATCGTCGGGGATGAAGATCAAAGCATCTACGCCTTTCGGGGAGCGAATATTCAAAACATCCGGAAATTCATGCAAGATTATCCAGAACATAAAAAAATAATTCTTAATCAAAACTATCGTTCGAGTAATACGATTTTGTCAGCCGCTAATGACGTCATCCAAAACAATAAAACACGAATCCCCAAGGAATTGTTCTCAACGCTGGGGGCGGGAGAAAAAATTACCTATTTTCGGGCTCAAACAGATGATGAAGAGGCCTATTTTGTTTATACAAAAATCAAACAGTTCGCTAAAGAAGGCCAAGCTTATCATGACTTTGCGATTCTGTATCGCAATCATGCGATGAGCCGTCGGTTTGAGGATGTTTTACTAAAATACAATATTCCTTATCGTGTCATTGGAAATCTATCGTTTTATAAACGGAAAGAAATTAAAGATATGATGGCGTATTTGCGATTAGTGATTAACATGGGGGATGATTACGCCTTTAGCCGTGTCTACAATGAACCCAAACGGGGGATTGGGGATCAAACCTTCCAAAAGCTACAGAACCAAGCTAATTTCCATCACATCAAACTGATGGATGTCATTGAACTCGGAGTCGATTCTATTCCCACGGGCGCGATGAAACAATTACGTGCTTTTCGGTCCATGATTCAAGAAATGAAAGATCAAATTGAAGACCGAAACTTGATTCAAACGTATCAAGCCATTCTTGAAAAATCAGGCTATTTAGCCATGTTAAAACAAGAGGAAATGACTGGTGACCGCATGCTTGAAAACGAGCGAAGACTGGATAACTTAGAAGAATTTAAAACCATCTTGCTCGAGAAAATCAGAGAATATGGCGATTTATCCAATTATGAGAAGTTAAGTAATGTATTAAATGATATTACCTTACGAGAGGAAGCCGAAGAACAAAATCAATCGAATGACTATGTGAGCTTAATGACGGTTCACTCCGCAAAGGGCTTAGAATTCGATACTGTTTTTATCACTTGTCTTGAACAAGGCCTCTTTCCTTCTGGTCAATCATTATTAGAAAATATTGATGTGGAAGAAGAACGACGATTGTTTTATGTGGCATTAACTAGAGCAAAAACGCGAGTATTTTTGACAAACGCAGATAAGCGATTTATGTACGGGCATTATCAGTCAAATTTCATCAGCGAGTTTCTTGACGAAATCAAAGACGTTCACATCGACAGACAAGGGTTAGCGAAAATGAAGACAACGATGTTTGAAACCTTTAAAAAACGTCCTGAACCCTTACCTTCTATTGCGCCTGTTGTGGAATATACAAAAACCACGAATCAATTAACGATAGGAGACCGAGTTACTCACATCACCTTCGGAAAAGGGGTTGTCGTGTCGATTAATCAGGATAAAGCGACGATTGCATTTGAAGCCCCTATCGGCATCAAAATATTGTTAAAAGATCATCCTTCGATTCAAAAGAGGTAGCCTATGGACATCAAAGATCGGATTGAATATCTAAAATCAATCATCGAACAATATAATTACGAATATTATGTTCTCAACCAATCTTCTGTTTCCGATTGGGAGTTTGATATTTTAATGAACGAGTTACTCGACTTAGAACAACGATACCCGGAATATGCGACACTAGATTCTCCGACAAAACGTGTGGGAGGGGTGGCTTCAGAAAAGTTTCAAAAAGTCGTTCATGAAAGTCAAATGTTGTCTTTAGGTAACGTGTTTAATGAAGCCCAACTGCGTGATTTTGATGACAAAATCCGCAAGGAAGTGCAAGATTACACGTATGTCGTCGAACTCAAAATAGATGGACTATCGATTTCTTTGAAGTATGAAAACGGACTTCTTGTTCGCGCAGCGACAAGAGGAGATGGTTATGTTGGAGAAGATATTACATCGAATGTTCGAACCATTTCTTCGCTTCCACTGAAAATTCCATTTACTCAACCTATTGAAGTTCGTGGCGAAATCTATATGAGTAAAAAGGCTTTTACAGAATTAAATAACGACCGTCTTGCGAAAGGCGAAGAGTTATTTCGAAATCCTCGAAACGCCGCTTCTGGTTCCGTTAGACAACTCGATTCAAGTCTTGTAAAAAAGCGCAAATTGGATGTTTTCATCTATTATTTGATGGATCGAAAAATGGTGTCTACTCATCTGGAATCGCTGCAAACGTTAAAGCAATTTGGATTTCCAATCAACCCGGAAACCAAGCACTGCCTCACGATTGAAGAAGTGATTCAGACGATTCAAGAGATTACCTTAATCCGTCATCAACTTCCATATGAAATTGATGGAGTAGTCATAAAAGTCAATGAGTATCGGACTTACGATGAAATTGGATACACCGCAAAATATCCAAAATGGGCAATAGCTTATAAGTTTCCGGCCGAAGAAGTGGCAACGATTGTTCGAGATATTACCTTTCAAATTGGACGGACTGGAGTCGTTACTCCCGTCGCTGAGTTAAAGCCAGTTTTGATTTCGGGGTCCATGGTTTCGCGTGCTACTTTACACAATGAGGATTTCTGCCTTGATATGGACATTCGGATTGGTGATGAAGTAATGGTTCGCAAAGCGGGAGAGATTATTCCAGAAGTTTTGCGTGTGAATCTCGATCAACGTCCCAGTCACGCGGTTCCTTTCAAGATGATTTCTCACTGCCCCACCTGCCAACATGAATTACTTCGAAAAGCGGGGGAAGCAGACTACTATTGCGTGAATCCTTCCTGTGAAGCGAAACAAATCGAAGGACTGATTCACTTTGCGTCAAGGGATGCCTATAACATTGATGGTCTCGGGGAAAAAATCGTTACCGAGTTATTTAACGATGGATTTTTACATCATATCGCTGATATCTTTCGTTTGGAAAAACACTATTCCAGTTTAATTCTAAAAGAAGGGTATGGAGAGAAAAGTGTTCAGAAGTTGCTGGAAGCAATCGAAAAAAGCAAACAAAACCCCTTAGATAAGCTGTTATTTGCCTTAGGGATTCGTCATGTTGGACAAAAGGCTTCCAAGAATCTAGCGGAATATTATGGCCACATCGATCGCATTGCGACAGCCAAAGAAGAAGAAATGATGGAAATCAAAGATATCGGAAAAGCGATTGCGAGCAGTATCGTCTCATACTTTGCTAACGAAAACAATCAAGCACTCATTGAAAATCTCAGAGAGCTTGGACTACGTATGGATTACGCCAGCAATAAATCTCAAAAGGAAACCCTTTTTACTGGGAAAACCGTTGTTTTAACGGGTACCCTAAAAACCTTTTCCCGCTCGGAAGCGGAAGCTTTGATTGAAAAATACGGGGGAAGTTCAAGCAGTTCTGTTTCTAAAAAAACAGATTATATTGTCTACGGGGATTCCGCAGGCTCCAAACTAGAAAAAGGGAAATCTTTAGGGATTTCCTTAATCGATGAAACAACATTTGAACAAATCATTCATCAATTGGAACAAGAGAACTAGAAATCAGGTGAAGATATGCATGAATCCATTATAATCAAAGGCGCGAGAGAAAATAACCTTAAAAATATCGACTTAACGATTCCCAAAAATAAGTTAATTGTCATGACGGGGTTATCTGGATCTGGAAAGACATCATTAGCCTTTGACACCATCTACGAAGAAGGTAGAAGACGATATGTAGAAAGTCTTTCTTCTTATGCAAGACAATTCCTTGGTAATATGGAAAAACCCGATGTGGATGTCATGGAAGGATTATCACCAGCCATCTCTATCGACCAAAAAACAACATCGAATAACCCACGTTCTACCGTCGGAACAGTCACTGAAATTTACGATTATTTTCGATTGTTATTTGCTCGGATTGGACATCCTTATTGCCCCGAACATGATTTAGAAATTACCGCCCAAACCATCGAAGAGATGACAGGGCGGATTTTGGCGTTTCCTGGAGCTAAAGTCATCATCATGGCGCCCGTGATTCGGGGAAAAAAGGGAACCCATGAGAAGACCTTACAAGATTTAAAAAAAGATGGCTTTCAACGGATTCGAATTAATGGCATGGATTATACCTTAGATGATGAAATCATTCTTGATAAAAACAAACGTTATGATATCGAAGTAGTCATTGATCGATTGGTAATCAAAGACGGCATCCGGTCTCGCTTATACGATTCCATTGAAACCGCAACGAAGATTTCTGAAGGGTTAATGATTGCGAAAATCGATGATCAGGAACAACTTTTCAGCGAACATTTTAGTTGTCCTCACTGTGGCTTTCAAGTCAGCAAATTAGAACCCAGACTATTTTCCTTTAACTCTCCATTTGGGGCTTGTAGTTCTTGTACAGGGCTTGGATTCACACGTAAGATTGATGTTCATCGACTCATCCCCAATCCCGAACTATCCATCATCGAAGGAGTATTAGATAAGTACGCCAATACTGAAAGTATTTATCTCCAACAAGTCATTCAAGCAGCGAAAGCCGCTCAGATTGATATTAAAAAACCATTTCAATCTTTGTCGAAAGACGAACAGGATTACCTTTTATATGGTAGTAATGAACCCATTCAGTTTCAATTTAAATCCAAATCCAGCGAAATGGTTCATCAATCACGGAAACCGTTTGAAGGTGTGATTACTTCCTTAGAACGGCGCTATGTGGAAACAACCTCGCGTTTCATTCGCGAGTGGATTGAAACGATGATGAATGATACAACCTGTGAGGTTTGCCAAGGAAAACGGCTTAGCAACGAAGCATTATCAGTCAAAATCCAAGGAAAGAATATTTACGAAGTAACCTCTCAAAGCATCATTCATTTGGAAGAATGGGTCAACCATTTAGAATTAAAACATCAAGAAATTGAAATCGCTCGACCCATTATCAAAGAAATTAAAGCAAGACTCCAATTCCTCATCAATGTTGGTTTAGATTACCTTACTCTATCAAGAAACTCCCAAACCTTGTCAGGAGGGGAAAGCCAGCGAATTCGATTAGCGACTCAAATTGGATCGCGCTTAACGGGAGTGATGTATGTGTTAGATGAACCCTCCATTGGGCTTCATCAACGCGATAATATGCGCTTATTAAAAACCCTTCAAGATATGCGAGATTTAGGCAATACGATGATTGTCGTAGAGCACGATATGGAAATGATTTCTCTCGCTGACTTTGTCGTCGATATCGGACCAGGCGCGGGGATTCATGGGGGCGAAGTCATCTTTGCGGGGACTCCTGAAGCGATGATGGCTTGTGAGTCATCGATTACAGGGCAGTACCTTTCTGGGAAAAAGAAAATTCCACTTCCCCCTGAGCGAAGAATACCTGAAAAAGGCTTTTTAACAATTAAAAATGCTTCTCAAAATAATCTGAAACACATCGATGTGCAAATTCCAATTGGATTATTCACCTGTGTTACTGGGGTATCTGGATCCGGGAAATCCTCGCTCGTGAATGAAGTCTTATTCAAAGGTATGGTCAACCGTATTACCCGTCGAAACGAAGAAGCTGGGAAACACGATTCCATGGAAGGATATGAAGTCTTTGATAAAATCATTGATATCGATCAATCCCCAATCGGTCGTACTCCAAGAAGTAATCCAGCAACCTACACAGGGGTCTTTGACGAAATCCGTGATTTATTCAGTCGTACCAATGAAGCGAAATTACGGGGTTATGACAAAGGACGCTTCTCCTTTAACATTAAAGGGGGACGATGTGAACATTGTCAAGGGGACGGCGTCATCAAAATCGAAATGCATTTCATGCCTGATATTTACGTGGAATGTGAACAATGTCATGGGAAGCGATATAACAGCGAGACCCTTCAAGTAAAATATAAAGGGAAAACCATCGCCGATGTTCTAGAGATGACCATCGAACAAGCGGTGGAATTCTTTGAAAATATCCCCAAAATCTATTCTCGGTTAAAAACCATTCAAGATGTTGGCTTAGGATATATCAAATTAGGTCAATCTTCAACCACATTATCCGGCGGGGAAGCTCAACGGGTGAAACTAGCTTCAGAGTTGTATCGACGCATCTCTGAAAAATCGATTTATATCTTGGATGAACCCACAACCGGATTACATACCCATGATATTTTAAATCTTGTCAATGTGCTTCAAGATATTGTCTCGAAAGGTGCAACAGTCGTGGTGATTGAGCATAACTTAGATGTCATTAAAGTTAGTGATTACATCATTGATTTAGGACCAGAGGGAGGCGACCGTGGCGGTCAAATCGTTGCGATTGGAACGCCCGAAGAGATTGCTAGTCATCCAAGTAGTTATACAGGTCAATACCTAAAGAAGGCCTTGGAGTTTTCAACATAAACTATCCTTCATTTCAGCAAATCATTCTATCAAAACATTTATCTATGATATGATTAAAGAGATCAAGGTATTATTGTGTGAGGGTATTCAAATGGAAGAAGATCGAAAGAAACAAGAAGAGTTGGAAAAAATACGCAAAATGTTAGAACAAGTCCAAAAAGAAGGACCGGAAAAAAAAACAAAATCGTTTAAGATTGAACTCGGAAGACGATATTCGAGCAATTGGCCGATTCACTTGATTGCTAGTTTGATTATCAACTTCATATTGATGTTTGTCCTTGTTCGACTATTTCGCCTTGCGGATGTTCGAAACGATTTAATTTTTATTCCGATGGCGATCTTATTCACAGCTTATGAAGAGTCTGTGAAAGCATACTTGTTTCGGAAACAAGCAAGACTCGTCATTTATACTTCAGGACTCGTCTTCTTCTTTTCCTATGTCTTATTTTTCTATGCTCTCGATTTATCGCTGTTCCGTACCACCTTCCAATTCAAAAATGTGTACTACCCGATTCTCTTTATCATTCTGTATCAAATCTCGCGAACGATGGTTAAAACCATGTATTTAATGTGGGTCAAACGGTTAGCTCGCTATCAACAAAAACCCAGTAAGTAGGAGACGATATGCAAACAATTTCGGTTCAATCCATTATCGATGGATTACATTTAGAAATCTTAGCCGGGGGGAATGGACTCAAACGAGAAGTATCCAATCCGTCATTATCAAAACCCGGTCTGGAGTTAGCTGGGCTATTCGATTTTTATGAACATGATCGAATTCAAATCTTAGGGTCTAAAGAAGGAGCGTTTTTTCATTGGTTAAACACCACCGATCAAGAAATTCGCGTCCGGATGTTGTTTGATAAACAACCCCCAGCTTTCGTTTTTTCGAAAAACGTTATCGTTCCCGAAATCTTTTTGCGATTAGGAAACGAATATCAAATTCCTGTTTTGAAAAGTCAGTATCGGACCTCTTCTTTATTTAGTGAATTATTCGCATTTTTACAAGCAAAATTGGCTGAACGCACGACGCTTCATGGAGTATTACTCGATATTAACGGTGTCGGTGTTGTCATTACTGGAGCGAGTGGTGTTGGAAAAAGCGAAGTTGCTCTTGAGTTAATTCGTCGAGGTTATATGCTAGTCGCTGATGATCTTGTGGAAATTTATCAGCGTGAAAAAGGTGTCTTAATTGGAGAAGCGCCTCCTTTACTTAAAAAGTACTTAGAGATTCGCGGAATTGGGATCGTCAATGTGGTCTATTTATTTGGGGTTCGCGCTTACCGGGAGAACAAACGAATTTCGATGATTGTTCACTTGGAAAAATGGGACGATTTAAATGACTATAATCGATTAGGATTAGAAGAAGTCAAAAAGACGATTTTTGATACCGAAATTGTTCACGTGACAATCCCCATTACAGAAGCGAGAAATACCGCAACCCTTGTGGAAGCGGCAGCGAATGATTTCAAATCAAAACAATTAGGATATCACTCAGCGAAAGACTTTAATCAAGCGTTAGATGATCAAATCAAACGCAATAAACAAAGGAGCAGCGAATGAAACAGCATATCAAATGGATTACATCGATCCTTCTAGTCATTTTCCTAGCATTTAGTTTTTTATCTTGTCAAAATACCCCAGATGTCAATGAAGATGGTAGTTTTACTATTGCGTTTGTGGATCACGAAGGAGACATCATTCAAGAAACCACCTGTTTTCCTGGTGAAGCATGTACCATTACAACGCCATCCAATCCAGATAACATTGGAAATCGTTATTTTGTTCGTTGGAGTGTTTGGGAATCCGAGTATGCAAGTCTGGAAGAAAACACGACAATCACACCCATCTATACGTTGGATAACCGGGTTTTAGTGATTGCGAACCGAGAAGTTTTATTTTATTCTTTCTTTATCATGCTTGGTATTTTAACCGCCTTAATGCTCGGATTACGAGAAGCAAAACGAATGAAGGTCAATCAAGATCATCTCATCGATGGGTTCTTATGGATTGTACCTGTAGCGATTTTAGGGGCGAGACTGTGGTATGTGGTCTTTGAGTGGAACCAATTTATTTATGGTGGCTTCTTTCCTTCGATTTTACGAGCGTTAGGATTTGCGAGCGGAACATTAGATTTCTCAACATTTGGATTGTCGGGTCTAGCAATTCATGGAGCGTTCTTCACAGCGATTGTCTGCGCATATTTCTTCACCAAGGCAAAGAAAATTAATATCTATCAAGTCTTAGATTTAGTCGCGGTTGGATTTATTATCGCTCAAGTCTTTGGTCGTTGGGGCAATTTCTTTAATCAAGAAGCTCATGGTCCTTTAGTTGGAGGACTCACCGGAGGAGTTGCTAACCTAAGCCTTGAAGAACAATTTAATCATTTACGTTATACCATCGGATTACCAGAGTTTATTGTTAACAATATGTATATCCGTCAAGGCTTCCATAGTTTTACTTTAGAACCGGTATCAGGATATTATCACCCAACCTTCTTTTATGAACTATTCTTTAACTTTATCGGCTTTTTAATCATGCTCGTCCTGCGTCGTTTACGCTTTATTAAGTTTGGGGAACTCTTTAGTTTCTATTTAATTTGGTATGGGGCGAACCGCATCTTCATCGAAATCTTACGTACTGATCCATTGACCTTTGTTTTCTTAGGGATCACCTTTAAATCGGCGATTGTAACGTCGGTCTTAATGATTTTAGGTGGGATAGCTTTATCATTATGGATTCGTTTCAAGCAACGGGGAGAAGGATATGATACTCTCCCTGGACTCTTGAACTTTCCCAAAAAATAACGATATGATTACAACCGAGATATTAATTATCGGGTGCGGACCCGCTGGAATGATGGCGGCTATCTATGCGAAACGAGCGAACCGAGAGGTGCGAATCTTAGAAAAGAGTAGTCCTGGGGGACGCGTGCGATCCACCTATCAGGTTGAAAACTATCTTGGATTTGGTCGCGTAAACGCAGAAGAGCTGGTTAATAATATGGTAACCCATCTTGAAGCATTACAAATCAAAGATGATTTCGCGACTTGTAAACGCGTTTCGAAAGAAGGGGCATTCTTTCTTGTGGAAACCGATCAAGAAACCTATCAAGCTGATGTCGTGATTGTCGCTTCAGGAACGCGACCCAAGCCGATTTCTTGTCCAGGCGAACAAGCATTTCTTAGCCGTGGGGTATCGTACTGCGCGGTGTGTGATGGCATCTTTTATGAACACCAAAATGTCTTGGTTGTTGGAGGCGGAGACTCTGCATTAGAGGAAAGTATTTATCTTGCGAATCTATGTAAGCATGTTACTATTGTCCATGATATGCCCTTCTTTACTGCTTCTCAAGGAGTCATCGAACGGATTAAGCAATATCCCAATATATCCACTCTAAATCATTACAAGGTCGTGTCCTTTCTCGGGGACCGAGCCCTAAAACAAGTGGTATTGGAATCCATTGAGGATCAATCACAGATGACGTTAGATGTTCAAGGGGCCTTCATCTATGCGGGAAATCAACCAGAAAGTCATTTCTTAGCGGATTTGCCGGTGTTAGATGCGGCAGGATTTGTGATGGTTTCCACCGAAATGGCGAGTGCGATTCCAGGGTTATTCGCAGCCGGAGATGTAACAAAAAAGGATTATCGATTAATCGCAACAGCCATATCAGATGGCGCAATTGCGGCGTTATCAGCGGTTAAATATTTAGATTTAGTGAAAGGTCGGCGGTAGTTTGTCTTATTCGAGTGAAGTCAAAACCGAATTAGCGGGCATTCGTAATTTTCAATGTTGCGCCAAAGCGGAGTTATCCGCTCTTTTGCACATTGGCGGAACGATTGAAATGCATAAAGAAGGCATGAGTGTTAGTTTTCAAAGTGTCCACAATGCTGTGATTCGGAAAGTAACCAAACTCGTCAAAGATCTCTACCAAACCGATGTGGTGTTGTGGAGTAAAAAACAAATGAAGCTCCAAAAGAATGATTTATATGTCCTGCGTTTAGAATCGGATGTCAATCATCTCGTTTTGGATTTATCATTGTTAAATCCCACTACTTTTGACACTCAAGACGTGAATGAATCGATTATCAAAAAAGAATGTTGTAAGAAATCGTATCTTCGTGGCGCGTTTTTAGCGGGAGGCTCGATTAATAGTCCTGAAACATCGAGTTATCATTTAGAAATTCAAACCGCTTCTGAAAAACAAGCATCGATTTTAAAACGCTTAGCAAATGAGTTTGAACTCAATGCGAAGGTCAGTGCGAATAAACGCGGGTTTATTATGTACTTAAAGGAAGCGGAACGAATTAGTGATTTCTTGCGACTCACAGGGGCAACAAATCAGTTATTTGAATATGAAGATTCGCGGATTAAGCGAGATTTTAAGAACTCGATTAATCGCGTAATCAATTGTGATATCGCGAATGAACGTAAAGCGCTTCTCGCAGCAAACCAACAATTAGAACAAATCGAGTATATCGAAAAGCATCATCCGAATCCCCTACCCAAAAGCATTCAAGAAGCTATTTTTTTGCGAAAAAAATATCCTGAAGCGACGCTATTAGAGTTATCCTTTGTGTCCAAAGACCATTTTCCAGATCTAATTTCTAAATCAGCTTTAAATCATCGCTTTCGAGCGATTAAAGATTTAGTGAGTCAGTTGAAAGCAGGGGAAGACCATGATTAAGGGGATTGGGACAGATTTGGTCAAAATCGAGCGACTTCAAGAAAAGCATCTTAAAAAGATTTTAACGACTCCAGAAATTATGCTATATGAGTCATTTTCAAGCGAAACACGGAAACAAGAGTTTCTCGCAGGTCGCTTCGCCTTAAAAGAAGCAATTATCAAAGCCGTGACCACGCCTGAACTGGTGATTCAATTTCAGGATATAACGATTCTTCCTAATGAGTTTGGTAAACCACTCGTGACGTGCGAAAAACTACCCCATCTGATTTTTCATGTTAGTTTAGCTCATGAACGGGACTATGCGATTGGTTTTTGTGTCGTTGAAAGCAAGGAAATATGATGTTTTATTGATGCAAGTAAAAAGTCCTTGCATTCAAACGATAAATTGAGTAAAATGTAAATACTGAGGTGAGTTTATGGCAACTTATACAAAAGGATTTAAAAAGCAATCTGGAGAACAAATCTTATTAAAAACCATCGTAGGAATTATCGTTACGGTAATGCTCGTTGTTTTAGCTGTTTTTATATACGATGTAGCGACCGATCAACCAGCCTACTCGGATTTTACAGCGATTACGAAATACAATGAAGTCTTAACTCAAAAACAAAACGAAACCCAAATACAGGATTATATTATCTATTTTTATAGTGATACGTGTAGCGCATGTAACACGATTAAAGACGAAGCATTAAAACTTGCTCGTGAAATTGAGAAAAACGGTACCAAAGTCTTCTTGGTTAACACGGCGAGCATCACAGAAGCAACTGCAGGCGATCGCGATGCATTCTTAAATACCATCAATGAGAGTTCGATTCGGACGCCGATGGTAGTTGTTGTGGCAGATGGTGTCTTTTATCGCACCTATGTCGCCGCAGAACCTGTCGTAACCTTACTAACAACGATTGAAAACAAAACCTACGAACCCTTTAACTAAGAAAACCCGCAAGGGTTTTTTTCTTTTTTTCAGGGTGATAAATAGGCGTAAATATGGTATAGTAGAGATACAAGAAACGAGGTGCTTTGTATGGAATACGTGAATGAAGCTTTGATAGAAAAGGTTGCGCTGAATCTAAATATCCGCATCGATCAAGTCAAAGCCGTCTTGGATTTATTAGCAGAAGATAATACCGTCCCCTTTATTGCTCGGTATCGGAAAGAAGTAACGGGATCGTTAGATGAAGAACAAATTCGTGCAATCGAAAAAGAGTACGAATATGGGAAAAACCTCCAAAAACGAAAAGATGATATCTCACGGCTCATCGATGAGAAAGGCATGCTCACCGATGAACTTAGAAGCCAAATCAATGAAGCAACCAAACTGGTTGATTTAGAAGATTTGTATCGTCCTTATAAAGAGAAGAAGAAAACCAAAGCCACGGAAGCAATCGCGCAAGGATTAGAGCCACTCGCCAAATGGATCATGAGTTTTCCTCAAGGATCTATCGATTTTGAAGCAATCGGACAACCTTACGTAAATGATACCGTCAAAACGATTGAAGATGCGTATCAAGGTGCGAAATACATCATCGCGGAAATGGTTTCTGACCAAGCAGAGTATCGAAAATGGATTCGTGAGTTTACGATGAAATCTGGGAAGATCATAACGAAAAAGAAAAAAGATGCCCAAGATGAGTTAGGAACCTACCAAAATTATTATGAATATGAAGAACCCTTAAAACAAATCAAGTTGTATCGAATCTTAGCCATTAATCGAGCAGAGAAAGAAAAAGTCATCACGACATCTCTCCAAGTGGATACGGATCAAATCCATGCTTATTTGAACAAACAAGTGATAGGTAAAAATCAATCCCTTGTCAATCCTTTGATTGAAGAAGCGATTCAAGACAGTTATAAACGCTTAATTTCTGGAGCGATTGAACGCGAAATTCGGAGTGATTTTACCGATCGTGCGGAAGATCAAGCGATTCATATTTTCTCTGAAAACGTAGAGGCTTTACTCCTGCAACCCCCTTTAAAAGGCAAAATGGTATTAGGGATTGACCCCGCTTTCCGCACCGGATGTAAAATTGCCGTTGTCGATTCCTTTGGAAAGTTTTTAGCGAAGGATGTCATTTATCCGCATGAAGCCTATATTGGTCAACGAGTGAATGAACACCAAATCGAAGAAGCAAAACGGAAATTAAAGAAGTTGATTCATGATTTCAATGTCGAGATCATCGCCATTGGGAATGGAACCGCTTCAAGAGAGACCGAAAGTTTCGTATCCAATTTATTAAAAGAGTTGAATCGCAAAGTATTCTTTGTGATTGTCAATGAAGCGGGTGCTTCCGTTTATTCCGCCTCCGAACTCGCAAAAGATGAGTTTCCTGATTTTCAAGTGGAAGAACGGAGTGCAGTTTCCATCGCACGACGGATGCAAGATCCCCTATCAGAACTCGTTAAAATTGACCCAAAAGCAATCGGCGTTGGCCAATATCAACACGATGTCACCCAAAGTAAGTTAACCGATTCTTTAGATTTTGTAGTCTCTACCGCGGTGAATAAAGTCGGTGTCAATGTTAATACGGCATCCGTATCGCTATTAAAATACGTATCTGGTTTATCCAGTGCAGTCGCTCAAAACGTGGTCAAACACCGGGAATCAAATGGACCATTTAAAAACCGAGAAGAATTAAAGAAAGTGCCCAAACTTGGACCGAAAGCGTTCGAACAAGCGGTTGGATTCTTGCGTATTCCAGATTCAAAGAACCCGTTAGATAAAACCCCAATTCATCCGGAAAGTTATGAAGTAGCGTTAAAGGTTTTAGGGTATCTAAATCTTCAAGCAAGTGAAATCGGAACAGATGCTTGTGTTCAAAAGATTACCTTAGTGAACCGAGCACAAATGGCGAAGAATCTAGCCATTCATGAAGTATTACTCAATGACTTGTTAGATGCGTTCTTATCTCCAAGCCGAGATCCCCGTGATGATTACCCACAACCCTTACTAAAGAGTGATTTATTAAAACTAGAAGATCTTCAAACGGGAATGGAATTACAAGGAACCGTTCGCAATGTCGTTGATTTCGGAGCGTTTATCGACTGTGGCATTAAAGAAGCGGGATTAGTTCATATCTCCAAATTATCTGATAAATTCATCAAGCATCCCCTTGAAGTTGTTAAAGTGGGACAAATCGTAAAAGTATGGGTTGTTTCTGTTGATTTACAACGGCGACGCTTACAATTAACGATGATTCCCCCAACCGCAATCCTACCTTCCTAGTCATAAGCCCTAGACTTCACCTCTAGGGCTTTTCATTTTCATGAGATATTTTGTATGAATCTCAAAGAAATCGAGTAAGAACAGGACAAAAAGATGGGTTTTGGTTTATAATGAAAATAGATAATAAATGGGGAAATAAGGAGGATTTATGGAAAAACCTAAATTTGGATATGGATGGGCATTCAAGTTTTTACTCGCAGCGATTTTGATTACAGCGGGAATTTTAATGAAAGTCTTTGAAGTGCAAGTCGTTTATGCATCAACGGGGATTGCGATTGTGCTCTTCTCGCTA
>CAZABW010000021.1:0-15586 GCA_964483655.1 uncultured Candidatus Izemoplasmatales bacterium
ATTGATGTGCATTTAGAATTTCCTAGGCAAAGAAAAAAACAGACCGACCGGTCTGCTTTTGTTAGATTTGCGGGTAAACAGATGCTTGCTTGCGGTCTTTGCCCAAACGTTCGAATTTTACCACGCCGTCGATGAGAGCGAATAACGTATCATCTTTTCCAAGACCAACGTTCGTTCCAGGATGAACTTTCGTTCCACGTTGACGATAAATAATCGAACCAGCTGTGCAATATTGACCATCGGATAGTTTCGCACCGAGTCTACGTCCAGCAGAGTCCCGACCGTTTTTGGTCGAACCCACACCTTTTTTCGACGCTTCTAACTCGAGTAAAAAGAGTTCTACTACCATGATTTGACACCTCCAAATAGTGATTTAGGAAAACTAAGCTTGAATTTCGGTAATGGTCAGCTTGGTATAGGCTTGACGATGACCTTGTTTTTTGTGGTAATGTTTTTTCGGTTCATATTTGAAAACGATAATTTTCGAACCTCTGCCGTGTTTCTCAACGGTTGCACTTACAGTTGCACCTTTGACGTAAGGTTTGCCGATTTTGACTTTTTCGCCACCGACCATAAGAACTTTATCAAATGTGTAGGTTTCAGAAGCTTCCACTTCCAATTTTTCTACATAAATGACTTGTCCGACCTCAACACGTACTTGTTTTCCACCAGTTTCAATCACTGCGTACATGACTTGCACCTCCTCAGATTATTTTTAAGACACGCCATATTGGTAGCGATTTACGCGTTTAAAACCAGTTCTGTGCGGTATGCGTTTCACATACGAAACAATTATACAAGAAATCATTGCATAAGTCAACTTAAATTCATCTGGATTCTTGCGGATATTGTAGATTCCAAGAAGCACGAATTTCATCCATTTGACGCAATACTTCGAGGGTATCTTCTTGGCTCATCAAAGGACTTTCTAACGCTTTCTTTTTGATTTGGCGAACGGTTTCAAAAATCTCATATTCTAGGCCGTTAACGACATGCTTATGTTCAAATTCTTTGATGATTTTATGGTTGCGATCAAACAAGATTGCTGTTTGTGCTCCGTTAAAGGATGGAATTTGGATATAACCTTTGGAACCATAAATAAAAGCTTCCACACACTCTTCATCGGTAAAGGAACTAATTAAGTTCGCTTCTGCTTGCGGATACGTAAAGGTGATTTGATTCGAGATATCGACACCACTCGATGCCTTTTTGCAACTGGACTCTATCGTTAATGGCTTTCCTAGAAAGAGATTTGCAATCGTGATCGGATAGATGCCAATATCGAGGAGTGCTCCTCCCCCTAAACGAGGGTCAATGAGGCGTGACTGCTCATGAAGATGAGCGGGAAAGGTGAATGTGGCGTCGATTTGGATGATTTCACCAATGAGGTCTTGTTCAACCCAAAGTTTAACTTCCTGAATCACGGGGAGAAATCTTGTCCACATCGCTTCCATACAAAAGCGTTTTTTCCGATTGGCTAACTCAAAGACTTGTTTGGCTTGTTTGGCATTCAAAGTAAAGGCTTTTTCACACAAGATGTGTTTGTCCCATTCCAGAGCGGCCATCATATGTTCAAAATGAAAGCCATGCGGTGTAGCAATGTAGACAATATCCACCATAGGATCTTGGAATAACTCTTGATAGGTGCCATAAGCCGAGGGAATGTGATATAGTTCTTGGAATGCCTTCGCATGCTCTAAATCTCTTGAAGCAATCGCTTGAATGGTTTCGTTCACTCCAATTGCGGCTTGGGCAAAACGATGGGCAATCTTCCCAGCCCCTATAATTCCAAAACGTAACATCATATCACCTGTCTTTCTCTTAGTTCATTATATCATGAGGTTTGAAAAACGTGAAGAATGAAGTAGAAAACACATTTCTCTTGGACTTGGTTGTATCGCTTCTTCTATTCTATGATACAATAAAATAGAGGTGATTTGGATGCAACCATGGATGATTTATTCCATCATTGGTGTGGTAACGTTTGCTTATTTTTTTGTGGGCTATCAACTTTATCAAAAAATCATCCACATGAATCCGAAAGCGGACTATCATGTGGTCAATCAAGAAGACCCCTTTTTTCAACCTTCATGGCAATGGTATCAAACGGTTCCGAAAGAAGATGTGACGATTCGTGCTTATGATCAAACGGTCTTACACGCTACTTTTATTCCATCGATTGATAAGAACTCAACCTTACTAGCCATGATTTTTCATGGTTACCATAGTAACAGCGAAGACTTAGCTCTTATTGCGAAAATGTACAGCGACTGGGGGTTTAAGATTTTACTTGTTGACCAACGCGGTCATGGCAAAAGCCAAGGAACATTTACTAGTTTCGGGGTCTATGAAAAATATGACCTACGAAAATGGATTAATTACTGTTTACGGATTTATGGATACAACGACACAATTTTGCTCCATGGTGTGTCGATGGGAGCAGCAACGATCATCCAAGCTGCAGGACTGGGACTTCCCGAAAACGTCAAACTGCTTGTCTGTGACTCCCCGTTTAGTACAATCTTAAAAACGCTTCGAAAAACCATGAAGCCGAAGCTTCTGCTCTTGTTTTTCCCAGCATTGCATTTCTTCACCTATACCCAACATCGCTTCTTCTTATCGCAAGCCCATTCACTCAAAGCAGCCGCGAAAAATGCGATTCCTACAGTCTTTGTCCATGGGGATCAGGATCAAATTACCCCTCTATCAATGATGAAGCAACTGGTATTAGCGATGAGTAAAGTTGCTACCTTCCCTTATATTGTTAAAAACGCTCCTCACGGAGAAGGGTTTATTTATGATAAACCGGGATTAGAAGCGATGCTGATGGAGCGATTGATTCAATATTTCAATTTCAAACGACCGAAGCCAAAAAAATGAGTTCATGCGAACTCATTTTTTTTGAATATAGACACGGGCTTCATAAGGTTGAAACCAGCGTTCTTGTTCTTGCACATCCTCATTGGCTAAGAGTAATTGGTAGCCGTCAAGCGATACGCTTTTGGGTAAGCGATGAGGGTTCTTTCCAAAATGGCAAATGACAAGAAGTCGTGTGGTGTCATCTTCGCGCAGAAAAGCATAAAAATGAGGATTCGAATAGAGGACATCTTCATAGCGGCCATACACAATCACAGGATGTTGTTTCCGTAATGCAATGATGGTTTTTACATATTGAAGCACTGATTTCGGATCTTCTACAGACTGTTTGACATTGATAGCCGTGTGATTCTTGTTCACTTTTAACCACGGGGTGACACGACTAAATCCAGCATACTCGGAGTCATCCCATTGCATGGGTGTTCTCGCATTATCCCGGGACGCGTAAAAAATCTTCTTCATCATTCGTTTGGGACTGAGATGCAAAGACTTCGTTCCAAATTCGAAGATGTTTTGGGTTTCAATATCTTGAAATTCTTCCAACTTCGTGAAATCTCCGTTCGTCATGGCGATTTCTTGACCTTGATAAATATAAGGGGTTCCTTGTTGGAAGTAAAGCATCGTCATCAAACATTTGGCACTTTTTTCACGGAGTTCGAGGGAACCAAAGCGGTTGACACTTCTGGCTTGATCATGGTTTTCTAAGTAAAGGGAGTTCCATCCCACTTGATCCAAACGCCGTTGCCATTTGGACAAGGACTTTTTGAGGCGTTTCATTCGAAACGGTCGAATGAACCATTTTACGCCCCATTGGTCACTCGCCATATGTTCGAATTGAAACACCATATCGAGTTCATGAATGTCTTTATGAATATAAGAGAGAGCTTGGTCAGGAGTAATAAAAACGGTTTCCCCAACAGTAAAACAATCATACTTCGAAAACACATCATCTTGCAACTCTTGTAAATAACGATGAATGTTGGGTTCATTCAAATAGTGTTCTTTTCCGCAAAGAATGGGACTAAAACGACCCTTCGGGAGTCCCTCCCGTTTCGAAATCAAATTAATGACGTCACAGCGAAAGCCATCCACCCCTCGGGATAACCAAAAATGACAAATTTGCTTGACCTCTTCCCGAACAAGTGGATTCGACCAGTTTAAATCGGGTTGTTTCTTGGAAAAAAGATGAAGATAGTATTCGCCTCTTTCCTCATGGTAAGTCCATGCTTCACCACCAAAAAACGATCCCCAATTCTTTTTCGTGGGGCTCCAGTGATAAAACTGATCATAAGGGGGAATCTTTTGGACACTCTTTTGGAACCATTCATGCTCATCAGAAGTGTGATTGACGACCAAATCCATGATGATTCGGATGTTCGCATCATGAAGTTTTTGGATGAGTTCATCCATATCTTCCATCGTTCCAAAATCAGGGTGTATGGCATAGTAATCGCTGATGTCATAGCCGTTATCATCGCAAGGACTTTGGTAGACAGGGGATAACCATACCATGGAAATACCTAAAGATTGTAAATAGGGGATGCGTTGAATGATTCCTTGTAAATCTCCGATTCCATCTTGATTGGAATCTTGGAAACTACGGGGATAGATTTGATAAACGACCCCTTCTTTGGACCAGTGTGGTTTCATACTCTCCTCCTGATCAAATGTCGAATGGCTTTCAACCAACGACGATTGATGAAATCTAATAAGGCTTGCAATTGGTAAAATCGAATTTGTCCTTTGGAAAACATGGCCATACTACGCAAGGGGGTTTCCAAAATTGAACAGCGTATCATTTCTAAAACCAAAGGATCTTGATTCGTGTTTTGACCCGCGATCATCTGAAAGACTTGTTTTTTCATCACTTTTCCTAAAAAAGTATGTTGAATATCGCCGAGTGTATCATCTAAGGTAAAGGGGCGAATTCGTTTTACTTGGGCGGGTTGTAAAGGCCGATGGATGAGTTGTTCAAAGTCCTTGACTTCAAAGGTTAACTGATCCCATTGATAACTGGGTAAAGAAGTCAAGATGGGATCATACGCCGGAGTGTGTTTGGTCTTTAATTGGATGGGGCTCTCTAACAAGACCGTATTCGAATCTTTACAAATTTGGATGGGATATGTGCCATCGATCACATCAAACTGATTCATTACCGTATTGAAATAAGCGAAATCTTGATTGGTTAAGAGAAAAGAAACTGTTTTTGTTTCTTGGGGTTTTAGTTCAATTTTTTGAAATTGACGTAGTTCTCGCTTGGGACGGAAGATTGGTTCTTTGGGATTTTCAACGAACAATAGAATCGTTTCCTTTGCTGGATAAATCCCCTGATTTGTCACATCTACTCGCACTTCAATTTCCTTCCCAGGATAAAAAGTAGAACTCGATACGTGGAGATTGTCATACAAGAATGGACAATAGGAAAGACCGTATCCAAACGGAAATAAAACCTCTTTGTTCGCAGTTACAAAATACCGATATCCTACATAGATACCTTCTAAATAAGCGATTTCATGATTGCCTTTGGCAAAGGTTCTCATGGCCGGGTGATCCTTTAAATCTTGTACAAAGGTTTCGGCTAATCGTCCACTAGGCGAAACACGACCAAATAAGAGGTCATCTAACGCAGAAAAGAGCGCTTCCCCTCCTAAGTATAAGTTCAGTACGGCTTTGACCTTTGAAATCCAAGGCATCACAATCGGGGATCCCATTTGTAAGATGACAACGAGATTAGGCTGAACCGAAGCTAAGGCTTCTATCAATCTCCGATGACCCAAAGGCAAATCCAAATGGGTTCGATCATATCCTTCTGATTCATACAAATCGGTCAAGCCTACAAAACATAATACGACATCTGCTTCTTTGGCTACTTGAATGGCTTCTTTTTGGTAGCCTTCATGGAATCCATCTTCTTCGAGTTCATACCCTCTCGCATAAGGAAGTTCAGGGTGCATCGAGACAAAACTTTCTAATTCAATGGGATGAACGCGTGACGATCCTGCGCCTTGATATCGTGGCTTTTCCGCAAGAGCTCCAATAATCGCGATCTTTTGGTCCTTATGAAGAGGTAAAATCGCTTCGTTCTTCAGTAATACTGCACCTTCTAATGCGACCTGCTTGGCTTTTAAACGCGATGCTTGGATATCGAACGTATCTGGTTTTCCTTGATAGGTTTCGGTTAATGTCACTACTCGTTTTAATGAATCATCTAAATCAGTTTCACGAAGGGTGTTATTTTTAATGGCATGTAAGAGAGCTTCTACCCCATCGATATGCCCCGGCATTTCTAAATCAAGGGTGGCTAATAACGAACGGACACGGTTAGAAACAGCCGTCCAATCGGAAACAATCACGCCTTCATAATGAAACGTTTCACGTAGTAATGTCTTTAACAACCACGGATGTTCACTCGCATACACACCATCCAAGCGGTTATAAGAAGACATCACCATCCCCGGTTTCGCTTCTAAGGCAATTTCGAAGCCGCGGGTATATATTTCCCGAATCGTACGAAGATCCGCCACAGAACTGGACACCATTCGGTGGGATTCTTGATTATTTAGCGCAAAGTGTTTCAAACACGCAGCTACATTTTGACTTTCCACTCCACGACTAAAAGCCTTTGCGATTTCCCCACTCACGAGTGGGTCTTCCGAGAAATATTCAAAGTTTCGTCCACAAAGAGGCGAACGCTTGATATTGAGGCCAGGACCTAGAAGCGCATTGACCTGATGGTGAACGCATTCCTTCGCGATGGATTCTCCCACCTCATAGGCGAGTTCTTTATTAAAGGTGGACGCAAGTGTAACAGCTGTAGGATAGGAAACTGCAGGGACAGAATCCATGGAAAACAATCCTTTTTCTTGATCGAGTTGTTTTCGTAAACCATGAGGACCATCAGCCATCATGAACGGTTTCATTCCCAACCGTTCGACACTGGCAATATGCCACTCGTCCAGACCTACTAAAAGAGAGCACTTTTCTTGTAAAGTCAACTCTGAAATAAGGCGTTCGAAATCCATAGAAACCTCCTATAAAAACACTTTTTTCACATACTTGGAAGTATTTGCTTGAAGTAAACCGGGATAATTCAGATAAAATAAGACTTTGTCACCTAGCTTGTAGTGATCCTCTTTTAAATAAACAATCAGATGATCACTTGATCCTCCTAAAATCTTGACCTTGGGATCCACCGGGAAGAGGTTTTCAATCCAAACATCTTGTTTGCCGATATTTAGAATCGCGCGGCGAATCGGTCCAAGGTCTTGAATTTGGGGAGGATTTCCAAAGGAATCCATGGTCATTTCACCGATGGGGTAACTAGGTTTTTCATAACATTCAATGATTTCTGCTTCTAATAGGCAAGTATCGCGATAGGTATTGTCGATAGAGTCTCCATACGCGGTTTCCCTTCCAAAGTAAAATGCTTCCCCAACCCGAACTTGATTGATTCCTTGGGGAAGTTGTCCTGATTGTAAGAGTGGAAAAATCGATGAATTTCCACCCGAAACCAATGGAAGGGAGATCTTAAATGTATTTTCGATCGTCGTTTTAAGATGGAGAAGTTGATTCATATTGGATAAACTAGGAACAACCCCCCCATAACAGGTTAGGTTGGTACCAATACCAAGCAACCTGACATGGGATAAAGTTAAAATGGATTGGACGATGGGAAGATAGTTTGCTTCAAAAAAAATCCCTTCGCGCAAATCGCCTAAATCAAACATGAGAATGATGGAATGAATTTTTCCTTGACGGAGGGCTTCTTTTTGAATCAAATGAATCGTTTCAAGTTCCGATTGTAAGGAAAGATCGACATATCGAACGAGTGCCTTGATTTCACTTTTGGCGGAGACTCGAAGACATACTTTCTTAGCAGGAAGAAAACGAAATGCTTTTAAGTTTTCAATCCGGGAATCCGCAAGATAGTCGAATCCGAATGAAACCATCCAATGAGCGAACGTTGGATTTCCAGCGAAGACCTTAACCACTGGGAAAATCGATTCAATCCCTTTATTTTTTAAGAGGGTTGTAATAACTTCGACGTTATGCTGGATTTTTTTGGTATCGATTAAGAGTCTTGGCAAGGGAACCCCTTCCTTTCTAAACTTTGTTTGAGTAGGGCTTCACAACCGATGGGGTAATCCTGACATAAGACCCCAATCGAAGCCATAATGTAATCCTGATCGAGGTAAATCATGACATCATCACTAGGAAGGAGTGCCCCAACGTCTCGTTTCGCCCAAGCGGTTTGAATCATGGAAACACCTCCTGGTAAACGTGTCAGGGCACCACCGGTACCGATGACAGTCTGAATCTTGGAAAGGTCCTTTCCTTCTGCCAAAACAATTTTTCCTTGAGGACCATAGGTAATCAATTTTCGTCCGACATGACGCATAAGCGCTTTCGAAGTCGCTTCAATGGTAAGCCGTTTTGCTAAAGGAATCGTTTCATTGGTTGGAATGGGCGGATAGATATCTAATAAATGATCCAATTCAGAGAGCGTTATTTGTAACTCCGAAGCTAATTTTTCTTTGCCAATCGATTGAACGCATTGGTCTTTATTGATGAATATTCCTAAATCCCCTTCGACCGTACGTTTTAACTTTGGTTCCGGCGCGATGAGGATTTTTTCGATTTCTTGACTACCTTGCGTGCAACTATGGATATCTGTGGTTGCACCTCCGACATCCATAGTGAGACAATCCCCATAAAATCTCGAAGCAAAAGCGGTTGCTTGTAAGACAGCTCGGGGAGTGGGGATGATTGTATGGGTGACAAGATTCCTTATTCGTTCCATACCAGGGGCTTCCGTAATATGTTTTTCAAAGGCGTTTTGAATAATCAAACGGACTTCCTCGACTTGTAATTGATCAATCCGCGGATACACATTGGGTGTGATAAAAAGAAAGTCTTGTTGGTGATATTGTGTGAATATCATTCTCACAGCTTCCTGATTCACCCTATTCCCAGCATAAATCACAGGGATGTTTTTTTGTAAGGCGGCGATTTGTTTGGCATTATCTAAAGCTGTTTGTGACTCGCCATAATCCACTCCCCCGGCAATTAAAATCATATTTAAAGGGAGTGTTTGGAGGTGTTTGAGATCATGAGGTTGCAATTGTCCTGCGGTAATCCAAAGTAAATTACCTCCCGCTCCTAACGCTGCTTCTTTGGCTGCTTTGACGGTCATATCGTAAACCAACCCATGGACACTCATTTTCAACCCTCCTGCTGCGCTGGATGTTGCATAAATGTGTTTGGGTTCAAAGATTTGTCCTGTTGTTTCGATTAAGTTTGCAATCGCTTTGTTTAAACCGATTAAGACATCTCCTTCGACCACAGTCGTTGGCGAAACACCTTGGCCTAAGAAACGGGCACAAGGGGTGTTCAATTGATCAAACGCACTGACAACTGTTGTGGTCGAGCCGATTTCGGCGACAAAGGCATCGATTTTCATTTTTGTTTTTCCTGTAATCGTTCAATGATAAAACTAGCCACATGATGTCCTTTGGTATTACGACCAAAGCCTTGATCAATGCCTTGTTCGCGAGCTAACTCGGGGGTTACTTGCGTCCCACCAGCAATGATTAAGAAACGGTCTCTAACGCCAAGTTCTTTGGCGTAATCGACGATTTTGCGCATATTGCGGTAATGGATTTCATCATGACTAATAATCGTCGATAATAATATCGCGTCCGCGTTGGTTTCCACCGCCGCATCGACTAGCTTTTGAATGGGGACGGATGTGCCTAAATAATGGCACTCGATGCCATATTTTTCAATTCCCCCATGTTTGATATCAATGATTTCACGTAAGCCAACGGAATGTTCGTCTTCGCCAACAGTTCCAGCGACGATAACGATTTTTCGTTGTTTTACAAACGCCATCATGTCTTCCTCACTTAGGGTTTTGGGTGGGGTGGGAATGACGAGTTGATTTAAATCAATCTCGAAATCCAAACGTCCTTTCACTTGAATGCGGGTTGCCTCAGCGGGGTGTAAGATTTCTTTATGAATAATCTCTGGATCTTGTAAGTTCATCTTCTTCGCAATCACGATTGCGCTCGCTTCCGCGCGAAGGACATCAACCGGTAAGGTCAAATCAACCACAACAATGCCATCTGCTAACCATTGAACCTCAGGTTTGATGAAAGAAGAATCGCGATAGTGTTTGGTTTCTTCTAGACGGGTGTTCACTTGATCAATAGGATCTAACTCATCGATGTATTGAATTTTGGAAGGATCTTCTAATGTTGACCCGTTGATGAGTTGTTCCGGATGACTGTCAATCCCAAACTGGGCAAGATTATTATAACCATAATGCGCACTGACGGGTGCGAAATAATCAGCGTCTCGTTCAATCACACTATGAGCCCCGATTCCCCCATCAATCTTCCGTGAGATGCCATCGCCCATCCGTTCGGGATAAATCCCCGAATCGATGAAGAAGGCATCTTGAACCGCTTGGAAATAGCCTCCGGCTGCTAAGAGTTCTTCCAAAAACAGGACCGCTCGTTCTTTCAATTCACGAACTTTTTCAACTAACGGACCGGATTTCTTTAATTCGACATATTCTTGGAACGAATCCATTGCTAAAAACGTTTGCTTTGCGGTATCACACGCTTCGATGTTGTACATATGCCAAGGAACATTACGACCTTCATCAGGAGTGATGGTCGATTGAATATCGGCACTGGTCAGTTTGGAAATGACCATATTCATGACATGGGTCACAGTCGCTTCGCGAGTTGATGATTCCATGTACTTGGTATTCATTTGCGCACGCATCTTGTATTCACTAAAGAAATCTCGCAGTGCAACTGCATAAGGTAAATTAATCTTCAAATCGGGAGCGGGAGCGGCGATGGGGGGGACTGTTGATAAGGCGATATACGAAGGATCCATCCCAGCTCGTTTCGAAATCGCACAGTTGATGGCGTGTTGAACCAATAACTCAGGCATCACTTTCCACGCCTCTTTCGCGGTCGCATTGGCATTATGAGCCCCATCGATTTGTAAGATCCCTCGTTTTGCCATGATGGTTTTGCTTTCCATTGCATCCACAAATGACCGAATCATATTGATATTACGGTATAAGACGTTGTATTGCGGATCTTGATGGGCTCCATTGACGCCTTCTTCAGCGAACATAACCGCAATTTCCGGACCAGCAACACCGGAAACATAACTATGATAGTTGATGTTTCTACCGACTTCTTCTTCAATCATGTCGAGGGCTTTTCGCTGTGCGCGGATTTGTTTTCGGGTGATTGGAACGCCACCGACCCCTTGGGGAGTCCCTTCGATTAACCCATCGAAATGGGATTGACCTGCCGTCCGAATGACCATAATATGATCTGCGCCATGCCACGCGGCCATCCGCATCCGGCGAATGTCATCTTCAAACCGTCCCGAAGCAATTTCGGTGGTGATGACAGGCAACACCTGGGGATCGATGTCTTTAAAGTATTTGGCAGCGGGTAAGGGAACACTTTGCTTGAGTGGAGTCGATAATTCATGATACTCATAGCCATTCACCACGGCGTTCGGCCATGGCGTACGCCAACTCCAACCAAAACGTTTCGGCCGGTAATGTTCTAAGTCATCAAGGATTGCAAGAATGTCTAATTTTTCATTTGGTTTCATACGACACCCCATAAAACGCGATGACATCATCGACTCCATGTTCTTCTAACAAGGCAAGTCCTGCTTCCCGAATGGGTAGTTTCGTCAGTAAATGTTTGCGATATACTACACCACCCGCACCTTTTCTTAATAGTTGAAGGGGCAACAACCGATCCACGATTTGTTTACTTTCGATGGATGAAAATCCCATCCGCATCAGTACGCTTCGCTCAATGGAAGGAGAGGTATGCTGTTTCGCTAGTGCTACTAAGGGTTCAATGGTTTGATTGGCTAACTGCCAAAAATAGACTTTAAGTTCTTCATCGTTTAATGCTTGTACATGTTCTCGGCGTGAAGCAAAATCGTCGGCTCGTTCGATTCGTTTACTCATGAAGGACCTCCCATGGAATTTGTAGTTCAGTTAGGATTGCTTGAATCGTTTGTTCTGTTGTATTACACTCCTGCGCTAAAAAGGTCAAATCAGTTGGTGTGATGTGGTCATGACCTTGCATGACGCGCTTGAGATAACTTTTACGTAACTCGATTAAATCGACTTCCTGATAATGGAAATCTTGAAGTGTCTTTGGAAAGACAATCGTTTGACCAGGAATTTCATCGAAGGGATTGCCAAAGAGGAGCTCAATGCCGTTTTGTTTGGCGAACGTGAGTTGTGCTTGATGGTGTTTACCGGCTCCCGTATACTCTGTTTCTTGAACGATGAGAATCTCATCTTCTTGATATTCTTTGGCTAACGCAAACGCTGCGGCTAACGAAGTATTCCCCGCAGGACCTCGTTCAACGCCTTCTAAATAGGATAATGCTTCGGTGATGAAGAAGACTTCTCCTTGCGATACAAGAACATATCGATCCAAATAGCGTAGGGGTCTTGCGGCGCTACGAGGAACATCACTACGATCGGGGTTAATCGCAAAGGGAATTCCAAACCCCGTGTGACCGGTGGTAAAGGATTTCTTATTAAAGTGCACATCATTGGCCATATGAAGACCGCGTAAGTTCACACTAGCCCCAATGATGTCAATTTTTTCACTTGTCGTCTTTTGAACACCACGAGCGGTACCAGTAACATTCCCTCCTCCTGCGTTTGTACAAATAATCGCCTTGGGGAGTTGATGGGTTAAGGATAAGCAATCGTCAATACATTCTTTTCCTAATGTTTCAATACCAGCAATCCCATAAGGGCTATACAATGAAGCATTAAAGTATTTGGTTTCTTCTAACAACTTCAAAAAGACATAAAAGAGTTCAGGACCGACACTCAATTGGACAACCTCTGCGCCATATGCCTCACAAGCACGAGCTTTTTCAATGATTTCTGGTTGTCCAATGCCCAAAGAGTCATAACATTCTTGTACAATGATGCATTTTAATCCATACTTCGCTGCTTGCGAAGCGACGGCAGCCCCATAATTACCAGAGGTCGCTGCGATGACACCAGTGTATCCCAATTGTTTTGCTTGGTAACAGGCCATGGAAGCTCTTCGAGCTTTAAAACTGCCTGAATCCAATAACGCTTCATCTTTGATAAACAAGCGTGCGCCATATCCTGGACGGGCTGTTTTCCTTGCAAGCTTGGTTAGTTGTTTCAGTTCCTTTAATGGACTATCTGCAGCACCATGCTCCCGTTGAATGGTATGAATCGTGGATAAATCAAAACTATAATCCCTCATCAAGGCTTCGTAATCAAAACTGATGGATCCGGATTCATATTTTTCATAGTCGATTTGCATCGACTGTTTCATAATGTCATTTTTTCTTGCCAGAAGGCTTTCAAGATTACTCATGATTTCCCCCCCTAGGTAAGAGGGAATCGATGGTTTCTCGAATCGATGCTAGTTCAGGAACATATTCACCAAATGTGTGATGAAAACGAGGATAAACTTCGATGAACGTGCCTTGAACCAATCGTCCCGTTTGCGTCCGGATGAGAACGAGATCCCCAAGGTTTGCCTCCTTGACCAACGTCCCTTTTACCCATTGTCGTAAAGGTGTTTGTTTGGTTTCAATCGGCAAAGAAGCCACTCGTTCGTGAGGGGCTAACATATCAGAAACAATCATGACGAGGGTTCCTTGTTTCATAAGCAAGTACCTCCTATTCTAAATAATCACGGACATCCCCTAAAATGGCTCTAGGAATGGGTAAATCAATCATTGTTTTTAAACCAGGGCGACTGTTGATGACATGTGGAATCATATTGACACAAATCGCAATCGTGCCAATTCCGCCATCGATTTCTGGCTTGACACTGAGGTGAACGTTCGGACTTCCTACGATATCAATATAGTCCCCGGTAAAAACCCCCGCTAACTGCGGTTCGATTTGTTGGGGATGTCGAAGTTCTAAGAATCGCTTCCCTTGATGAGTGACTCTGGCTTCCATATCAATTCCAGCGAGGTGTCCTTGTTTTGCAAATCCATAAGGGCTTTTCCGATCAACATCGGTGATGATTGGTTTCATAGACTGTTCGAATGTAATATCACGGAGACCGAGACCGTCACAAATCATATGGGCCGATTCTTTAAACCCAACATGACCGGCTAATTCGCCTTTTGCGATTAGTTCATGGTATTCATCCAGACTCTTCCCGACCCCTTGTTCCTCCATGACGGTTTCACCAAAGGGGGATAACGAGTTAATCCGTGCCACTTGGATGGATTCAACATCAGCCATCACGCCCGTCATCAGAAGGACGAGGGTATCCATCATCATCCCCGGGTTAATTCCTGTACCTAAGACGGTTACCCCATGTTCTTTAGCAATGCGATCCAATGCCATCGTAAGTTCGGGTTCATTGGCTTTGGGATACGCCATTTCTTCGGCAGTGGAAATGACATTGACGCCTTGTTCTAAGATGAACTTGATTTTTGGGAAAGCTTTTTTGGTGAAGGAATCCGTTGCTAGTAAGCAGATATCGCAACGATCTTTATGAATCAAAGTATCAACATCAGCTTGGATGATGATATCTTGATGACTAGGAATGCTTTGATTTAGCACTTCACTGATTGGTTTTCCCACTCGTTTTGGGTGGAGATCACAAACACCTGTAATCTCAAAACCGCGTTTGGAAAGAATCATCCGAGCCATACCTGAACCCATCGCTCCAAATCCCCAAATGACGACTTTAATCGGTTGTTTTTCCATTTAGAGAGTCACCACCGTTCCGGATTGTTCTTTTAACGCTTCTTTGGCTTTTTCTAATGCGGCGATAATGGCTTTGCGTTTGGGATTGGTTTTCGCAAACCGACAAGCCGCAACTACTTTTGGATACATCGATCCTTTCGCAAAATGACCTTCCATTAAATATTGTTCGGCTTGAGCAACGCTTATGTGAGGAAGCGCTACTTGATTGGGTTTGCCAAAATTGAGACAAACTTGTTCTACGGCTGTGAGAATGATGAAGATATCTGCATGTAATAACTCTGCTAGTTTGGCAGAGGCATAATCTTTATCGATGACAGCGTCGACACCGACTAATAACTCGTCTTCTTGGACAACAGGGATTCCTCCCCCTCCACATGTAATCACCACAAATCCATCCTTCACGAGATGACGGACAACATCAATTTCCACAATCCCTAATGGATTTGGTGATGCAATGACTCGACGAAAACCGCGATTAGCATCGTTGATATAGAGATGTCCGCTTGCAAGGGATAATTCCTTGGCTTCGGCTTCAGTATAGAATTTCCCGATTGGTTTGGTCGGATGATCAAACGCAGGGTCTTTTGCATCGACTACCACTTGCGTGATGATCGTTGCGACGCCTTTTTCGATGTTTTGCCGTTTCAATTCCATTTGTAAAGCGTTTTGTAAGTGAAAACCGATATACCCTTGAGACATCGCTCCACATTCTGGAAATGGCATCTGTGCAATCGCCTGATTCACTTTACAAGCTTCCGCAAAGGCTAGATTAATCATTCCTACTTGGGGTCCATTGCCATGAGCAATGATGACCTCATGTCCTTCTTTGATGAGTTCTACAATGGGAATCACTGTTTCTTTCACAAGTTGTTTTTGTTCGTTAGCTGTATTGCCTAATGCATTCCCTCCTAGAGCAACAAC
>CAZABW010000021.1:15686-27662 GCA_964483655.1 uncultured Candidatus Izemoplasmatales bacterium
GTTGTTTTTGTTCGTTAGCTGTATTGCCTAATGCATTCCCTCCTAGAGCAACAACGATCCGACTCATAATGTATCTCCTAAAGAGGCCAGCATGACGGCTTTAATCGTATGAAGCCGATTTTCTGCTTCATCAAAGACCACGCTTTGTGAGCTTTCAAATACTTCTTCGGTTACTTCTAATCCGGTTAATCCAAATTTCTCATGAATTTCTAAACCAATTGCTGTTTCAAGGTTATGAAACGCAGGTAAACAATGCATAAAAATCGCATCTGTTTTCGCATAGGACATCGCTTTGGCATTGACTTGATAGGGGAGTAAAGCATGAATTCGGTTTTCCCAAACACTAGCAGCTTCCCCCATGGAAACCCAGACGTCTGTATAAATCACATCGACTTCGTTCAACCCTTCTTCAACAGACTCGGTCAAGGTAATGCTAGCGCCCGTTGTTTTAGCAATTTCTTGGCAAGTCGCCACAAGCGATTCCTCTGGCCATAAATGTTTCGGTGCGACAGCACGGAAATCAAGGCCCATCTTCGCAGATCCCACCATGAGACTATTCCCCATATTATTCCGAGCATCGCCCATGTAGGCAAATTTAATGCCTTTCAAGTGCCCTTTATGTTCGATGATGGTTAAAAAGTCCGCTAAGATTTGGGTGGGATGAAATTGATCAGTTAACCCATTCCAAACAGGCACGCCGGAATATTCCGCTAAGGTTTTCACGGTGTTTTGGGAGAAACCACGATATTCAATGCCATCATACATCCGACCTAATACTCGTGCCGTATCTTTGACACTTTCTTTTTTGCCCATTTGGGATCCTGTTGGGCCTAAATAGGTCACATTCATTCCTAAATCAAACCCGGCTACTTCAAAAGCACAACGGGTTCGAGTGGAATCTTTTTCGAATAATAAAACAATGTTTTTCCCTTGTAATACTTGGTGCGAAATACCTTGACGCTTTTGCTCTTTCAAGCGAGCCGACAAATCCAATAAGGTTTGGATTTCTTCGCTGGTGAAATCGAGCAGGGTGAGTAAGTGACGATTCTTGAGTGGATTGTTCATGGGATTCTCCTTTTATTTTATCGTTTTTCGTTCGATTGGTTCGCGTTCTAAGGGCATGCTCATACAGCGGGGACCCCCGCGTCCTCGGGATAATTCACTCGAAGCAATGGCGTGAACTTTAATACCGTGTTTTTCCAGTAATCGATTGGTGATGTGGTTTCGACTATACACAATCACTTCTCCCGGTGCGATTGCTAACGTGTTTGCGCCATCGTTCCATTGTTCTCGGTCGCTTGAAACGATGTCTTCGCCACCGCAGGGGATTAAGGTAACTTTACATTTTAAATACGTTTCTAAAATATGTTTTAAGGAATTATCAATCGGTTTAACGAGTAGTTTTCCTTCTTTACTCGGATCTTTCGTTAACTCATAAACCGACATGGTTTGATGGAGTTCTTGATGGATGGTAAAAACGCCATGATCGACTTGAGTAAAAACAGTGTCCAAATGCATAAAGGATCGACTTTTTGGAATATCAAACGCAAGAACCACTTCAATCGAGGAAGGGTTTTTATAGAATAGGTTTTTTGCCAACCGTTCGATCGCTGCTGGATGGGTCCGTTCACTGACACCGACGGCGAGAACGGTGTCACTTAAGACAAGAATATCGCCCCCTTCCAGTGTCGATAACTCATTGCGGTCATAATAGAGTGGAAACGCATTGCCGTATTGTGGATGATACTTAAAAATGTATTCCCCATAAATGGTTTCCCGTTGTCTAGTTGGTTTATACATTTTGGAGACGGCTACGCCATCCATGATGGAGGCGAAGGGGTCTCGAGTAAAATATAGATTTGGCATCGGATCACAAACGAAGGGATAATCCCGGATGTGATCGGATAACGTCCGCTTTACAAACCCTGGAATTTCGTTTTTCCTTATGCCACCCATGGTTTTTTCAATCATTTGTTTCGTAGAAGGTAAACTTTCTAAATAGCAAGTCAATACCCCTGCTAATGTTTCACTGGTGACTTGTGACTCCTTGATAAACTGTTGAATAAATTGTTTTTTAATAGCGGGACTTGACTCGAGTGCTTCACTGACTAAATCACTTAAGTACAGGACTTCGACGCCAGCGTTTCGTAATGTTTGGGCAAATTGGTCATGCTCAATAATGGCAAGTTCCAACCAAGGAATGTCATCAAAGAGAAGTTGCTCCAACCATTTAGGGGTGAGATTTTCTAATTCTACCCCGGGACGATGCAAGACGACTTTTTTTAATCGTCCAATTTCAGATGTTACATGAATGGGACTCATACATTTTCTTCCTTTCTTTGCATGCGAGGATTGATCACTGCGATGAGTTTTTCTTGATAGAAATAGCGTCGTGGTAAGCGATCACTGAATTGGCAAAAGGCATGATAGGTATTGGTATTAATATGTTCAGCATACTCCTCAATCGAGATATGCGGTCCAATCAATTCAACCGGAGTATGCAAAGGTACCATTTTAGGAAGTTTCACAAGAATGAAATCCATACAGACACGACCAACCACTTCTCCATAATCCCCATTGACATAACAACGACCTTTTTGAATACGACGATCATATCCATCCGCATAACCAATCGGTAATGTCGCAATGATTTCCCCGTCTTCCTTTGTCGTATAAATGCCGTTATACGAGAGTTTCTCGCCTTTCGGGAGTTGTTTGATTTGAATGATATGACTAATTAAGGATAAGGTTTCTTGTAAAGGAAGCCGGCTATTCCAATGAGGACTCGGCGCTACTCCATGTAAAAAAAGACCAACCCGAACCATATTAACAAAAGCCAATGGCGGTTTTAAAGTACCTCCACTATTGGCAATATGGATTGTTAGGTTGGTCAAATCAAGATCACTCAGTAGATTCGTGAAAGTTTCGACTTGTTTTGTATAATAGGTTTCATCCTCTTCTTCTGAGGTTGCTAAATGCGAATAAATCCCGGTTAAATGAAGCGATTGGGAGTGTTCAATCAAAGCCATCGCTTCGAGAAGTTCGGCCTTGGATAAGAGCCCGATTCGATGCATGCCCGTATCCAAATTAATATGGCAAGCAATTTTTTCTTTTAAAGTAACAGAAACCAATTCTTTTAACCATTCGAGATCATGAATGGTTAAAGTGAGGTTGTGTTTACCAACCAATTCGAGAGATTGGGCAGAAACCGGACCCAATAACAAAATGTCTCCGTGAATCCCACTCTTGCGAAGTTCGATGGCTTCTTCCAACGTCGCAACAGCAAAATGACGAATCCCAAACATTTGTAAATAGCGGGAGATGACTTGGGCGCCATGACCGTATGCATCCGCTTTTACAACTGCCATTATGTTGGTCTGTGGGGGAAGTAAACGCTTCAAGAAATGGACGTTTGCCTCGAGTGAATCCAGATGAATGTCCAAATATGTATCACGATAAAACGTCACAGTTCCACCCACTTTCACGCCCCATTTTAACATAAAAACGCTTTCATTGGTAGCCCCCAAATGTAAAAAAAACCGGATTCCCTATGGGAATACCGGTTGTTGGTGTTTATTTTTCTTGAATCGGTTCAAAGGTCGCAGTAAAGTGGCGTAAAACGGGAGACTCATAGGTGAAAGTAAGACCTCGAATGGAGTCTTTTCTGAGATAAACTTGTCGCATACACTGTGCGACATACTGCCAATGTTCAAACGTATAAGTCCGTCTTGGAATCGTTAACCGTAAGTACTCTTTGGGAGCTTGTAAGTTTTTATGAGTGTCGGGGTCTCTTCCCAGTAATAAGGAGCCAATTTCAACACCACGGACACCCCCTTCGAGATAGAGTTCACAGGCGACAGCGTGTGCTGGAAATTGGTCATAGGGAATGTGAGGACACATCGCTCCGCAATCCACAAACACAGCGTGACCACCCGTCGGATACTGAATCGGGATCCCGTAAGAGCGAAGTAAATCTCCTAAATAGCGAACTTCATCGATTCGATACGCCAGATAATCTTCTTCTAAGGCTTCTTCTAACCCAACTGCCAAGGCTTCCATATCCCGTCCTGCTAATCCGCCATAGGTCGGAAAGCCTTCGTAAGGAACGACACGATTGAGACATAGTTGGTATAAAGGGAGATTTTCTTTAATAGCAATTAAACCACCAATGTTGACCAACCCATCTTTTTTTGCACTCATTAAGAACATATCGGCGTAATCAAACATCTCTTTAGCAATCTCGCGAATGCTCTTATCTTGATATCCTGGTTCTCTCGTTTTTATAAAATAGGCATTCTCCGCATAACGAGCGCCATCGATGATAAGGGGAATGCCATGAGTTCTCGCAATGGCATGGACGGCTTTGATGTTGGCTAATGAAACGGGTTGACCCCCGGCAGAATTGTTGGTGATCGTCAGAATAATGCCGGCAACGTTTTCTGCTTTATGAAAGGCGATTTGTTGTTTTAGTCCCTCTAAATCAAAATTACCTTTAAAGGGATGATATTCCTCCAAGTGATAGGTTTCTTCACAAGGCACATCAATTGCACGGGCATGGGATAATTCCACGTGAGCACGTGTTGTATCAAAATGGGTATTGGATAAAAACACCATATTGGGGTGTTTCACGAGAATCGGAAGAACAACTTGTTCTGCTCCCCGGCCTTGATGAACGGGGATGACGGATTGGTATCCTGTAATACGCTTAACGACTTTTTCCAGACGGTAAAAGCTTCTTGAACCAGCATAGGACTCATCACCAATCATTAAAGCGCCCCATTGCTTGTCACTCATAGCGCCGGTTCCTGAGTCGGTTAATAAATCAATAAAGACATCTTCTGCACGAAGCCGAAAGGGATTATAACCTGCTTCGATTAAGCGTTCGATCCGTTGGGCTTTTGGAATTAAGGAAATGGCTTCAACGGCTTTGATTTTGTAAGGAGGGATGTGGTAGTTATTCATAAGGAGTTCCTTTCTATGAAAGTGTTTACATACCCATTAAACCACATCGAACCGAAATTGAAAAGAACAAAATGATTGGGAAAACAAAAAGATGCCACAAACTCCGAAGCGGCGTTGTAACATCTTGGATATTAATGAGAGGGTTTCTTCTTTTTTGGAATCGTGAGAAAGGGTTCGATGGCGAGAATGACCTCTCGAACCAAATCACGGTCATCTAAATCAAGGATATAATGCTCTCTCGCTCCCGAGTAGGGGAATCCTTTGGGATGATTTCTTAGGAATGGTTCCACCGAAGGGTGCATTTTGATATAGGGGGTGTTATCACAAACTAATAGAACCGGTTTGGCATTGATATAAATCATACACTCGCCAAACATTCGCTTTGCGGTAATCGTTCCTAAGTCGTGAAGTTGTCCCATACAATAATCAATGTAATCCAGAGACGTTGCCATAAGACCTCCTAAAAGGATGGCGACCCGGAAAGGATTCGAACCTTCGACCAATGGCTTAGGACGCCACTGCTCTGTCCAGCTGAGCTACCGAGTCGCATTGCATTAATTATATCATAGATGATGAAATCAGCCAATTATTTCCATTCCGCAAGTCGTCTTTCACCAGTAAGATTTAAAAAATCGGTGATGTCTTGACTACATTCTAAGACACCACGATAGGAGCCTGAAGAATCAAAGATGGGTAGGTACTCAATCCATAACTTCCGGTGGTTGAAATCAATCCAAAACTGTGCTTTCTTTGCTTGTTTCGTTTTCAGGGTTTCAATGATTTCCAAAACATAATGGACACTAGCAGAGGGATGACATAATTCTACTTTACGGCCAATGATGGCTTTTGTTCTCGGAAAGTGGCGATGATTGGTTTGATTGAAGAAACGAACGATATTGAACTCATCCACATAAGTGATATTGACCGGAAACGCTTGAAATAACAACTCCAGAATTTCCAGTTTAAGAGATCCTGTCGATAACTCAATCCATCCGATAGGGGTGTCTATGGGGTCTTGATGATAGACAATGGGGGAAAGATTTCCTCCAAACAACAATGGAAAATCGAGAATCTGCTCTTGAATCAATATCCAATCTGTTGGTTTGAGATAAGCTGCCATTGCGGGATAAAAAATCAGTTCTTCTTTTTGAAGTAAACCGACAAATGAAGTGATATATTCACCAATGAGGATGTAAAAAGAGGTTTGATCAAATAGGGGACTTTTTAACAGATCAACCAATTGGTTTCGTTGAAGACGCAAATCGTCTTGGACGGCCCACAATACTTGCATCGGTTTGGTACTAGGAGCCCTTTGTTCCATTATCGGAAACAAAACTTGTTCAGAGCGAACAAACTTTTGTTCACAAACAGCCAGTTCTTCTAATCGGTGACGAAGCGCTTCTTGATGTTGATGAACAGGACGAATCAAAGGTTTGATGGCTTCAATGAGTTCTAAAATCGATGCAATTTCACCTTTTAGTGCTTGCAAAACGGGATAGGTTTCGATTGGATATTGATAAGCTTGGAGACCATGATAAAAGAGATTGACGAATCGGCCAGCACTGGCTTTGATTTCCGAAATGGACCAAAAAGAATCATCAGAATAAAGCGGTAGTTCAAACACATCAAGCGGCGTTATTTGATTCAAAATCTCACGATTTCGTTCGACAATCTGCGCTTTTTCCTTGCCAATTGCTACTTCCAATTCGATCATGATTTGGTGAAGTTTTGCTCTTCGTAAGGACTGATTTTGGATGACTTCGCTCATACATTCCTCCATAAAAAGAAAAAGTCTCGCTGGAAGCGAGACGATTTTGATAGGTGGCGACCTGGAGGCGATTCGAACGCCTGACCGACGGCTTAGAAGGCCGTTGCTCTATCCAGCTGAGCTACCAAGTCGAAACGCATACATTATTATAATATACGCATGCTCTTTTGTAAAGAGTTAACTTGACTTGGTTTGATTCGCATTCGCTTGGAATCCAACACGGTTCATTTGGCCCCATTCATGGGTTTCTTTGAGAGCAGAAAAGTAGGAAATACCTCGATAAATACTGATAAATTGACGCCAACCAAAGTTTTCGATGACCGCTATGAATAACAACTTCATCATATCCTTAAACGACAGGGTCTCTTGATTACTTTCATTGATGTAAAGAGCAAGTAGGGAATAGACAATACCAAGCAAAATCGATGCAGTAATTAATAATAAAACGATTTCTAAAATGGAAACGCCAAGAATGATTCCGGCAATTAAGGCTAAGTATCCTTGAATTTCAATTAAGGGGCCCACCATTTCAAAAAAGAAGAAATAAGGCATAGCGACTAATCCAGTTTGTTTATAAGAAGGATCTAAAATCATATGACGGTGATACGATAAAATATCGATTAATCCTCGTTGCCACCGGTTTCGCTGCTTCCTTAAGATTTTGAATGACTCTGGAACTTCGGTATAGCAGTTGGCATGAAACACGTAGTTGACCCGAAAACGAAGTTTGGTTTCGTAAGCTCTCCTCGTAATCCGAACCACTAACTCCATATCCTCTCCTACGGTATCTTTATTCATTGTCGAGGAGGTCATATACCCCCCAATTTCAGTTAAGATTTGCTTTTCAAATAATCCAAATGCACCGGAGACAATCAATAACGTTTTTAATTCAGAAAAAGCAATTCGTCCTAAGGTGAACGCCCGTAAGTATTCAATCGCTTGAAATTTTGCAATTGTATTTTTAGGTAGAGCGAAACGTTCGACTCGACCATTCGACACGGTTGAGCCATTGACGGCATAAATATTCCCCCCCATTGCTAAAGTAATATCATCATAATCCAACATCGATGACATTAAGCGTAGTAAGGAATCTGGAGCGAGTAAACTATCTGCATCAATCCCACAAACATAGCCATTCTTCGCGACATTTACGCCAACATTTAAGGCATCAGCCTTCCCACCATTGTATTTATCCACGACGACAAGGTTGGGAATCTCTTTGTTTAAATAAATACCTTGAATCGCTCTGGTTTGAATCGATTGTTCGATATGAATATTCCGACGTTCCAACTCAAAATGATCGATTAAGACTTGCAAAGTACGATCTTTCGATCCATCGTTGACGACTATGACTTCAAAGTCGGGATAATTGAGATTTAATAACGATTGAACGGAATCAATGATCGATTTTTCTTCATTATACGCAGGGGCGATAATCGAAATCGCTGATAACATCCCTTTTTGATAGAGCATGTCATGGTTTTTATAAGACCAGAGTTTAATCTGTTTCCGGGCTGCGAAATAACCAATAAAGGCAAGGAGAAGGTAGAAGCCGTTTAGTAACATGTAATACACGACAAAAGCGATATTGACGAGTAAAACAAATCGGACCAACCAGTCTTTGATGGGCTGCTGATAAAACTGGAACGGTGTCGTAATGACAAATAAAACCGGGAAAAATAATAAACTTAAAAATAGGATTCGAAGTAACCACTTCGTTTTATGTTGTTCGGGTTTGCTCTTTGGTTTCGGTGGAATCGGGAAATCAACCTTTTTCAGATGGGTTTGGGGAAACAATTCTGGTTTTAAATACCATGTTAATTGCTTATAGAACTCGGAATTTTCTAGCGCAATGGATTCCAACAAAGCCAAGGCTTTTGAACGAATGTTGGTTTGTCCACTACGATTCAAGTAAGCAATGACATCAGCGGAAAATCCCTGTTTGACCAAGAACGAAATCATCCGCTGAAAGCGGTCATTTGGCTCGGAAGATAATCGTAAGAACAAATAATCAATTCGTTCTACTAAAACACGAGCAATAATGTTTAAATTGATCTGGAACTGTTCATGACAAGTTTGTTCAATCAGCCAGATATAGTGTTGAGGCTCAACATCGATGATCCGTAGAAGAGCATCGACTTTCGCATTAATCGTTTGTTCCCGTTCTTCTGTTGAAAGAATGGCCAGAATATTGTCACGATTACTACTATACGATAATTGTTTACAAGCCAATGAGACAACATCGGAGTCCACATGAAATAAGTACTGCGGTTGGTTGAGTCGATAATGATAACGGCCTGATAAAACGGCTAATAATCGTAAGTAGAACCGTTTTAATCTTGTTTTTGGCATCGATTGATAAATCGGATTGCTTTCTTGAAAATGGGCTTCTACGACGCGTAACTCATTTAGAAGGGCTTCTTGGAAGGCTTCACTAAAAGTAGAGTCGGCGATTTCGATAAACAGTTCCTTAATTTCAATCTCGCTACGAGATCGAAGACCATAGATGTAATGAACGCATTCATGGAGTTGACTTTTCAATATTTCAATGACACGGGATTGATAGAACCGTCGACTTTTGACCACACTTTCAATTAACTCTAAAATCGTCATTTGATCCATTTGACGACGTAAAGCATTGACTAGATAGAGTTTGACATCAGCTTTCTTCTCTTTTCGAAGACGTTCAATCAACGCGAAACGGGTATAAACAATCGGAAAGTGGCCTAAATAGAAAATTGCCTCTTTCCGTTTGATGCTTCGCGGATGGTGAAGTTGTTTGACGAGACGAGGCCATAACCCTCTTGACATGATTTCTTGATAGATGATGGCATCCACTTTTTCATCTTTTTGAAGTGTCTGTTGGATTTCCACATAAGCTTTTAATAAGACCCAATCGCGATACATTCGTAGGCGTGTAGTCTGATTGTGTAAGAGTGCTTCCAGGATTTGCTGTTTTTGAGTTAAATAGAGCTTATTTCGGGATCGATTGTAGAGTTTGAGGAAGGTAATGGTCAAAATCATCAAGAGAATGACCCCTCCCATTCCACCCATAATCCAAAGAATGAGATCGATTGTCATATTAGCCTCGTCTTCCCTGATTGCGTTGGATGAAGCCAACAATTTCTTCAATCAAAATCGGCCGTGATAAAACAGCTGTAATCCCTAAACGGTTGGCTCTGGCTACAATTTCTGCGGATTTTGCTTGGACCATCAAAATAAAACACAAGTCTTGATTTACAGTTTTATTGATTTGCGCTTTCAATGCAAATCCATCTAGTTTGGGAACATACTTATCACACAAAATCGCATGATATTGGGTACTTTCCATTCGTCGCAAGGCTTCCAATCCATCTGCCACCCAGTCGACATCAAAGGCTTCGTTTTCAAGTGCGTTGCGGAAATATTTTGCGTCCATAATATCTTCATCCACAATCAAAACTTTTCCTCGACGTGGTTTTGTGATAATCGATTCTTGATTAATTAAGACATTTCCACCTTTTTGAAAGGCCATTTGGATGCGGTTTTCTGCTGTAGTTAATAGCGTTCTGGCTTTCATTTGGGCATGCGAGTCCGTTGGGATTTCGTCACTTCTCACGATGGCAATAGACGCAGTAATCGGCTGGATAAAGAACGTCGATTCTCGAACACTAGCCAGAATCTTCTCCAGTTCAGACTCATTGATACTTCGGTTTGTTACTAAGGCTAAAGACACTCCGGATGCACGGTAGAGATGGTCATTTGGTTGAAGTAAAGAATTCATAAGAGTGGTAAAGTGGACGATGGTTTCATCGCCAATTTGATAGGAATATACCCGATTAATCCGATGCATATGATCGATTGCAAGATAACAAACGGTAAAGTGTTCTTGTTTTCCTTGCTGGATCTGTTCGAAGCGTTCGATCAAATTAGCTTCTAAAAAACTCGCGTTATATAATCCCGTTAAAGGGTCCTTGACTAAGCGATCCACCGTCGCTTGCATGTCCTCTTCCAGTTGCTTCATCTTCGAAGTGAGTTCTTCTTTTTCACTTACGACTTGTTCTAATTGCTTGGTGGTGTCGACAATCGCTGAAGCAAAGATGGTTGGTTTCTTTATTTGATAGAGATCAACGACTTTATCAATCGTCGGTTCTAATATCCCAAGCCATTCTAACCCCCCATTCGCATAAACAATTTCAAAGAAACGATGCCATGCCCGAATCCCATCCAGTGAAGTGAGTTCAATCGATTCACTTAACGCATGAAAGGTAAAGGGACTGCCTTGAAATGCTTCTGAAACGGCTTTGGTTCCAAAGATATTAGAGAGTTTACGGACCATTTGTTGAAAAAAAGGCAGCGGGTCAAATAACTGACCTTGTTTGGTTTGTTCAATATTACTGACACGATAAAAGTCGAATTTCATAAATCGATCGATGAGAAAATCAACTTGTGACTTTAAAAGATCATTATGGAACAAGGTCAGAGCACGCTCAATGGGGTATTGCCGCAAGTGGTTCAAAATCGATCGTGCAAAATCACTGGAGGGAAGATAATCAGTGAGGTATTTTAAAGAGGGTGTTAAGTACTCCTCATCGCTTTCTAGGGTAGATCCTTTCGGGTTGGCAAACAAATAGCCAGAAAAGAGGACTTGTTCTGAGGACTCATGGGTCATAAAGGAACCCGCACTGAGTAAATAAGGAGAAGGGATGAACGATAAAGTACTTTGTTCTGAAAGTTGGAGTTTGTATTCTAACGATTGAATCGATTGAAAGGGTTGACTATGTTTGGGGAGATTCATATATTTGGTGTGCAACTGATCGGTAATAATCGTTGATTCCGGCGCAAACGGATGCAAGAATCTCATGATGCTATAAAGGTGTGAAGTATAGCCTTGTAAAATGAGATATTTGATGGTTTGAACGGGAAAAGCTTTCCGGATTTCCAGAAAAAAGGCTTCCAAAGCTTCGATGGGAGGAATACCGATAATGACCAATTGATTCTCAAAAACTAAAAGATAGACTCGAGGTTCTAAAAACGATTGGTCGGGTTGTTGCTGAGTCACATAGATTAATGGACTACAGGATTTAAAAAAGTATTTTGTTCGAATGGGTTGCATACTAACACCTCGAATTCATTATATCAAAAAAGGGCAATTTCACGCGTTATTTCCTTCTTTTTTTGCTAGAAAATCGCAAAGTGACGCAATATAAGGGAAATATGGTATAATAGTGTTCGACTGGAGGGAGAACATGAAACATCGACATTTA
>CAZABW010000022.1:0-25429 GCA_964483655.1 uncultured Candidatus Izemoplasmatales bacterium
GCGTACATAACGTTCATTCCGTTTGTAAATGTAACTCCGCTTGCTGGCTCGACTTCTAACACGAGATTTTTGAACATTTCGGCGTTAATGCCACGATAATTCCAAATGATGTCTTTACCATCAAACGTCAATACGGCCGTGCCATCAACACTGTATAGGGTCAATGAAGTAAACTGTTCCGTGCCATCTTTTAGCGCTTCTGCTAGTTCTCTAACAGCTTGTTCCGTTGGTATTTTCTCATCGCTTGCCGTTCCAGTTGCTCTAACTTCGGTTATAATCATATTCTCAATAGCCGTGATAGCGGTGTCAAGAACGTATAACTCTTGCCAAATCAAACGATATTGTTCATCAGTAAGATTGACTGCTGGTGCTGGGTTTCCATAACCAGCTTGAATGTAAATGTTAAATACGTCATAAGGTTTAGTTTCGATTTCAGCTTGAATGCTTTCGGTTTGTAACACCCAATCATACGTTTCTAATTCGGTATCATATTCGACTTTGTAAAAGCCGTTAGCACCATTTTCCCAAACATAAGCGATAACATCGTTTTCTTCTAAGTCTTGTAAGTCAAGCCAATCGCCATAACTTGTGGGTAGATCCGTTACCAGAGCATAAGGGCCAATAAGATTTGCGCCTGTTTGCTGTTGAACAGTAACTTGTGTTGCCATAGCCGTTGTTGCGTTTTGGTTTAAAGCCGTCAGAATAGGCGGAACTTTTGTTATGTATTGCGCAAATGTTCTTGGCTCGCTTTCGCCATCTAATGTATGTTCAACAAGCCCACGATAAAACAAAGGAAACCAATGCGTTGCCCAGTTTTTACGGAATGTTGTCGGCGCATAATTAAGCGTTAATACGTTGTTTTCTTGCCCATCTTCAACATAGACTTCAAGAATACTTACCGTTGATAAAGGATGAAACTTGTCAAGGTTAATCGGCCCAACTGCTGTTCCGTCCGTTAATAGATAAATTTTCCCTGTGTTTGGTGCGATTGTGTTCATAATCACTCATCCTTTTTTTCTTCGACTTTTTGTCTCTGTTTCTCATCGGTATCTTTTCTAAATAGCATTTTCACTTTTATTTTACCATTATATAATGATTTCATAAATAGATTTCTTATAAATGTTCAAAATTATAAGTGACTGGATTAAGTTCTACGCTTCCTGAATTGACAAAACTACGTTGAACTTCTAAATCTTCTTTTGCGAGTGCGTAAGCATAAGTAGTGCCGATTGTTGAATTGAACACTACTGTTCCTTTAACTACGGTATTGGCTGGGACTACAAAAATTAAGGTCGATGGTGTTAATTTATAGATACTCGCATTACCAACCGTATAACCCCATGTAATTGTTTGAACTGACCCAATTACTGCGTCAGCCCCGCCACCTGTCGAGCCATAGATACCGATACGGTCAAACCCCGTTGTATTGGCCGAAGCATATTCGCCCTTAATAACTCCTAAAAAATATTGTTCGCCTAATTCTGTTAGATTCATAATAATTCTCCTTTTCTATTAAACTATCGTTCCAACGGCGCTATCGACCGTTGAGTAATTCTTGTCTGTTGCTTTTGCTCTTGCGTAAATCGTAACTGAAGCTCCTGTTGTATTAGTTATTACAAAACTTGTTGATGATCCTGAAGCAACGTTTCCTCGTGATGTCGTCGGTGTTGCGTTAGCGTCAGCGAATATCTCGGCTGTAATGCTATCGTTGTTAGTAACTAAGAATGTAAATCTATGATTTGGTGCTATATATTGATAATTTGTAAATGCTATTGTCGGCTCTACGGTGTCATCTCTAAATATCATAGAAACGGTCAATCTATCGGAATCTCTGAACGCTACCGATATTACTTCACTTTCATTAAATGTCATTGTTACACTCAATCTATCGGTATCTACAAAATTAACGGATATTACTGGGTTGTCTTGGAAGAAATACCCAACGTCTAATCTACCGCTATCTAAGAAATTAACAGCCACTACGATGTTGTCGGCAATTTCAGGAACAGGTTGTTCATAATAAATGACTTTCTTACCGATTTCATTGATCTGAATCCGATAATGTTCTCTATTAAACATAAAACCATTTAAGCCCTCATTACAAGCCAAATAAAGGTTTCCGTCTTGGTCTCCGATTGCCCAACTTGTAACGTTTGTCAAATTTATTCCGACAAAAACTGCTGTATGAGTAAATGTAGTAAAACGGAAATTCGATGATGTCAATAACGTGCTTGATACATAACCGCTTTTTACTAATAAATCTTCAAACAATCCATATTTCTCGCCATTCTTGTAAAGATACAAATAAGGTGCTTTGGTATAATCTGGGTTATTTACGAGGTAGTTATCATTGAAAAACGCTTGGCCAAAGATGTAAAGATTGGTCTCATACGATAACATATTTACGTTGTAAGTCTGGTTGTAATTGGTTAATGGGTCTTTATCGACAATCAACGGGTCTTCCCCTGCGGTATTTTTTGTTAAAGCACCGCAATAAAAATAGGGTTCTAAATCCGAAGAAAGATTGCTTAATGATGTTCTCGTAATCTTGGGGTATGTTTCATAATCATCTGAATCAAGAGTAATACCCGCAATAATCGCAAACCATAATTTTGTAAAACGACCTTGTTCATCGGTGTATCGAACGGCTTGATTATACCAGTTGTCGCCTCTTTGAACTAAGCCATCGCCTGCGACAAGATTGGATTCAAACCCAAACGTAAAGGCTAATCCATTCCGAATTGGGTATGCTGATACGGGTGTTGAGATAGCGTAATTGTAACCCGCTACTTCTGGGTCATTTTCAAACATGCCATCTGTTCTTACTAATGCCGATGTCGCTTTGGTGTTTGTCCCCATATCTCTACCGAGTATAACTCCAAATAATTTTGTAATAGTACCGGTTAAATAAATCTTTGTATGTTGCGTTACTAAATAAGCGTAATCTGGTCGATACAAAACTACATAGTCGCCATAATGCTCATGTCTTACAAGTGCGTTCTTAGCGTAATTATCACGCCAACGATACGTTTGGTCAACAACCATCAATCGTGAATCTCGGTTATGATACTTAGTTGCGAAATAGGTTGCTATAAGGTAATTGGCAAAATACTGTGTTTCAATCGCTGTAATCGTGTAATTTTCCGAATCTTTCATGCCGACTTGATACATCTCGGAAAAACTGTGATGAACTTTCTGAAATGAGAACTCTCTATTTCCTATTCTTTGTAAATCGCCAAAATGTTTACGAGAACCACGAACCACGTTAAGAATAGATTCGTCTTGATTTTGGCGCATTTCGGAATAAAAACTAATTTGCGAAGTGTCTTGCTTGTCAAGTTTCGTTACGACATCTTCGAGCGATAAATACGAAAATCTAAACCGCAAATCTTTGTATGCTTGGTCATCAGTAAGAAAATCTAAGTCTAAATCAATGATATGTTTAGCATAAATACAGTTAGTAGATGAGAACATATAAGTAAATGGTGTAAACATGTTAAGCATAAAATATTCAAAAATTCCCAATTTTATAACGTTGCTAATCAATGTCTTATTTACAAGTTGCCCATAAACGTCAGAGATTTGAATAACCTTTGAACCCAATTCCCAATAAATATTATCAACCATGTTTTCTCTTAAGCCTAAATCTTGATCCCAAAATGTTTTGGTTGTAATTGTCGGGAAATTATCGGTTATGTATTTTAATTTCCATTCATCAATGCTAATAAGACGTGTGGTTAGAGGTATGTTGATATTTTCGGTATAATCACTTTCGGTTACAGTTGTTAATGTTTCATCAACTCTCGCTGCCGATATGGTTATTCTCGGCAACAAGACACTTAATTCTTTTGGTGTGTAAATTGGTTTTGGCAATTTAATAGAAAATGTTGCGTCCGTGATTTGTAAGTCTGTGGCACGGGCTTGTTGATAGCCATTCTGTGATGGCGAATAAATGGTTGATTCGTCCATGTTGTTTGGCAATACTTGTTTTAAAGCCGAATAAGATCTTGTGCCGATTTGGTTTGTGTTTTGATGGCCGCTCTTTTCAAAGATGTTTTCTTCGGTATAATCGCCCGTTGAAAGATTAAACTTCTCCATATTAAGCGTATCAATCGTTTCGCCATATTCAAGTCTTGGAACGGCATTGACATACGATAACGCAAAGATAAGCATTTGTCTTGCGGTTGCGTTCTCTAAATACATCTGCGGTGCTGAAATTAAATCAAGCTCGGCTTCAAGCGTTGCGTCAATATCAAAGATACGAGTATCATCATAAAAATATTCGCTCTCGATTCCGCCACCCTTAGAAACGTTTTGGCGAACCGCTCTAACAACGTCTCCGATGGTAACTTGGTATTTATCAATAACCGAAAAATAGAACCGATAAATCGCATATTCTTGTGCGGTATAACCATGACCAGCAACCGAAGTTTGCCAAGTAGTAGCGTCTAAACCATATTCAATTTGGTATTTACCTTTTGAAGTAAACGTTATGTCAACGTCATCGGCGCTTAAATCATACCACGAAGAATAAGTATCGGTTGTTTCGTTATAGATTCTAAATACTGTTGGAACTCTTGTATAAGGATTTCCATGCCCGCCATCAATCGAATCTCCGCTAACTTGATAGGCTTGTGCTACTTGTGAAAATGTATATACTTTATTTACAAAGTAAGTTTGATTGACTGTAAACGGCGGTAAAAATACATTGGCATAAAATTGCCCACGCACTTCCGTTTCTTTAACAAAGTAATTCAAGTAATTTCCATCGTCAGTAATCTCAAACTTTGCCGGCAATATATTTTCAATAGAACGTGTCTTAGCAAGCGAAGCCATGATATAAGCGTCTAATTTCGCCGTATATTCAATCGCAACAATATCGTGGCGATAATAACCGTATTGTGATGAGAGCGATGGTGTATCGCTGATTATAAGCATATCGAACGATTTTGTTTCTATTTCATTCTTGTCAACGTAGTTATCAATCTCGGTAATCGTTATTTGTAACAACCCAAACATAGGAAGCGGGTCAATACTTGTATAAAATGGTAATGCTAATTTGGCTTCATCAAGCGCTTCTTCCCATTTTCGTGATGTGCTAAAACCGATTTCTACACCATGAAGTTGTTCTTTATTTAGATAAAACTCGAATAGAAACGGCATATTCGCACCTCAATTCTTCTTTAATTAAATCCGCTTTGTTTTGCTTCCCTCAACATTGATTTGATATAAATCTCGTCCATAATCGAGAGCGTTATTTTGACGGCTTATTTCTTTTTTTCTAAATAACTCATTATTCAATGCGCCATAAGCATAATTCAATCCAACCGATGTAACGGTGTTTAAAGTAGTTCGAGAATTATGGGCTTGTAAGGAATTGCCTGTTTTTGATTCTCTCATGTTAATTGCGAAACTGGCTACCTTTTCGCCCGTTGTCAATAATACACCTATGACAGCGCCAGCAGTTCCAATTTTTTTTGCGCCTTTTGATAAGATACCTGTTGAACCGCCTTTATCAATATTTGAGATGATATTACCGGGCGCTGAAATGCCTTTTGGCGGTTTAAACTTTTGTGTCATGGTAATTGCTTTTCTTTCAATACTACCTTTGGCACTTAATTTTTGGGTTGCGCCTTTTGATGTTCCTAATTGATTTTTAATATAAATGTTATGGTCAGCCATTATGAACTCACCACCGGTGCGTAATACGGAACAAATGTCAATGAATGAACTAATTTTTGCCCTTTTGAGACGCTTTCTGCTGGCTCATTATGAGTAAGTAACATATCTCTTTCCATTGTCAATGTCGTGTCCTTGACAAATGTTTTCGTTGACGAACTGTATAAATACATGTCAACTCTAATTTTGTAAACATGAGTATCTAAATCTGGTAACATGCTTTGTTTGTAAAGGTATTTTAACAATGCGCCATTGTTAGCATTTTGAAAATCCATTTGGACGTCCATTGTAAAGGCAAACCCTTTATCTTTTGCGATACTTTTAATTTCTTTGTATTGGTCGCCAACTACGGTTGCTTTTTCAGGTAACAACATGACACTTTCTGTTCCGCTTGCCGTTCCCCAATGCCATTCATCGGGTTCCATGAGATACATGGTTGTCGTTGCTGGGCTTCCAGAAGTCAATGCGTCAACGCCCAAGTAAATCTTTTGTTGGTTTGAAAACTCGCCAAAATTGGTAATTTCTATCGTTATTGGCAAAGTATAAGTAAGATATTGTTTCCCATTGATTTGGGTTATATCGCCGTAATCTATTGATTGCGCCGCCATTAAAACTTTAAGTGTTTCTTCTATTCTTGTTGTGCTTGTTGGGTTATCTAAGTCCATGTAACTGACATCTAATGTGCGTTCGTATTGAATAAAACGTTTGCGACATTCTTCGATTGCGAGCATGATGGCTTGTTGAACATAAATATTGTCAATACAAACAAGGAACTCTAAATACGTATCATACACGACATCTTTAATGGTATTAAGCGCTGTAAACTCTCCATTTAAAGCGCCAACAGCCATAGCCACAAACGAATTGGTTTCTTTGGCATAAGTGTTTTCATTAAAGGTTGTTACGGTATCGAACTTGCCCTTAGAATCTAAGGCTAATTTCTGAATTAACAAGCCTTTGACATCGCCAGTAACTGGATCAGTCGTTGTAATCCAATCCGCAATAGAGAATTGGATTTTTTCGGCAAAAGCATTGTTGTTCATCTCTTCAACGATTAACTTATAAACGTCAGTCTCTCTAATTGTAAAATCTCTTGCCATAGTCTAACCCCCTATTCTTCTTGCTTGTGCTGCCATTGTCTTCAATGTTCCTGCGCCAAGTGTCGTTCCATATAATGCTTTGGTTTTTGTAGTTTCTACTTTTCTACCACTAAACGAACTTAACGGTAAACCTTTTTGTTTTCGGTAATTTGCTTCTCTTATGATTGAAATACGATTTCTTGCGGTTGCGCTTATTGCTTTTTGATACATGCCTGCTTGTCTTAACATATTTCGTTCAGCACGAAATACTTGTTTGCTTCCTTTTAAAATAACTGATGGCACTTCCATTATTGGTCTTACACCCGTTTTTAAATAGCCTAAAAGTTGTTCGACTATCTCGGTTGTAATGTTATTCCCAATAAATCCTTTGTATTTCTTGACAGGCCCAACGCCCTCTTCAAGAAACGTAATGTAATTGGCCTGCATGGTATTAAAACGTATATTGATAACCTTTGATGTGTTTCGATTAAGCGTGATGGCTCTTCGTAAATTACCTGTATCGTAAGGCGAACTCATAACTGCGATGTTCCAAAACCACATTCCAAGAGCGGGGTCTAATTCTTTAATTCGTTCAAATATTTCTTCTGAAACTTCAATATAGAAATCCATCGGTTATACTAAGACCAAAGTCTTTAACCCCATTTGTAGCATTCTCTCATCATACGGATCAGTATCCATCGCATAATACTTGTTTTGAATCGTTGCGGTTGTATCTTGGTTAATAACCTTTATAACCATCCATTCACGGCCTTTTGCCCATACCTTACCACCAGCAAGAAATCGCGTATGGTTATCATCGGTTGCGAAATACCACGCATATTGATTGTATTGAAATCTCGGTAACGCTTCATCAATCTCATCATCAACGCCACGTTTTACATACGCATTCGTTTGTCCGTCTTTTCCAGAAAAAGCAATTTTTTGCCCTTCCCAATAATCGTTATCTTCATTATCGTGCCAATTTTCAGGCACTAATGCTAATAAATCATTTAAAGACATATCTTCAAAGTTTTCAATCTGCGAGGTAAAATCTTGCTCTTTTTTAGGCGCTCGATATAAAGCGTCAATGTTCTTCAAGAACATTCCGCTCGTTTGCCCATAATCGGTTAAATCTCCACCGTATTTTTTCATATTACCACGTTCCCGTTGCGCCTTTATATTTAACCATATCTTCGATGGCTTCTTGAAGCGTGTTTAGATTCTTGAAAAGATATTCGCTACTATCTAACAACGTAACGCTATACGTTTCGTGATACGGCAAATCGTTTAAATCTTCGGATTCTAAAACAACTGCGGATTGTTCGGATGTAATGTAAGATTGTGCTACAAGATAGTCAAGCAAACTTGATAAGGTCGCAAACTTTTGATTGTAGTTAATGTCAATCGGTAAAATGCGAGTGCCTAAGACAGTATTTTGAATTAACTGTTTAGCAATCGGAGACAAGGCTTTATCAATACCAAATTCAATAAGTTTACCTTGATTCAAGTTAGCGCCTGTTGCGTAAGCCATCATGAAGCCACCATCTCTACGGTTATACCAGACGGTATCGCAAAACAGTTGAAAAATCAATGCTCTTGCTTCCTTAGAATGGCTAATATAATACAATGTTTTTAAGCGGTATTTTACATCTTTAGTTGCTAAGATTGTTTCAATCAATACTCGGCTCATCAATTCAAGGTACGATTGAGCGTTTTCAACCGTATGCCAATCTCTTAATAGACTTGTATAAGCATAGGCTTGAATAGCGCTAACGAGTGGTACATAGCGATTATCTTCATAATCCCATGTCATTTTTTCATCGTCATAAGGACGGTCAAGAAAATCATAAGAAGGAATAGCCATGTTTAATACACCCCATAACCAACATTAAATTTTGAAGCATGACCATAAGCGGCCCAAAACGCTTGACCCCATATAGTTTGTTTGTATGTGCCAAAATGCCCATCAACCATTGTTAAGCGAACAATCTCAACGTTCTCAATTTCGTTTTTACGTTCAGCACTCATGGTCATTTTGTTTTGTTCATCTTTAAGCGCTTTAACATGTAACTCTAAGTGATGAGCAACATAGTAAGCCACAACTCGTTTATACATCTTGTCAGAACCACACAAGTCATAAACAATGATTTCTCTCGCTATATCTTTTAACAATTTAACAAGAATATATAGTTCGCTATTTTCATCATCAACAAGACCATTGATTGATCCAACCCATTCTTTAATATCGGCTAAGGTAACATCGGGTATATCGGCTTGATCCGTTACGTATGGCAAAACAGGGTAGAGAACTTCTACCGAATAACTATAAGAAGAATATGGAACTAAGGCATTAAAATGATAAACACTTTCGCTGTCAATGTAATATTGCCATCCCTCATACGGTAAACTCATTTGTCATTACCCCTCTCTATAAAATCCCTGATTCGAGAATACAAGGAAAAGGGAGAACACCTCATACTCTCGAATCAAGGAGAGAACTAAATCGTTCTCATCCTTTTATCTCAATAAATCTTAAGTTCCGCTTGTAGTAGATCCGTTGTCAATGTAACGTAAGCAGTCTGGGTAGAATAACAGTGGAACACCACAGAAAGCAATGTAGTTACGACGATAGCCATTGTTTGCTGGGTCATAAATCAATGCGCCCGGCGTTAAATCAAGAGCCAATCTTGAACGCATAACGTATGGGTCTTGACGATACATAATCGTACGTCCAGTGTTGTTTGTTCCATCTTCGATAAGAATTGAATCGAAGTTGGTGTTCAACGTAGACACTTCAAGATACGGTAATACGTCAATCATGACTTCAGGCCCACCGTAACCAATAGCAACTTCATTTAATTGAGCTTTCAAATATTCAAGTTGTGATTTGTAAACCGTTCCGCTTGAAGAGATATGTGCTGGTTTAGTTAATTGAGCAAAAAGTGATGGGTAAATCAACCAACGGTTAGGTAATTTGTCGGCTTGGAACACAAGTTTACGAGCCATAGCCGTATATTCGCCGATAATGAAATCAACCAATTCAGGTGTTGTCATTACAGAGAATTTCTTGTGAGAAGTTGATACGAAATCATAACCAGTAGCCGTTTCTGCGTCAGTAATGGTTACACCATTTAAAGCAGCGGTCATGTTAATAAGTCCTCTTGCGGCGTTAGTTGCGTCAGACGAACTGCCGTCAATGCCACGATGGCCGACAAAAGCAAACTTGTCTAATTCAACTTGGTAAGAGTAACGAACGGCTTCGCCCTCAACACCGATAACATCATAACCAATCGTCTGTGCTTTCATTAAGTCAACTTGACCAACGAATAACCCTAACGTAATTGGTAAGATTGGCGCTTCTAACGTTTCAACATTAGATTTAACTAAGTTTACTTTGTTGTTGTTGCCAGAAGCTAAACGACCTTTTTGAGTTGCGTAATTGAAGAAGAACCCTTTGTCAGTTTCGATTGCTCCACCACCATAAATGTGAGGAACATACTTCATGGCATAGGTATTAAATAACGGTTTACGAATGTTTAGATCAAGGACAGTAAAGCCATTATACGCAAACATTTGTTCAGCGCCGTCTTTAAATGTGGTTTTTCTTGCTTCCGATAAAGCAACGGTTTGTTCATCAAGGAACCCAGAGAAACGTGGGTCTTCAATCATCTTTTCGGAATTGATGATATATTCCCTTAATGTCATTCTATTGCTTTCGGCGGCTTTAATTGCGTCATTAAACGTGTAATTTAATTTAATTTTTTCCATTGTAGTCTACCATCCTTTACAGTTTCTTAATAACGGCAACGTAACTTGAAGCGTTTTCCGTTGGTGCGAATTTTGCACCTTCAAACGTCCAACCCGTTAAAGCGATTGAGTTTGCGCCGTTAGTTCCTTGCGCGTTAGCATAGATTGCGCCAACTGTTGCTGCTCCATTAATCCCAACATAAACTGTTCCGCCAGCCGCTGGGGTTTCATTTGCTACGACAGGAACGACAACCGACCATCCGTGTGGTGCTGTTGCTGGAATAATCGTAATCGGTACTTGGTTTGTATATTCTTCTAATACGCCTTTAGCAATAGAACGAACGCCAATTACATCCCTTACAACAATAGCGGCGGTATTAGCGGTCATAGCGTTTGTTGCCCGTTTTACTGAATAACCTTTAGTTGTGCTTGCTGCGATTTCAACAATCTCGCCTGGTTCGGTATTGTTTGCCGTGTTATTAAAAGCGGCAGCGCCATATTGAATACCGTATGCGCTATAATAAGTACCTGGTAAATAATTTACGCCTGGTAATGTGGCAACTCTTTTAAGTCTGCCATAAGTAAATAATCTCGCACTCATGATTTCTTACACTCCTTCTTAAAGATTCAAGTTCGTTCTTCCTGAACGAATTTGTGCGTTGTAATTTTTTTGCCAATCTTCATGGCTGTCCCAAAATTCTGGGTCGGTAAGTTTACGGTAATAATCTTTGCTTTCTTTTTCAAGATAAGCATAGTCAACCGTCTTTGGCGTTGGTGCTTGGTCTCCTGCCGTATCAACAACTGTAATCTTGTCAGTAACTGATACTTGCGGTTTTGAATCGGCTACTTGTCTTGGAAACGCTTCAAGATATTCAGCGTTTAATTCATTGATACGGTCTTGTTTGAACGGGCCTTCTGGTAAAATCATCGCGTCTTTAAACGCTTTGTCGAAATACGCTTTGTCTTTCATTTCTTTCTTGTCCTCATCTTTCTCTTCATTTTCGGATTCTTTCTCTTTAATTTCGGCGTCAGGGCCGTCATCTTCTTTAACAACTTCGGTCGTTGTTCGTTCAACTTTGATTACCTTATCGTGTTCATAAGGGTCAACAAATTCCTCTTTAGATGAATATTCAGATACCCTTACGATTCTTTCAGGATTGTCATCATCAATAACTTCAACCGAATGGTCGTCAACAATTTTGACTTTCTTTCCCTTCAACCAATCAAAAATTTTCATTGGCTTTTTCTCCTTTACTTCTTCTTTGCTGTCACGAATAATCGCATGAGAAGCACGGCCTTCTTTTACAACAGCAAGATGATTGTATTTGATTTCTGTTTGAACATAATCACCCGTGTCTTGATACGGTAACAAACGTGCGGTGTAACCAAGTGATAAATCTCTAAACTCATCGGAGATATGTCGCTCTCCGTCTTCATCTTCTGGGGCGATTTTATCAACGAGTTGCTTATCATGAATGACTAAATCAACGAGGATGTCTTCATCATTATGATTGACTTTCAAAACCGTTCCCATACCATACTCTCTAAAATTCTCACTATCAACCATCTCTTTTGGGTGGGTAATCGTAATTGGTTTCCCATTTAATGTGACAAGCGAATCTTCTGCGAAAATATGTTCCTTAATTCTATGAACTTTGACGATTGAATTTCCATCTGAAAATCCAAGTTCATACCCTTTGTAGATTTGAACACCTACATTACCTGCTACTGCGTCATAACAGTACAAGTACCCTGTGTCTGGTTCGTATTTGATCCTGTCTGACAATTTTACGGTATATACGAACTCTCCTGAACCATCCTTAAAGTTTACGCAAGAATATGCTCTATTTAATTCCACGATTTACACCTCATTTCTTGCCTTTTTCTGGATTTAACGCATTTCTTTTGATTACTTTTTTTGATTTTGTTGGGTCACCACCATCACTACCGCCATTATCGCTTTCGGGGTCGTGAACCCCGCTAACGCCCGTTCCATTTTCTTGCTTAAATTGATTTAACGCCTTAGCAATTTCAATCTTATCGCTATTAGCCGTAATAAATTCGCCTTTTTCGGCCTTACTGTATATGTCCTCTTTGTAATTTTGGTTAGCGTTTTGTGCCATATATTCAGGCGATTTGGCCAAAGTATCTAACATGCGAATGCCACTGGCTTTGTCGATAAACCCATCTTGGTAAATATTATGAAGCGTTCTTGAATTGATTTCTGCCGTTTCAGCACTCTCTTTCATTGTTTGTGTTTCGATTGGGTTAAATGAATATTTGACTTTCTTAACTGTTCTTCCTAATGTGCTTTTAATAATAACCGCTAATAGAACATCAAACCAGGGCCGTATTTGTCGGCTTTGTAAATCTTGAATAAAACTCAAACTTTGAATATACGACCTATCCTCATCATCGCCAGCGTAAGATGGAAACAATACTGATACTGGTGTATTTAAAGCGCCCGCAAGCCGTGAATTGGCCATTTTAAGCACTTCTACTTGGCCACTTAAAACACTATTGATAAACTCAAAATCATCTTTTGAATCAATCGGAATAACGTTAGAGGCTGTTCCTTGCTTGATAAGACCCATTCTCGCTTCAATTCGATTGGTTACGTTACTATTAACTTGTGTCGCAAGGGCTAACCCATCAATCTTTAATACGGCTAAATTATTCTTTTCAGCGCTCTTTGTCGTTGCTGACCAAAGTCGTGAATCCTTAGCCAATTCATTCCACGCAATTTCAACCATTGATGGACCCCAATACCGTTCAACTTGTTTTTCAATGAACGATGGGTTTTCAGCATTGAAGATAAGCAATCGTGAAGCATGACATAAAAACTCTTTTTTTGTTTGGTCTGCGCCCATTCCGCCACTTAGATTGACTTTATAATACATTGGCATTCCCAACATAGACGCTTTGCTAAATCCTGTATCTTTACCAACTTTTTTAATAAGTTCTTTATCTAACGCTGGTTCAACTTGGAACCATCTTGCCAATGGTTTTAATCCCAAAAATGAGTTCTTCTTTATTTTAGATATAATCAATGGTTTCAAAAAATCTTCTTCGGCTTCTTCGCCATCGAACCATAGCAACGCTGCCGATCCACCATACATATCGCCTTTGACAAGTGTATCTTTAAGCGCTTCATAATTGTTTTTAATCTCATCAAGAACTTCGGCTTCTTCTTCCGAGTTTAATTTGTTTTGAGGATTGTTTATATCAATCCCGTTAATAAGCGCTTTATTGGCGTGGTAATTTGCCGCTTTACGAATATATGGGTTTGAACGTGATAAAGCGTCAATCGCCGGTATATTAAATGTAATCCAACGATTATTACGAATACCAATAGCGCCAGCGGAATTAAAATTGCCTTGATTATCAATCGGTATATCGCTGATGGTGTCATTAAAAAAACTCTTCTCATCTTTGTTCTTGTTTAAAAAATTCATCATCATGAATGATGGGTCAGCCATTCTATCGACTTCATCATAAGTAATCATTTGATTATTAGGAGAAAATGTCTGTTCTTGAAGAGAAGAATCCATCGTCTTCGTCTCCGAAGAAATCTTCACTTGATTGTAACTGCGGCCAGAGCCCTGCGATTTGTTGTTCCAAGTTCCCAAAGCCATTTTTCGGGCTTTCATTTCCTTGAAATCCTCTGGTGTCATCTTGTTTTTCGCCATCTTCATTTCTCCTTTCATCATTTTCCCACATAGAGGGTCTTATTCCCATTGTATTTACTAAATATTTGACTGTTACTACTAAATCATCGTTTAATTTTGGCAACTTATCATCGCCACTTTTATCGGTGTCAACGTAACTATACGTTCCGATTTGGCTAATAAGATTAACGCAACTCTCATGTATCATGATTTTAAGTTTAGAGAACGCTGTTTGAACCAATGGAATACCTCGAAGTTCTCTTGACGTAATCTGCTCGCTAATCTCTTTATCTCTTCTATCGGTTGTCCAGTTTTGGTTATTGGCTTCATAAACAGAAAACCCATATTTTTGAATATACTCAATCAATTCAGGCTTGCTTGGGTCGATAATGACAAATTCAGGATCAGCCCTATTCTTAGCGCCTCTGACTATCTTTAAAAACTCATAATAAATTGTGTCGAGTGATTTCTCGCCAATATGCTCAAACTTAAAATCAACAAGCCGTTCTTGTAAACACCATACTTTGCCGATGTTTAAATCAACTGCCCAGTCCGTAATTCCTGTTGGGTGGTTAAATCCTGGATCAATCACAATCGCTCTTAATTTTCCTAACCAATCAAAGTCTTTAATATCGCCACCGAATATGTTTGCGTTGGTAAATGTATCATAAATAGCGCCTTCAGCTGAACGTCTGATACCGATAATGTCTTGGTCATAACTTGCTGTGCCTTTTGAACGTGAGTTTTTGTAATTGTTTCTCTGCATTTCGGTCATGTATAAGTTATCATCGCAATTAAAATGTGAGTAAAAAAAGTTATAAGCATTGTAAATATGATTTGGGTTATCGCCACCACGCTCAAACTCACAAATCGACTGCATGCTCTTATGTAACAAATACCGATTGCCATAATTCTTATAGAAGTTTTCGTTTAACTCATTGATTCTTAGTTCAATGTCAAATGATTCGGTTTTAACCAATTCTTCTTTTAATTCCGCTAAACGAGCTTTGTATCTTTCATAATCATTTCTTTCAAAATCACTTTGGAAGATATAGTCGGTTGCGAAATCTTCTACGGTGTAATTGCGAATAATCTTATCGAACTCATAATTAACATTTAGCAAACTTTCATTTAAGAGTATTTGATAATTGTTGGGTAAGTCCGTTATTTTAGAAACCATAAACTTATTTAAGTAATTCTTAATTATCTTTTTCTTCTCAATATCTCTGTCTTTAATCAAGCGATTTCTTAACTCGTGAAACTTAGTCTTGTAATTATCTCTTACATATTCCATTTCTTTGATATTTTCAAGCGTTGTCAATCTTGGCTTTTCAATACTTTGATAGAATGCCGATGATTCACCTTTGGGGTTTTGTGTTGTGATAATTAACGGTTGTCGTGATGAAGCGATACGGTCATCGCCTTCAAGAATCCCATTGATATGTTGGTTCAAGGCTTCATTGACATAGATACTGCCTAAGGTAAACCCTTGAAACTTTTCTTTGTCATTCTCTTTTTCGTTGCCATAAAACAGTATTTGTTTTTCTATGCCATAGTTATCAAGGAACTTATAAACGCCACGTTGAGCGCCATTGATTGTTTCACGAACAAAGATACCATGAGGAATAAGAAAGTAAAGTCCAAAGCCGTTAGACATCAATACGGTTCTTAATACGTGTTCTAATGATGTTCCCAACGCAAGATGAAGTCTGTCAGGGCAATTCATTAAATATTTTCCCCAGCCAAACAATCCATAAATATCTTTACCGCCACGCTTACCGCCTTCAATTTCAATAAAACGATAGTTACCGCTTAGAATAGCAAGGACAAGTTTTCTTGGTTTTGAATGAACAGGCATACCGCCAGCAAGAAACGGTTTATCAAGCGTTCCTGGTGCGTATGGGGGCAATGGTCTATCGCCCGTATTAACCTCTATGCCGTCTTGCGGATTAAAAATACCTTCAATAATTTCTTTGTATTCGGATCGAGCGTTAATGTAAAGGTCTTGAATGTCAGAAGACAATTCTTTAATATCAAAGTGTTTTTCTGCTTCCATGATTATTCATCTTCGTCATCTTCTGGCACTAAATCATAGGCCGGATTTTCCGTAACATCCACAACCGCTTTTGAGGCTTGTTTACCGCCACCATCATAGTAAACATTGATTTGTTGTAACTTCGATGGGCGTTTCATACCTTTAACATCAATGGCTAAACGGCGGTTTTTCATCGTATAGGAATCTTTTTCTTTGTCGCCCGTATAACTTTCAAGAGCGTCATCAATAATCACTTTTTCGAGCAATTCTTCGTCTTTAAATCCCCCATTGACGATAATATCACGCATTGATTTTGATATTTCTCTTAGGTTACTATCGCGCCAAATAGTCGCTGATTTTGCCTTTAATTGAAGTAACAACGTCATTCCATCTGGGTTTATTTCATACTGGTCTTTGCTATCAATGTAAATAGGGAATCCATCTTCATCTGTTCCCGTTTTAATTTGTTTAGGTTTATAAACTTTATTCAAAGTTGATTTATCTTCTAATGACATAATATAAGATTCATAGACGTTATTTAACGTTTTTTTGCCTGTGTATTTACATACAACGTCCTTATCTACAAACAAAAGAACCATCCGTTGTTCCAATTCGCCTAATTCCATGAATTTTTGTGGTAACGCAAGCGATTGCCCAATCAGATGGTGTTCGTTCTCATATTTATCTTTTTCTCCGTTTTTTACGACTTCTAAGTATTTTTCTTCATCGTAAGACGCCAGAGGTTCTACTTGTCTTGTTCCATAGTCCATACTTAGCACCTCTTCTATACTGAATATACACCTTTTTTGTTTGTTTTACAAGTGGATTTGTTAATATTTCATTACAATTTTCACATTTTTTCTCTAAAAAGATATGATTTTTACATGAAACACATTCAAATTCATCGAAAACGATGTTAGATATTGTTCTAACACCGATACGATCAAGGATTGAATTGTTACACTTTGAGCAAGTAATCAAATGGTTATTATTCACGATTTAGTTCTATTCCTTCTAAAAATGCTTCAAACTTTTGAGTTAAGTCTTTGATATTCTTAGCTAAGATAATAGAGACAATCGTATTATTTTTGTCCGTTACGAAGATACAAACCGATTCTTTATCATCTCTATCAAGCGTTAAGCACGGTGTAAAATCATATTGTGTTTTGTTTCCGTCGCATAATTCTTTTAGTTCTTTTAATTCTTCAAAGGCTTTTTTGTTAATCATTTTTCTGGGTGTCATAATACGTTTCCATTCCTTTCAGTGATTGATTTAAAATTATTAGTCTTTTTACTAATGCGCCTATTCTTTTCCATGAAGTCGAGCGCATAACTTTATCATGTTCAAACATAAAGAAGAAATCATCTTCGCCAACTCTTTTGATAGAGAGTGTAAGATTAAGTGATGTAAACCCAATCGTCATATCGCACAGAAACATTTCTATCTCATCAAAGCGTTCTTTAACGGTTTTTTCTTTGTTTGAGTTATCAATAACGCTTAGGTTAAATTGTCTTTGATACGTTTCATTTTTTTTATGCTCTTCAAAATTATGTTCAAATTCTTTTCTTAATTCATCAAGGATTTTCATTTTTTTGTTTTTCCTTTTCCAACCATTGTTCTAATTGGTGATGAAGTTGGTAAATCGTTGGTGCTCCTAACTGTTCTTTAATACCATAATCAGAAACTCTTTCTAACAAAAAGATTTCAGTATTGTAAGAATCTAATGTGACAAAAAGATAAAATTTATATTTTAATTTGCTTGATATGTATAATTCTTCAAGTTCTTTCTTAAACGCAATCATTTTATCTCTTGTTGTCTTTGTCAACAAACTCATCTTTGCTCTCCCCCTTTTTAATGTATCCGCCATCGGGGCACAAGAACGTTCTAATATTCTTTAGTTCTTCAACGCCTAAATGCGTTCTTTGAATAATAGTATAACTGCCATCGTGTTCCCGAAAATATCGTGCGGATCCTGTTAGAAACTCGAACTCTTCTATGCCATTCATGTAAACAATGCGAGTATAAGGCATATTATTTATTCCACACTTCTAACTCAATCTTTTCAAGTTCGCAACGCAATCCAAGCACTTCAAGATACTCGTTCATCAACCGAGATTGCCGATACAACAATGTCTTTTTTTCTCTTGGCAATTCATAAAAATCCTTTTTTGCCATGAACTCATTCAACTTATTTAACTTCCCAGCGAGTTCTTCTGTCTCTTTTTCAAGTCTATCCTTAAACGTTTCTTGAACATCCTTTTGTTCATAAGTGCTTTTTATATAGGCTATATTAGGCAAATTACTTTGAACAATCCTCGTTGCTTCTTCTGAACTTTCGGCTTCTACAACAACAATTCTTTCGATGTAACCCTTCGTATCTATATCAAGATAGTTACAGACTACGCAATAGTTTTTCATTTATTTAACCTCTTCACTAAGTCATAAATCTCTTTCAATTCTTCTTGCGTTAGCAAGCCTGAATAATTTGCCGGTATCCAAACATATTTGTTATGCTTCTCTTCAAACTTAACCGTTCCGATGATACTGCCATCTTTTTCAATGTCATAATACGTTTTCCCTTGAATAATTTGGTACTCATGCTCTAACAAGTATTTCATGCCTTATCATTCCCCCGCCTTTACAATTCTTGCCGTCCCATCATCAAATACGTCAATATAGATCACATCGCCTATCTTATAAACGTTCTCCGTCTCAATCGTATAATACGTATCTAACATGAAGTCGACCTTTAACGCCACTACGCCATTGTCAATTATCTCTACAACCTTTGCTTTCTCTACATGACTTGTCGTTACCGTCGTTGTATGTATATCACACCCCACAAGCATAAACACCAAGCACACTATCAATGCCACTACTATTCTCTTCATTTTAACAATCCCCTTTTTCTATTTTTTTTAATCCATTTCACAATCTTATAGACGCAAACACCAATCAATGCCAACGGCGCAAACATCAAACACCACAGCAATCCCACTACCAATTCTTTATCAACATCTTCATTCTTCCATCTCTTCATCTCAAACAACACTGATGTACTTAATACCACTACCGACGCATAATAGATCGTCATGATTATTTCATATACTGTCATTTTCTTTACTTCACTCCCTTATTTATACCCACATTCTATCACAAAAGAGGGGGGCTGTCAATAGGGCTGTGTGTTTGTGTGAGAATTTTTTCCCTTACTCACCTATGCCGGCATTCCTCTGGCTACCCTGTGGGGGGTATGCTTGGGTTACTGACTCATAACATCATTAAAAAATATTTTAACTTTTTATTAAAAAACTATTGTAATCGGTATGAAGGTATGATATAATCTATCACGTAATAGGGTCTTGCCTTACAAGGCGCCCCCATTGATCCATAGGTCTTTGATAATTGGATAGCGTTAGCACCAAGCACGGCAGCGCATAGGATTGGCGCACCAAGCCGTGACGATTCAAAACAAAGGCGGAGCGAGTGACCGCCCAGAATAACATCACACGCAGCGAGCAAATGCGACTTAATACATCATGCGGTTAAGCCCTTCCAATAAAGGGCGGTTCACTAAAGAGCATTATTATATGATAGTGCTTTTTATTGAATCATTAAATAAAAATCGGTTAAGCCTTAAAACCTTAAAAGGCAGAGGAGGAATAAGAAAATGAGAAAGTGCAGTGAATGTAATAAAGTAATGTATAGCGGTTACTGTATAAACGGCGGTGAAGAGTATTACTGCAGCGATGAATGCTTACGCAAACATTACACCGAAGAAGAGTATCTCGAAATGTATGACGACGGGGACGGCGATTCATATTGGACAGAATGGGAAGACGAAACGCCAACATGGGAAGACATCAAAAAAGAACTTGATATGCTCGGATGGGATGACCATGATGAGAACGATGAAGAGTTTACATTTATCTATTGTAATGATGAAATCATAATCAGCAAAAAAACAAACGAAGCAAAATCATTAAATACAGGCGAAATTATCGGCATTGATGACTTACTTCAAAACTTAAAAGAAAATGAATGATTGATTGATTGAACTTTGAACCTTAGGGGCTTAGAGATGAGCCCTTACATTGAAAGTTTAATTGAAGAGAAAGCGAGGCGGTATAATGGGGGCGTGTTGGTGTGTCCAGAAAACGCCCCTAAATACTATATAACAATACTATAATACTAAGTACTATATAGTACTATAATACTTAAGTACTTAAATACTAAGATATATATTATATATAGTAAGAGATTACTATATTAAATATAAAAAAGGGTTGCAACCTAAAACAGCACGCGAAAAGCGAGGAGAGATAAAAAAGATGACAAATTTAGAACTAAAAAAAGAAATGTATCAAGAACTTGAAAAAAACGGAATCACAAAAAAGCAGGTATCAATTAGCGTTAAAGGCTCCATGTATGACGACATCGCAAACGTTACAATTCAAGATATTACTTTATCGAAAGACAAAATCGAAAAAATCTTAAGAAAATTTGAAGAAATCCGATGGGATGAACACGCGCAAGAGATTCTGCAGGGTTGCAACGTATACGTGAATGTTGATTACAATAGCGAAAAAATTAAAGATTTTAGAAATGAATATGATATCGACGAAAAAGCCTTAAAAATTTATGAATACGCAAAAAATCACAATGATGGGAACGGCGTTCAAATCGTCGAGGGCGATGAAAGATTTTTATTCTTTTTCAATGATGAAATTGTTTATATTTTCAACAATGACGGAACGCAAAAACACATTAACGCTTATGGGCATCACGGAATTGTGATTGTATTAACTAATTACATGCTGGGACATTATGGAAATCTTGAAGACTACCGAAAAGAAAAAGAAGAGCATGACCGATTGCTTAAAATTCAAATCGAAGAAGAAAAAAGAAAAAGAGAAATACAAGAAAGAGAAAGAGAAAAAGAACTTTTGCACCGAGAAAAAGAAATCGAAAACCTTAATAAAAATAGTTTTATCGTTCCCATTGAAGAAAAAAATCAAAAAACGCAATCGTTTAAATGGGCTCATTTGAACAAAAACGGAACATTGAACGAGTACATTGAAGAAGTTAAAAAAGGAGATTTTTACTACAAAGATGGCAAAATAACGCATGAATGGACGTTCAAAGATTTTCACGCTTTGGATTTCTTGAAAAATCATCTATTATCCGATTACTCTCAAATCAAAGGGTTTGGCGGTACGGGTTCGGATGATCCGAGATTAGACGATTACAAAGATATAAACCAAGTCCCAAGAGATTTAATTGAATCCGTAAAGTGGTATAACTTGGTTGTTGCGGTCATTTATGATGGAAAAATCCAGTTTGTCATCGATCCAGAGGGTTATTCATACGCCCGATATGTTGGGTTAACTGACGATAATTTACACATTTAACAAGTTTTAAAACCCTTTTACATAGTGCATTATAGCGATATAGTGCATTATAAAAAGCATTTTAGAATGCTAAAGTTTGGCGGCTTAATCTTAAAAACCGCCTTTTTTAGAAAGGTATTATTTATGAGTTATGAAAAAGTGCAATCCTTTAGTTTTTTAAATGATTTTACAAGTTTAAAAATGGTTTATGCTTCAAGCAACGTTTATCCACTTCAATATTTTGAACATAAAGCCAAAAAAGATGATGATGAAACGAAACAAGATTTTGTCAAAAAATGGATTAAAGATTTTATCGATGGGTCTCTTCAATTTAACAACAAAAATAATTTACTTTGGTTTACAATTATTAAAACACTAAAAGAATACAATAAAAATTGCATTCAAGATTTATGGCTTAATGAATGGGATTTTGGCGGTAAATATATTTATGATGAAAAAAGATTCATCTATCAAGAAGAAAACGGGGAAATTCGTTTTAAAGAATATCAAGAAGAAAGAGAAATGATTATCAACGATATTGTAAACAATATCATGGCTTCAAAGTTTAAAAAAGATTTTTCAGAATTAAAAAGTCAAAAATACGTTTTGACAAATGGTAGCTGTTACATTGTATCAAATGGCAAAACATCGTTCAAATACGCGGCAAATAAAGACAAAGCTAAAATATTTAACGGCTTACAAAAAGAATTATTACTTGATTTTTTTGCAATAACAAAATATAAATATCAATTTGAATTGATATAGAAAGGAGAAAAAAAATGAAATACAAATATCGCCCAAAACTAACAACAAACAATCCAGAAGTCGCAAAAGATTTGGCGATGATTCGTGAAGAAAACGAAAAAAAATCACTTGCCGGCCGTGAAAAATGGGTAGTTTTGATTCAAAAAGAAAAATCACCAATTACTTTTACAACCAAAGAACACGCGTTAATTTTCGCAAAATCATACGATATTGTGGATTATGAATTAAGAAATTACATCACAAGAGAAAAGATTGATATTTAAAAATAGCGGGCCAACCGCTTTTTTTTATGATTGCGGGTTATTGCTTAATATAGTTTTTTTTAATTTTGTTATAATTGTTATTGACATAGTTATGTTTTAAGGTTATAATGAAATTGCAGTTTTATAGAGTTTAAAGAAAGGAGTTTTTTTCACTATGGCAAAATGGAGATATGATTCTGGCAATTTAAGAGCTTTGGCGGGTCGGCATCGATTGACTTACGGCGATCTTGCGGAACTTTTGAATCTCACAAAGCAAACAATCGTGACCAGGATGAACGGCCAAAGCGAATTGACGAACAAAGAAATCGAGAAACTTTGCGATAAATTCGGCATTGAACCAAATGATTTTTACAACCAAATAGATGGCTAAACAGTTTAAAAACAGTTTTTTTAGCCATCCTTTTTTTGCTATCTTAAATGAAGGGAGGTAGACTATGAGTTTATACCGCAATTTTCACACGAAGTTTTGGAGTGATCCGATTGTTCAAAGTTTAACATCTGATGAGAAGTTACTTTTCATCTATCTATTTACAAATGAACACACAAGTCCTTCAGGCGCTTACGAGTTAAGTTTAATTTCGATACAAAATGAATTAAATTGGAAGAAAGAACGCGATAAAGATAAAATTATTTCAATTATTGAAAAATTGGCTAAGTTTGGCCGAATTTGCTATGATTTTAATACGTTTGAGATTGCCGTAAAGAACTTTTTAAAGTACAATTCGACATCAAGTCCTAAGTTACAATCGGCAATCGAAAAATCACTTAATTCGATAAAAAGCGCTAAAGTTAGGGATTTTGTATACGGTATAGATACGGTATCAATACCATATTCAAAAAACCTGCTCTGTACTGTACCTGATTATGATAATAAAGATTTAAGTATTTATGTATCTAAAGATTCTAAAGATTTAAATACTAATACAATAGATTATCATAGTTTACTTGAAGAATGGAACAAAGCGATGGAAGACAAGAACATACCGCAAATTCGTTCAATATCCAAAGGAAGAGAAGCGCATATCAAAAAACGAATTGAGGAACACGGAATAGATTCTTTTCGTGAAATGATATTAAAAGTCCAGGAATCAGATTTTTTAAATGGGATCAATCGAAACAAATGGGTTTGTAGTTTTTCTTGGTGCATAGAAAGCCCAGAGAACTATCAGAAGATACTCGAGGGGAATTATGACAACAAAGACTTAAAACAAGCGGAAATCGCCGCTGAAATACGAAAGAGGTCACAATGATGAAAAAAGAAGAAGCCATCGCTTTGAAGTTATATATACAAGGCGCATACCCACAAATGAAAGATAACATTGCCGGTGATGAATCTTGGAAAGATATTCTTAGAGATTATGACGCAAAAGTCATGCTAAAGGTTGTAAAAGAATATATTCGTTCTGGCAATGAATACCCGCCCAATCTTGGAACGTTATGTAAAGGCTATGAAGATTTTCAGAATCTATTTTTTGATGAAGTTTTAGAACGAATAATTGTTGATGGTCATCTAAATGACCCCGATGGAACCGATAGCGAAATATCGGATTGGAACTTTAAAAACCGCAAACAAAAATGTAAAATGTGGATTCAAAACAAAAACTCAATGCCAGAATGGTTTAAAGAAATTTACGATAAATATCGTCGAGAAACTTATGACCGTTTAATGAGCAATAACGTTCAATTACTTGAATAACGCTTAATTATTTTGATGACTTGTTTTTACAAAAAGATTACAATTAAATATAATATATATTTTTATTTTATTAAAATATTATATAACTGTCATGAAAACAATTTTATATCAAAAACATGATAACCCATTGACAATTATATAAATGCCATTTATAATTTAAGAGAAAAGAGGGGAAATAAGAGTGAAAAAAGTTAAATTAACGATTACAGCCATCGTGACGGACAAAGCCTACGATTACGACATCGAAGAATTGCTCGACGAACAAAACGTACCGGCAAAGGCATTAGCGCTTGCCGACAAGTTTGACAACAAATACGCCGAAATCATCGGCGCTGAAGTTGAAGTAAAAGATGTTAAGATTGTGGAAGAATAGGAGGAACGATTATGGATCCACGCATATTTGATTTAAAGAAAAAAGAAAACGAGCTTAAAAGTGTCATGGGTTCGTTGCTTAAAGAAATCCGTGAATTAAACGGGATTGATAATCCATTTAAAATATCAAGAGAACTCGGGCAAAGTCCCGCTACTCTAAGAAATATTGAAGAATGTATTTCGTTCCCAACACACAAAACGATTAAAGAATTATTTTCAAAATACATCATGACGCCAGAAGAAAAAGACAAAATCATCACGCTAAAAAACGAAATGTTACGAATTAGAAGAGAAATCAAAGAATTGAATAAATTGGGCTTATAAGGAGGTGCCAAAATGAACGAACGCTTTGCTCAACTTGAATCCTTAATTAAGGTCTCCCAACCCAATAGAATACGAAAATTGAAAATAGAAGTTCCAAATCCTCCTTACTCTCCGTCTTGTTCAAATTACAACAAATCTTGTGATTTAACCAGAAAACAAAAACGGAAATTAAAGGAGAAAATAATGAGAACTGATGAAAATGGAGGGAAATAAAAATGTATAAATTAGCCGAAAACGTTACGGAAGAAATGCTTATTGAGTGCGGTTTTATGATGTCTCATGATTTTACTCTTATTGGTGGACTACGTAAAATGGATGGAAAAGAAATTTATGTAACTTTGTCTTGGGGGAGTTATCCATCTCAAAACGGAACTATATGCTGGAATGATGATGAAACCATTGAAGACAT
>CAZABW010000023.1:0-25048 GCA_964483655.1 uncultured Candidatus Izemoplasmatales bacterium
TTTTGATGTTATAATGCAAATCAAAGGAGTGTGATGCTATGAAAGAATACATAAGACTAATTGATGGGTTGCCTTTAATTTTGAAAATCATCTTAGCTTTACCGTTTATTGATGGAATCGTGTATGGAATTTACCGGATTGCCAAAGGAAGATTAATCCTCGGTATTATTTGGATTCTATTTGGTGGGGTTCTTTTCATCATCGACATTGTTTCACTCATTCTCAATAAAGGCAAGATTGAGTATTTTGCTTAATTAAAGGGCTAACAACCAAAAAGGAATCGATTGCTCGATTCCTTTTTTCTATACATACTTTTTAATGGTTTCTACGAGTCGTTTCACTTCTGAGGGTTTAATGGAGCTTAGGGCAACTCGAATTAAACCAGGCATCGGAACAACGAAGATGTGTTCACTCACAAGATTTTGGAATAGTTGCGGATTTTGACTTTCAATCCCTACAAAGAATCCGCCCCCATAGGGTAGGGTTGCTAAGCCAACTTGTTTTGCTTCGGCGATAAATAACTCCGCGCGATGCTTTAATAAATCATGGGCGATTTTTAAGGTGTCTTTAAATTGTACGCGGTATTGTTCATTGGAAAATACTTTTCCGATGGCAGTCATTGCGGGGTGACTCACCGAAGAGAAACGTCCCCGAACCGAATGATCGCCAACCCGCATAAAATCATGAATCACGTCTTTGTTTTTCGAAAGACCGATTTGCGCACCAATCCGGAATCCATACAGGGAGAAAGATTTCGATCCACTAAATGAAACAATCGTTAAAATATCGGGATGAAGGGATAAGTAATGTTCAAAGACCAATCGACTTTGATCATATCCTCCCATTTGATAATCAATATAAGCAATATCATGTAATAAAATCACTGGAATGCCCCGATTGGCAATCCCGTTTAATGTCGTAATCACTTTTTGCCACGCACTGGTTGGCATACATAATCCCGTAGGGTTGTTACAAGGGTCATTTAAAATGACAAATAGGCGTTGTTGCTCATCGGCCATCCGATTCGCTACTTTATGAAAATCTTCGTTATTGAACTGGTATTGATCGTCATACATTAAAAAGGTGTCAACGGTACAATTTGCTTCCATAGCGATATTTTCATAAGGTGTCCAATAATAGTTTGGAACGAGAATTTTTTGACCAAAATCATTGAAATTGTACACCGCATTACTAATCGCAGCGGTTCCTCCTGTGGTGGGAATCACTTGATACGAAAAGGCATTGCGAATGGAATCCGCCATATTCCCAAACACCCAGGAAAAAACCCCTTCACTGAAGGCTTTTGTGCCACTCACTGGGGCATAGGGATACAATTGGTTGGCATCCACTTGTTTCCAAATTTGATCCACTACCGGGAAGGTAAAGAGGGCTCCCGAATCGTGGTTGAGCATTCCGACTGTCGCATCAATGACATCAGAATATTCGGTTTTACTTTGCTTGGCCATTTCCGCAATGCGTAAAATGTTGCTTTCCACTTTTTTCGTCAATGCGTGTTGTCCAACAATACGTGAAATCACTTCATCACCGCTTTCTATCTATTTTTTATTCAAAATATTGTTTTAGCGCAATGGTTTGAGTACGGTCGGGTCCAACAGAGAAGATTCCAATTGGGATTCCACTGTATTCCTCGATTGCGCGTAAATATCGTTTGGCTTGAATCGGAAGTTGATCGAAGGATGTCACTTTAGTAAGATCTTCATCCCATCCTTCTAATGTTGTGTAGATGGGTTCAATCGCTTTGTAATCCTCATAGTTTGCTGGGACATAATCAATCTCTTCTCCATGAAGTCGGTACTTCGTACAGATTTGAAGGGTTTTTACTCCAGAGAGAACATCGAGTAACATCACCGAAAGACTAGAAACTCCACTCACACGTTTTGCATGACGTAAAACAACCATATCTAGCCAGCCAATTCGTCTGGGTCTTCCTGTCGTCGTCCCATACTCTCTTCCGCGTTCTCTGATTCCTTTGGAAACTTCATCTTCAAACTCTGTTGGGAAGACCCCTCCTCCTACACGGGTAACATACGCTTTGGTTACCCCAACAACATCGGTAATGAATTGGGGCGCAATGCCAGTATTGAGTGGAACGCTCGCCGCTGAAGGAGAACTAGAGGTAACGTAGGGGTAGGTCCCATGGTCTAAACAAAGCATCACTCCTTGGGCCCCTTCAAAGAGAATGCGTTGATTGGTTTCAACAGCGCTCTCTAATAAACGAGAAGTATCCCCAATCCAAGGTTTTAAGCGTTCTCCATAAGAGAGAGCTTGATGATAAAGTTCTTCAAACGCATATGGTTTTCCGCCATATGAAACTAGTTTTAAGTTCGCAAACCGAAGGGCTACTTCTAACCGTTCCTTTAACTGCTCGGGATGGATTAAATCACCAATGCGAATGCCAATTCGCATCGCTTTATCGGTATAAGCAGGTCCAATCCCTTTTTTGGTTGTTCCTACTGCTAATGGTCCTTTTAAAGTTTCTTCTAACGCATCTAATTGTAAATGATAAGGCATAATGACATGCGCACGGTCAGAAATCACTAATTGAAAATCATGAAATCCTGCTTCATGAATCATTTGGATTTCCTCAAAAAATGATTTGGGTTCAATGACCATCCCATTCGCCATAATATTTAACGTCTTCGCATTAAAAATACCTGAGGGTAGAAAATGGAGTGCGTATTTCTTGTGATTGAAAAGAATAGTATGTCCCGCATTATTTCCTCCTTGGCTCCGAACCACAACATCCGCAGCTTGAGCTAAATAATCCGTGATTTTTCCTTTGCCTTCGTCTCCCCACTGGGTTCCTACAACAACGATTCGATTGCCCACAACATCACCCCTTACAACGCAGTTAATTATACCATACCTTCCCTCATATGAAAAGCCTAAACTGACCCACGAGAGACGAATATGTAAGCGCTTTAATAAAACTAAAATAGGAACTTTACAAATCAATCATTGGATAGAAAAAAGACCGAATTTCTTCGCTGGAAACGAACGATTCGGTCTTTTAATGATTATGGAATAGGAATGAAACGCCCGATCTGTTGACTGGCTTCTGGGAGGATGGCACCATTTTTCATGACGATTTTGCCATTGTTGATGACATACTTGATTCCCACAGGTGGTAAGTCTTTTCCCTCAATAAAATCAAGTTCTTGTAAATCAAACAAAACCAAATCCGCAAAGTATCCTTCTTGAATCGCTCCACGAGCAGGGATTTGGAACCGCTGTGCTGTTTGATATGTCATCTTATGAATCGCTTGTTCGATGCTGGTTTGATGATCCCTAGCAAGGGTAATAAATTTCGGGAAGGTGTAGTAACAAGCAAAATTTTGAACCCCAGAATCTTTTTCAATCCAAGCATCACTCATATAGATGGATAACGGGTGATTGCGAAGTTGTTCGATGATTTCGGGATTTTGATACTTATACATCAAGACATTGATTCGTCCGTTCGTTTGATCGATTAACTCTAAATATGTCGCAAACGCACTTTTCTTCCGTTTCTTGGCAATTTCGGTTACCCGATATCCTTCCACTTCTTTTAATTTTCCATAAGTATTGGAGATTAAAATATCTTCAAAACCAAACCCTAAAGCTTTCGTTGCGATGAAGATTTCTAACCAAAGTCGAAGTTTCGTGGTCCATTTTTTCCGTTTCGAAGGATCCATTCCTAAATACCAAACAGGGAGTACAACGGTAATGACCGACGCCCCAAATTCCATTGGGTAAAGATCAAACCCCACATCAAATCCTTCTTTTTTTAGGTTATCTAAGATTTCTAGGGATTCATCGACGGTTGACCAAGAACTCTTTCCAACAAAGATTAAATGCGAATATTCTAATTTCACACCGGTATTTCGTACAATCGTCGCCACTTCATCCATGGCTCGTAAATTATGGGCTCTACCACCTACTGGGGGTTGATAGGAAGTGGATACTTTCGAACAAGCTCTCGCATGTACGGTTAGAATCTTATTGTGCTTCTTCACAATCTTCGCAATCCGTTCTAACTCTTCAAAAGGAGCGAATTGTCCCGGTTCATACATTAATCCTAAACTGACGCCTGCTGCACCTTCTTGCAATGCTTGTTCGATCGATTCTTCCATAATTTGAATTTGTTTTTCGGTTAAAGGGGTATTTTGTTTGCCATTGACGCCGATCCGTGAAGTCCCATGTCCTACTAAGGAAACCAAATTCACAGGAATGTTTTTATCAATTTTTTCTGACCATGTTTGGAAGGAAGAGTAGTCGTTTCCATCATTGGAAAATAAACCACCGCCCACTTGATCATGGTAAGGACTATTTTTCATATATCCAGCCGCCGAAAAACCGCAGTTTCCAGCGATCATCGTCGTTACTCCTTGAAGGACAAAAGGATTGAAATAGATGTCATTATCGACTTTTCCAGCGAAGAAATCTTGGTGGGTATGCGCGTCGATAAATCCTGGTGAAACAACGAGTCCTTGACAATCAATAACCGCTTCATTGTGCAAAGGAAGATCGGATTCATTTTGAACAATGGCGGTAATTTTATCTTCTTGAATGAGAATATGTCCTAGAAATCTAGGTTGATTTAAACCATTGATGATGGTCGCGTTTTTTAATAACATATTACCCTCTCGACGCTACATCGCGAGCTATCCAAACACCGTTGGCACTCGCTTGTGCTAATCCTCTTGTAATCCCAGCGCCGTCTCCCCCAAAATACAATCCTTTAATCGTACTTTCAAAGGTGGAAGATACGTTTGGTCGCGCAGAATAAAACTTCGCTTCCACACCATAAAGCAAGGTATGATCACTCGCAATTCCAGGGGTTACATGATCCAAGGCTTCCATCATTTCAATCAGTGCTTTCATGGTTTTATAAGGTAGAACCAGTCCTAAATCTCCAGGTACCGCTTCTTTCAATGTCGGGACGACAAATCCTTCTTTAATCCGTTTATCGGTCGATCGTCTGCCCCGACGTAAATCTCCAAACCGTTGAATGATGATGGATCCATTGGATAACATGTTGGCTAAACGGCTCACCCCATGAGCAAACTCATTCGGTTGATTGAACGGTTCGGTAAAATTATGACTCACTAATAAAGCAAAATTGGTGTTTTTCGATCCATACTTTGAATCTGCATAAGCATGCCCATTGGCTAATATCGTCCCACTATGATTTTCTACGACCACATGACCGCTTGGGTTTGAACAAAACGTTCTGACTTTTGAACCCCCACTGGTTTGATAGATAAATTTACCTTCGTATAAATGTTCATTAATTTCTGCCATGATTTCGTTATTGGTTTCCACGCGTACGCCAATATCGACATGGTTGGAATGGGTTTCGATATGGAGTTTCTTACATAAATCGGATAACCATTTCGACCCATCTCGACCGGGTGTGATGATGCAATAACGCGTGGAAATCGTCGTTCCATTCGCTAAAACAACACCAGAAACACGTTGGTTTTCTACCGTTACATCAACCACTTCGGTTTGATATAACATATCGATTTTGGTTTTTAAGTATTCGTAGAGATTACGCAAAATCTCAAGATTAATTTCGGTTCCTAAATGACGGACTTTCCCGCGTAAGAGTTTCAAACCAACCGCCAATCCTAATCGTTCAATTTCACGAACTTTATTCGTCGTTGGATCCGTTATTTCTTTGGGTGCGCCAAAGGATAAGTTGATTTGATCAACATATTGGATTAAATCTTCTAACAAATCCTCATCAATGTAATCGCCCATCCAACCACCATATTCACTGGTGATATTAAATTTACCATCCGAATACGCTCCCGCTCCCCCAAACCCATTGGTAATGGAACAATTGGGTAAACAACCAATTTCACCATTTTTACGAACTGGACATTTTTTGATTTTCTTTTCCAAAATCGGACAATTGCGATGGTAAATATCATTCCCTTTATCAATTAAAAGTACTGCGAGGCCAGGGTTTTTTACGGTTAGTTCATAGGCTGCCATCGACCCAGATGGACCCCCACCAACAATCACAACATCATATTGATTTTTCATCCCATTGGTTTCCTTTCCAAAACAAAAGAATGATATCACAACCACTCTTCTTTTGCAATAAAGACAAAGAAAAAATGGAGCCGAAGCTCCATCGAATTATTCTGTACGAACAGGCAAAATAAGTTGTACTAACCCTGGATCCATTTCCCCTTCAATGACAAACGGACGAATCTCGCCAGTAAACTTGACATAGATTTGTTCGGAATTAAAGGTTTTTAATGCTTCCATGAAATATTTCGAACTAAAGGCAATTTTAATCGAAGATCCCATGACTTTTTCGAGTGGGAATATTTCTTCGTTGACTTTCCCAATTTCGGGGGAGTTTGATGTAATTTCCACAACATTGTCTGCCCGCAAATTCAATTTAACAATACTAGCTGATCCTTCGCGAGAAGAAAGAAGACTTGCGCGATCAACCGCCACAAACAAATCATTTTTATTGAATTTAATGACGATCGGAAACTCAACTGGGATCAGTCTTGATGTTTCAGGGAAATTACCATCTAATAACCGTGATTGGAATAATACATTGCCATACTCAAATAAAATCGATTTATGGTCTAGATGAACTAATATTTCATCTAAGTTCAATTCTAAGATCTTATAGAGTTCATCTAAGCTCCGCGCCGGAATGACAACATTCATTTTTTCGAAGTTTGCGGGAAGATCAATCAACTTTTGACTTAACCGGAACGAATCGGTTGCGATAGCGGTTAATTTTCCGCCGTCTACACGAATGTTAACTCCTGTCAAAATAGGACGATTTTCTATCGCTGACGCCGCAAATGTGGTTTGACGGATGATGGATTTCATCACTTTGGCATCGATTTTAATTGGATTATCATTTTGATTGAATTTCAAATCGGGGTAATCATCAACGTTAATCATATTTAACGTAACATCTGTATTTCCTGCTTGGATCCGGAGTGTGTTGTTATCAACTACAGAAAAACGAACTTCGTCCCCATTCATCTTCCGCATAATTTCTACAAAGTATTTTCCAGGAACCAAGATTTGCCCTACTTCTTCCACATGAAGGGATTCATCTTTAATCGAAATTTTGATGGAAATATCAGAATTACTCGTAATGAGAATTAATTCCTTTTGATAGACTTCGAGTTTGATTCCTTGAAGATAAGGAGCTGGGGTTTTGGTTGATAGTGCTTTTTGGGAGATTAACAAGTTGTTTAGAATAACATCTTTCGCAATCGTGAAATTCATAGATTACCTCCTAATGTGAAACCTTTTTATTCTTTTTATTTATTCTTTTATTGTTATTATTGTTACGTCTGTGGAAAGTGTGGAAAACTATTTTTCTTGACAAAAATATTATACCATATTTGGCGCTAATTGTACATTTATTTGGTATTTTATAATGGCTAAATTACGCTTTTTTTCCACATTTTATTAACAACTTCTCCACGTCATCTTTTTTGGTTTTATCGGTTTGGATATCGTTTGTGATTTGTTCAATCGAATAAATCACCGTGGAGTGATCTCGATTGTTAAAAATCTGTCCGATTTTCTTGTAAGTTAAATCATACATTTCTTTTAATATATACATCGAAATTTGACGAGGATAAACATATTGTTTACTGCGTTTAGTAGATAGTAAATCTGAGGTTGTAATTCGGTAATAACTACTTACTACATCTAATACTGTGTTATAGTTTCCGTTATTAACACTCTTATTTGAAATATCTTTGGAATTAATTAAATTTTTTAAGGCTTCTTCCGCAATTTGAACGGTAAATTTATAATCAAAAGCAGTACAATAAAACAAGACTCGTTTTAATGCTCCTTCTAACTCCCGAACATTGTTATCAAAAATACTTGCAATGTATTCTAAAACATCATCGGGAATTAAATCGGGGTTTTGAGTTTCTGCTTGCATCTTCTTTTTTAAGATTAAAATCCGGTGATTTAAATTGGGACGGTTAATATCAACAGACAATCCCCATTCAAACCGAGACGTGAGCCTTGACATAATATCAAATAGTTCGGAAGCGGGACGGTCTGAAGTAATGACGATTTGCTTATTTTGTTCTTTTAATCGTTCGAAGATTTTAAAGAATTCTAACTGGGATTGGGTTTTACCAGCTAAGAACTGAATATCATCCACCAGCAAGATATCGACATTTTCATATTTTTTTGAAAAATCTTCAAAGGTCTTTCTAATAGCTGCTTTGCCGTAATCTTCGATGAATTGATCGGTTTTTACATATAAAACACGCTTGTTAATGTCGTTTTCTAAGATATAATTGCCAACGCATTGCATTAGATGCGTTTTTCCTAATCCGACATCTCCAAAAATGTAGAGTGGATTAGCAAATACTCCTGGTTGATCTGCAACCTTAATAGCAGAGGTGTAAGCTAATCGATTCGAAGCCCCAACGACAAAGTTATCGAATGTATAAGAATTACTTAATCCCGTTTTAAACCGTTCTTCTAAATTCGGTTCGGGGGTATTAATCGCATAGGTTTGTGCTTTCGATATTTCTTCCGCAGCTTGATCTTTCGTGATAATTTTAAAGACGTGTTTTTCTTTTAAAAATTCTGATAACATCCCATTTAAACGATTTAACCAGAAATTATCAATTTTACTCTTAATAAAAGGGTTAGGGGCGATTAAATAGATGTTATTATTAACAACCTTAAAAACGTTTGTAATATTGACAAACGTTTCTTTAAAAACTTCTTCTTCAATGGATAATTCCAATTGTGATTTGATGTTATTCCAGATGTTTTGAAATGTTTCCATATGTTCCCCTCATATCCTTACATAGAATATACCATAATTCAAACACTCTGTATCAAAAAGTTTTCCACAAAAAATGTGGATAACTTCTACATTGTTTTTCGTTTTCCACAGTCAAATGTGGAGAAAATAGCGCAATATTTAGCCAAAAATAAGACTTATCCACAAATTCACATAGATGAGATATCCACACAAATGTGAATAAGCGGAAAACACATGATTTTGTCCACAAACAATCCCCATCCCCCTTTTGGGATGATTTTGAGTCCTTCGAAAGTCATACGATCCGTTTGGACAGTCAATCTTTTTTCACCTCTTTCTCAATGAGAGGTTAAATATTGTTGACATGAAAAGTAAAATTCGATATAATGATGAAGCATGGTTTTTGAAGTATCTGTAGGGAGGTGCCTAATATGAAAATGACCTATCAACCTAGTAAAGTAAAAAGAGCTAGAACGCATGGTTTCCGCGCTAGAATGGCAAGCGCAAACGGCCGTAAGGTACTCGCAAGACGTCGCGCAGTTGGACGCAAATCCTTAACGGTTTCTGATCGTTAAAACAAAATCAACCAAAACAATTATATTGATACCCGATATCACCAGAATAATATAATCATTATTTGGTGATTTTTGTTTTTTAAGGAGGTCTATCGTGAACAAAGACTTTCGAGTAAAGAAAAGCCGTGAAATCGAAGAAATCCTAAAACGCAAACAAAGTGTTGGCGGACCGTATTTCACGATTTATAAAAAAGAAAACCATGACGCAATCCATTTCCGGTTTGCCGTTAGTGTGTCCAAAAAATTTGGAAATGCTGTAGAACGGAACCGGCTAAAACGACGAGTTAGAGAAATAGTACAATCTTGCTCGTTTCGAAACAATGTTGATTTTTTTATTATCACGAAACCCGCCGCAAAGACACTCGACTTTGCGACGATGAAACAAGAGTTAGAAAAATTATTCGCGCGTGCGAAAATACTAGAGGTATGAAATGAAAAAAAATCGCATCTGGAGTCTTGTATTATTCCTTGTTCTCGCTTTGGCTTTAAGTGCCTGCGGCGGTGCTAGAAACGGGGAAGTAAGTCATGCAAATTACAAACAAATCGTCGAAGGTACCACAACGTACAATGAAGTGATTGTGCTTCTAGGCCAACCAACAACCAGCCTCGTACGCAAACACGTTACCTGGAATAACTATGAAGTTGGGGAAGAAACCATCAATTTCACCATTCTCTTCAACGAAGCAAACATTTTAGTTTCGGTTCCAGAAGGATTAGAAACGACATTAAATATTTCTCCTGCCTTCCAAGTTGGAATTACCACGATTTCAGACGTTATTACTCGTCTTGGAAATGTCAATCCAACCACCAATGAAACGATTACCACAATTCAATACACGAGCGAAGAAGACATTTATGATATGACGTTAGTCTTTGGCAATAATAACGTCGTTCAAACCATGACACCACTGGAAGAATCCAATTTGTTTGAATCTGCTTATACCACACCCATTGGATTAAAAGAAGGGGTTTGGGAATGGATCATTCTCCAAATCGGTCGCTTTACTTTCCATGCGAGCAATCTGTTTGGATTGTTAGGTGGAACCTATTTATATTGGGTTGGATTGTTAATTATGACCTTAACGATTCGGACGCTTGCTTGGCCTGTTTATGCTAAAACCAATGATATGTCCATCAAAATGAACTTAGCGCAACCAGAACTCAGCCGTGTTCAAGAAAAATACAAAGGGCGCACGGATCAAGCAAGCCAACAACGTATGCAGTTAGAAACCATGGAAATTTATAAGAAATATAAAATCAACTTTGTGGGTTGTTTAATGCCATTAGCGCAAATGCCAATCTTTATCGCGATGTATCAAGTCGTTCAACGCTTCCCATTAACCGATACGGCTGTATTTGGTGGGGAAGGGGTTACCATGAACATTAATTTCCTATGGACAAACTTAGGGAATACCAATATTTGGGCAAACTTACCGTTAGCTATTTTGGTCGCCGCAACGATGTTCTTAAGTCAATATCTCATTAACAAACGTTCGCAAGCGAATACTAAGAATGTTCGTTACCAAAGTGCTCAGGCGCAACAAACGCAAAAAACGATGAAGTATATGATGTATTTCATGACCTTAATGATGGGGTATATCGCGATTCTCAATGCTGGGATTGCTTACTACTGGATTATCGGGAATACCTATCAATTATTCCAAAGCCATGTTTCGCATCGTAACAGTGGAGCTCGTCAAGAACAGCTCAGAAATAAAATCTCATAAAGTACTTTGGGGGAACTTATGAAATCATATCGCTTTGAAACCAAAACCATCGGCGAAGCTGAAAAAAGACTCGCCGCGAAAGAATTAAGTATTAATCCTAATTTTGTGGAACTAAAGATTGTCGATGAAAAGAAAAGTCTCTTCAATTTAAATCGTACCTATCAGTTAGAAGCTACTGTTAAATTTGATATCATTCGGGATAGTATTGCTTATCTCAATGAACTGCTTAAAAATATGGAAATTGAAGCGATTATTGAAGCGAAATTAGTCGAAGATCGTCAAATTATCTTTACCGTAGACACTTCTGAAAACCCCTTATTAATTGGGAAAAATGGCAAAACGTTAGATGCGATTCAAGTGTTAATGAAGAATCTCTTGAACGTTTATACCGATGAACATTATGTCGCTTTGGTCGATGTCGGCGGGTATAAAGAACAACGGAAACGGCAATTAGAAATTTTAGCCACAAAAACCGCTAAAGAAGTGGCTCGTACAAGAGTCAAAGTTCGTTTAAGCAAAATGAATGCGTATGAACGTCGCGTCATTCATACGAAACTCGCAGACTGGCGGGATGTCATAACAGAATCCGAAGGGGAAGAACCCAATCGGTACGTTGTTATTAAGCCCAAACATAGATAATATGCGCTTAATTGTCGGTCTCGGAAACCCCGGGAGAAGTTATACTTGGTCGAAACATAATATCGGGTTTTTAGTGTTGGACCAATATGCCAAAACCCATAAATGGACGTTCGTAAAAGAAACCAAATTTCAGGGAGAATATTACAAAACCGACACCTGTGTCTTTTTAAAACCTAAAACCTTTATGAACTTATCGGGAATCTCGGTTCAAGCGGTTGCCCATTTCTTTAAAATTGAAGCGCAAGATATCCTCGTCATCTCTGATGATTTGGATCTTCCACTCTTCAAATTACGGCTTCGAGAAAAAGGATCAGCTGGGGGACATAATGGATTAAAATCGATTATCCAATCCCTTTCTAGCAATACCTTTAATCGACTACGAATTGGGATTGACCGGAAAGAAGAAATGGAATCGAAAGATTATGTGTTGAGTCCGTTTTCGAAACAAGAAAAGAAACAACTCGAGGATTTATTCGCTCAAACCAATCCCATTTTAGATCTTTTCGCGAGTGGCGTTTCGTTTGATACCATTATGAATCAGTTTAACCGAAATTAAGAGGCGCAAGCCTCTTTTTCAAATCAAAAAAAAGTGAGATTATGATATAATGTTTTGTGCGAGAGGTGATTATTATGTATGTAGCGATTACAGGCGCCACAAGCGGAATTGGAAAAGAACTCGCTTACCAATATGCGAAACTAGGAAACAACGTGATCCTTACCGGAAGAAGAGAACAAGAATTGAAATCGATTCAAGCGGATTTACAAAAACAATACTCGATTCAAGCTCAAATCTTCAAGGCGGATTTATCTGTTCTTTCTGAAGTAGAAGCTTTTTATCAGTTTGCCAGTCCGTTCGAACCAGAAATTGTCATTAACAACGCCGGCTTCGGGATTGTGGATTACTTTATCCAAGCGCCGTTAGATCGGGAATTAAACATGATTCAAACCAACATCGTTGCTTTGCATGTCTTAACCAAACGGTTTCTTCAATCAATGAAACAAGGGGTTATTTTAAATGTTGCGAGCATTGCGGGATTACTTCCTACCCCCAAGATGGCTGCCTACGCCGCCACAAAAGCCTATGTTAATCATTTCTCCAATGCCTTGGATTATGAATGTAAACATACCAAACCAAGCCTACGGGTCTTATCCTTATGTCCAGGACCGGTGTATACCGAATTCGCTCAAGTTGCAGGAGTGAGTATGGCGTTAAAAGGAATCTCTGCAGAAACTTGTGCTAAAGTGGCAATTCGGGGAATCAAGAGAAAAAAACGCATCATTATTCCCTCTTTATCGATGAAGTTGGCAAGATTTTTCACCCGTTTTCTTCCGCTTTCCTTGTCTTTATCAGTGAGTCATTCTTTACAAAAGAAAAAATAAACCATCCATTTAAATCAAACCCCCTAGGCGAGTGAATAACTCGCCCTTCAGGCGTTCGGAGGTCGTATGAAAAGCATTCATTCTTGGCTACTAAACCACCCCAAAATGCAAACTATCGTTGAAACAATCAAGACTTCACAAGTCGATCTTTGTTTACAAGATGTCTCGGAAGAAGCGAGTTTATACTTCGCTTCTCTGTTCTTCCAACAACGAAATACATCGATGATTGTCGTATTACCCAACCTATATAAAGCCCAACAAGCATATGACCGTTTATCCAATTTGATGCATACTGACTCGGTCTGTTTCTTTCCGCAGGATGAATTTGTTACAACAGAGATGTTAACATCTAGTTATGAGTTTAAGATTGAACGATTACACACCATTTCACAAATTTTATCGGGTAAAAAAATCCTCATTGTGACCCATTTAGCGGGGTATATTAAAGAACAAGTTCCGAAATCAATGTGGTCTCAAGCTCAAATTCAGCTAAAAGTTGACACGGATTTTGATCCTGAGTTGTTAATCCAAAGATTACGGATGTTAGGATATAAACGAACCTATACCGTAGAAAAACCTGGTGATTTTAGTGTTCGTGGTGGAATCGTGGATATTTTTAGTATTGATTCCTTAGAACCTGTTCGATTGGATTTCTTTGGCGACACCTTAGAAGATATCAAAACCTTTGAAATTGAAAGCCAACGTTCCACTGCCCATCGCAAAGAAATCACCATTTTACCCGTATTTGAGTTTTTTTATGAAGACCAACAAATTCAAGGAATCCTCGAAACCTTACAAACTGTTTTATCCACATTAAAAGGACCTAAAGCCATTGAAAAAGTAAAAAACGATCTTCTCCAACTCGAAAACAGAGATCAATTAGATCGTTTATCTCGCTATATTCCGCTCGTTTATCATCAAAAAACAACGTTAGTTGATCTCGTTGATAATCCGCTTGTGATGATGATTGAAGGACACCGTATTCTCGAACAAGAAACAATTTTACTATCTGAAACAAGTGACTATTTCTTATCACTTGAAGACTATCTTCACGTGGGATTTCAACCCATCATCCCTTTGAAAGAAACATCCAAATGCGATTTGATTCGCACGGAAGCACTCGTTAAAAGCGAATCCATCAACAGTAGCGAAATTGTTTCTTTCCTTACAAAGACGCCGATTCGGTATGAGGGGGATCAAGAGTTTTTGATTCGTGATTTGTTTCAAATGGCCCGACATCATAGTGTCTTGGTTGCTTGTAAGAACCTTTCTTCATTGAATCATCTCGCTGATCTATTGCGTCAAAAAGCGATTCCTTTTGAAGTGATTGGCCCAAGCGAACCTTTAATCAAACAAACGATTCAACTCACGATTACCGATCAATATGTAGACGTCATTTTTGAAGATGGTGATTTAGCCATCATTACCGAAGGCTTGTTTGGAAGAAAACAAGTTCCTTACAAGCGGGGACGATATCGTTCTGTTTATCAAAACACCAAGCGACTCACGTCCATCAGTGATTTAAAACCTGGGGATTATGTCGTTCATTATGACTATGGGATTGGGCGATTCATTGAGATTGTAACCATGGAACTTGGGAAGACCAAGAACGATTATATTCATATTGAATACCGCGATGAAGATAAACTCTATATTCCCTTTGACGCAATCGATCAAATCCAAAAGTATGCCGGAAGTGAAGGATTTGAGCCTCGTCTTAGCAAGCTAGGAGGAACCGATTGGTCAAAAACCAAGCAACGAGTTCGTACGAAAGTTCGAGATATCGCCGATAAACTTATCGCTTTATACGCAGAGCGAGAAAAATCTGTTGGCTATGCCTTTGTCTCAGATGATCCGATGCAAAAAAGTTTCGAAGAAGACTTTGAATTCGAAGAAACCCCCGACCAATTACGAGCCATCCAAGAAGTCAAACAAGATATGCAAATGGATAAACCGATGGATCGATTACTCTGTGGCGATGTCGGTTTTGGGAAAACGGAAGTCGCGATGCGAGCAGCGTTTAAGGCTGTTCTATCGAACAAGCAAGTAGCTTACTTAGCACCCACAACCGTATTAGCCAAGCAACACGCAGAAACATTTAAACGACGGATGGAGAAGTTTGGTGTTTCCGTTGCTCTTCTCAATCGTTTCGTTTCTCGGAAAGAACAAACCATCACATTAAAAAAACTCCAAGAAGGACTTGTGGATATATTAATTGGAACACACCGGATATTATCTAAGGATGTTGTTTTTAAAGATTTAGGCCTATTAATCATTGATGAAGAACAACGGTTTGGCGTGGAACACAAAGAAAAAATCAAGGAAATGAAGGTCAATATCGACGTCATTTCTCTATCCGCCACCCCCATACCGAGAACCTTACAAATGGCGATTATGGGTGTAAAGAATATGTCCTTATTGGAAACAGCTCCTGAAAATCGCTATCCGATTCAAACCTATGTATTAGAGCGAAACGACGTGATTATCAAGGATGCAATCGAGCGGGAATTAGCGAGAAATGGCCAAGTTTTCTATCTTTATAATCGAGTTGACGATATACTCAACATCGAAACCAAAATTCAAAAAATCGTTCCAGAAGCGCGTGTTGCCATCGCTCATGGACAAATGTCAAAAACCGAACTTGAACAAGTCGTTGATGACTTTATTGAACAAAAAATTGATGTCTTAATCGCCACAACAATTATCGAGACCGGCATCGACATCCCCAACGCGAATACCCTCATTATTCACGATGCTGATCGATTAGGATTATCTCAACTCTATCAAATACGCGGTCGGGTTGGCCGAAGTAATCGGATTGCTTACGCGTACTTAATGTATCAAAAAAATAAAGTATTAACTGAAGACGCAGAAAAACGTCTCCAAGTGATTAAAGAATTCACTGAACTAGGAAGCGGCTTTAAAATCGCTGTCCGGGATTTATCGATCCGTGGAGCGGGTGATGTCTTAGGAAGCGAACAATCAGGTTTTATCGATTCCGTTGGGATTGATTTGTATCTTCGCATCTTACAAGAAGAAATCGCTTCAAAACAAGGGAAACCAACTTCCTCACAACCGATTGCTAAGATTAAGGCGAACGTCTCAAAATATATTGACAAAACGTATGTTGAAGATGATTTTGTGAAGTTAGAAATGCATGGAAAAATTAGTAAAGTAGAATCCTTTGCGATGTTAGAAGATTTACTTGATGAGTTCTCTGATCGATTTGGCTCTTACAAACAAGAACTTGAGTTATACTTATATGAACGGTTATTTGAACACTACTCCACAAAATTTGAGGCAGAACGATTTGTAGAGACAAAAACCAACGTTACCCTCATCATTTCTGAAGCCGGTACCAAACGCTTAGCAGGAGATCAACTCTTCCGTTTCGGTCAAGAAGTATCCCGCTTCTTACGTTTTACATACAAGGATAATAAAATCCATATCATCCTTGACACCATCCGATTAGAGAAACATTGGTTATACACAATGGTTGATTTTCTTGAGAAAGTTAACCAAACATAACAATCACACCGAGAACACAGAATTCTCGGTGTTTTCTTTGGGCATATTGCCTATTTTTAAGAAGAATTTTCCGGTTTGGTTTGTAATATTTTATATAATATTATATAATATTATATAGACAATACTGGTTTTGAAGCCGAAAAAAGGAGGAAAGCCAATGAAAAAAATAGAGATTCATTCCGAATATATTACCCTGGGACAGTTGTTAAAATTTGCTAATGTTATTTCCTCTGGTGGCGAAACAAAACCGTTTTTAGAAGCCAATAAAATCTACGTGAACAATATCTTAGAACAACGTCGTGGGAAGAAACTATATCCTGGAGATCAAATCAAAATTCCACCCAAAGAAGTGCTTTTGATTGTCGCTGCTGATGTACATTCGTGAGATTACACTTCACCATTTTCGCACCTATACTAAACAAACCGTTTCGTTAGGCCGAGGCCTACATTTTTTTATTGGCGAAAATGGGGTAGGAAAGACCAATTTTTTAGAAGCGATCTATGTTTTAGGCCTAGCAAAAAGTTATAAATCTGAAGACGAAGATGTCATTCAATACGAACAACCCTACGCTAAAATCGTTGCGTCTGTCCAACTCAATCAAGGAACGAGAACACAATCGATTATCATTAGTGAAATGGGGAAAAAAGCGCTTGTGAATGCGACAGAAATCAAACGCTTGAGTGATTATGTCGGTCTTCTACATGTCGTCGCCTTCACCCCGGATTCAATGAACTTAATCAAAGGAGCCCCGTTAGGAAGACGTTATTTTTTAGATGTTTTTTTAACACAAAGCGACCATTTCTATTTTGAAACACTCAGTCAGTATCGATTGATTTTGAGACAACGAAATGAGTTATTAAAACAATATGCCATCACCAACCGAATCGATCTCACCTTACTCGATGTCCTCGATGTTCAAATGGCAGAAGCGGCGAAAATCATCATCGCAAAACGGAAGCGTTTTTTAGAACAATTAGTCTTAAAAGCGCAAACCGCATATAGTTGGTTTAGCGAAGACAATGATTCATTTCAACTCGAATACCTACCTTCTATGAACGAAGACCCCCTTAGTATGTTGGCTGCTAAGCGAAAAAGCGATTTTCACCAAGCCACTTCTACTGTAGGAGTTCATCGCGATGATTTTGAAGTGAAACTCAATCAAAAAAATGCGAAAGACTTCGCATCCCAAGGGCAACAACGACTTGCCATCTTAGCCTTAACGCTTGCGCTTGTCGACTATATGTCAGAAATTACTGGGGAAATCCCCGTCTTATTATTGGACGATGTCTTTAGTGAGTTAGATAACAAGCGCCAAAATCGTTTTATTCGTCGATTGATGGAGTCTGGGGCTCAAGTGATTATCACTTCCACATCCATCACCGATTTTATGACCAATCAAAGCAATCGCTCACGAATTTATCGTGTGAATAAAGGCAGCATCAAGGAGGAAACAAGCCGTGGACAACAAGATGAAAAAGTATGATGAAAGTAGTATCCAAATCCTAGAGGGATTGGAAGCGGTCAAAAAAAGACCAGGAATGTATATCGGGACCACGGGTCCAAGAGGATTACATCATCTCGTGTGGGAAATCGTCGACAACGCAGTCGACGAAGCATTAGCTGGGTTTGCGGATACGATTGGTGTCGAAATCCTTCCAGGAAATGTGATTCGTGTTACCGATAATGGTCGCGGAATTCCCGTTGATATCCATCAAAAAACCAAACGTCCCGCTGTTGAGACGGTTTTTACTGTGTTACATGCAGGAGGAAAATTTGACCATAACTCTTACAAAGTGTCTGGTGGATTGCATGGGGTTGGGGCTTCTGTAGTCAACGCTTTAAGTCAATACTTACAGGTAGAAATCCATAAGGATGGAACGGCATATTTCATCGCGTTTGATCATGGGTTTGTCAAACAAGAATTAAAAGTGCTTGGACCTACTGAACGATCTGGAACCGTTGTAACCTTTTTAGCAGATCCAGAGATTTTTGTGGAATCACAAGTATATGAGTTTGAAACCTTACGCAATCGCATTCAGCAACTTGCCTTTCTAAACAAAGGCATTCGCTTCTGGATTGAAGATGCTCGGGAACAAGCAAATATTACCCGTAAAGATTATAAATACGATGGCGGCGTCAAAGAATACGTTTCCTTCCTCAATCAAGGCAAAGATGTCTTACACAACATGGTTGCTTATTTTGAAGGGGAACAAGAAGGCATTATGGTTGAAATCGCAATGCAATATAACGATGGCTATGCGGCTAATATTTATCCCTTCACCAACAACATTACCAACCCTGAAGGGGGAACCCATGAAGAAGCATTTAAAACGACACTAACAAGAATTATCAATAACTTCGGTCGCAACACAAATATCTTCCGTAAAGATGAATCGTTAGTAGGGGAAGATACTCGCGAAGGATTGGTTGCGATTGTATCGATTAAGCATCCGGATCCTCAATTTGAAGGACAAACCAAAGCGAAACTTGGATCCAGTGACGCAAGACGTGTTGTTGGGAACATCATGTCTGAAGGCCTTGAACGATTCTTACTGGAAAACCCACAAGCTACCCGTGTTATTCTCGAGAAAGCCGTGATGGCGCAACGGGCTCGGATTGCGGCGAAGAAGGCAAGAGAAGCCACAAGAAGAAAGTCTCCCTTAGATTCCTTAGGCATCGCATCGAAATTAGCAGATTGCCGTACGAGAGACGCTTCGAAGGCAGAAATTTACATCGTCGAAGGAGATTCCGCCGGCGGTTCAGCGAAACAAGGGCGGGAATCTGAATTCCAAGCGATTCTTCCACTTCGAGGAAAAGTTTTAAATGTTGAAAAAGCTCGGTTAGATAAAATCTATGCGAACAAAGAACTCGTCTCTATGATTCAAGCGTTTGGCACGGGGATAGCGGAAGATTTTCAAGTGGAAACCGTTCGGTATCACAAAATCATTATCATGACCGATGCGGACGTCGATGGTGCGCATATTCGAACCCTTCTCCTGACATTCTTTTATCGTTTCTTACGCCCGCTCATCGAAAAGGGATATGTCTATATCGCTCAACCACCGCTTTATAAAGTCCAACAAGGACGCTCGATTGAATATGCTTATGATGAGCATCAACTGGAAGAAATCCTAGCTAAGTTCGGGGGAAAACCCACGATTCAACGGTACAAAGGACTCGGGGAAATGAATCCCGAACAACTATGGGAAACCACCATGGATCCCGAAACAAGAACCCTGTTATTAGTTACATTAGAAGACGCCATGGAAGCGGACCGCATCTTTTCCATGCTGATGGGTGAGGAAGTAGAAAGTCGGCGTGAGTTTATCAAAGAAAATGCCATCTACGTCCGTAATCTGGATATTTAGGGGGAATTATGGATCAATTACACGCAGTAGGACCTGTTTCTACATCACACAAAGTGATTGAAGTCAATCTAACAAGCGAGATGAAAACCTCGTTTCTTAGTTATGCCATGAGTGTTATCGTGTCGCGCGCACTCCCGGATGTCCGTGATGGATTAAAACCCGTTCATCGACGGATTTTATATGGAATGGATGAACTTGGGGTTTATCCAGACAAACAATATAAAAAATCAGCACGGATCGTTGGGGATGTCATGGGTAAATATCATCCCCACGGAGACTCCGCGATTTATGAAGCAATGGTTCGGATGGCACAAGATTTTAGTTTCCGTTATCCCCTTGTGAATGGTCATGGAAACTTTGGGTCCATTGATGGCGATGGTGCTGCCGCGATGCGGTACACCGAGGCCAAAATGGAAAAAATCACCATGGATTTGATTCGCGATTTACGGAAAAACACCGTTGATTTCGTTGATAACTATGATGGGTCGGAAAAAGAACCAAAAGTCCTTCCCGCCCATTTTCCTAACTTATTAGTCAATGGCGCAACTGGAATTGCAGTCGGTATGGCAACCAACATCCCCCCTCACAATCTGACTGAGGTGATGGATGGATACATTGCTTATATTAAAAACCCAGAAATCACCGTGGAAGAACTCATGGAATTTATCAAAGCTCCGGACTTTCCAACGGGCGGGATTATTTTAGGATTAGCTGGGGTTCGGGAAGCTTATTTGACTGGAAAAGGAAGCATTCGTGTCAAAGCGAAAATTGATATCGTCGAAATGGCTTCTGGGAAAAAACAAATCATTGTTAAAGAAATCCCTTATCAAGTCAATAAAACCAATCTGATTGAACGAATTGCGGATTTAGTCAAAGAAAAACGCGTGGAAGGAATTACCGACTTACGCGATGAATCCAACCGCAATGGAATGCGAATTGTCATTGAATTACGTCGTGATGCGAATGCGGAAGTCGTTGTGAACAACCTACTCAAAAACACTTCCCTTCAAACCACCTACAACGTAAACATGATTGCCTTGGTTAACGATCAACCACAAGTGTTGGCCTTAAACGAAGTATTAAAACATTATTTTAACCATCAATTAGAAGTCTTAATTCGTAAAACCAAATTCGATTTAGAAAAAGCTCTCCAGCGTCAACACTTACTCCAAGGATTTATCGTTGCTTTAGATAATATCGATGACGTGATTAAAACGATTCGAGAATCCTACGATGATACGGAGCAACAACTCATTTCCAAATACAATCTGTCGGATATCCAAGCAAAAGCGATTTTACAAATGCAATTGCGACGTTTATCAGGATTAGAACGTCATAAAATTCATGAAGAATTAAACCAAATCAATGACGCCATCCAATACTTTAATCAAGTCTTAGCAAGTTCCGATTTACAACGACAAATCTTGATTGATGACGCGATGGATATTCGAACTCGTTATGGCGATTCCAGACGCAGTGAAGTCGATGTGTTCGGTGATTACGATATCGAAGATGAAGACTTAATCCCCGTGGAAGATGTCATCATTGCAATTACCACCAACGGATATGTCAAACGGATGAATATCGATACTTATAAAGCCCAGAATCGTGGCGGTCGTGGAAAAACAGGAATGAAGATGAATGAAGATGATGTCATCGATTCGATTATTTCGACTTCAACCCATGATTATCTCTTATTCTTTACGACCATGGGTCGTGTGTATAAGATGAAAGGGTATAAAGTTCCCGCGTTAGGACGAACATCGAAAGGTCTTCCTATCGTTAACTTACTCAATCTTACCGAGGGAGAAGACCTCGCTGCTGTGATGAGTGTAAAAAACTTCGAAGAAGGATACCTCTTCTTCACCACCCTCAAGGGAATTGTTAAACGAACCAAAGTTTCTGATTTCCAAAATATTCGTGCGAACGGGATTCGTGCGGTGTCTTTAAAAGAAAATGATTCCCTTCATAGTGTGAAACTTACCGATGGGTTACGAGAAATCATTATTGGTGCTTCAAACGGGAAAGCCATTCGCTTCATTGAAACCGATGTACGTGACATGGGTCGAAGTGCTGCTGGAGTGAAAGGAATCGATTTAGATGATAATGAAACCGTCATTGGCGTCACCGCCGTCACGGACGATCACAGTGAAATTCTCGTGATTTCTGAAAAAGGATATGGCAAACGAACCGTGGTTGATGAATATCGTCTTCAAGGACGCGGTGGAAAAGGGGTTAAAACCATTAACGTTACCGAGAAAAACGGAGCGTTACGAAAATTGATTAGCGTTTCTCCGGAGGAAGACTTGATTGTCGTCACCGATAAGGGTATGATTATTCGTGTACCCATCGGCCAGATTGCTCAGACCAAACGTTCAACTCAAGGAGTTCGTATCATCAACTTGATGGATAATCATTCCGTCGCAACGATTGCGATTGTCCCTTGTGAAGAAGAATGTGAAAGCGACGTAGAAATCGAACAAGAAGAAATCATCCCAGAAGTTTCGACACCCATTATCAAACCAGCGGTATTAGAGTTTGAAGAGGAAGAAGAGACAGTGGATGAAATTAATGACCTTATGGGAGAAAGTTATTAGGGGGAAATTCCATGTTAGATATTAAATTAATCCGCGAACAAACCGACGCAATCGTCGCGCTACTCAATCGAAGAGGGGGAGATTTTTCCTATCTCTATGATGTCGTGAAAAAAGATCAACTTCGTCGTGAGTCGATTGCTCGTGTAGAAGTTTTAAAAGCCAAAAAAAATGAAGTATCCAAACAAATAGGACTTCTCAAACGGCAAAATCAAGATACCACAATCCTTCAAGAAAGTGTCACTCAAGCAGCGGATGAAATTCGATCGTTAGATGCTCAAGTTACAACCCTTGATGAAGAGATAAAACAAGCTTTACTTCTAACCCCTAATCTTCCAAATGAATCGATACCGGTAGGGAAAGACGATAGTGAAAACCGCGAAATCAAGCGGATAAACACGCCAAGAACCTTTGATTTTCCGATTCGAGCTCACTATGAATTAGGTGAACTTCACGATATTCTAGATTTCAATCGAGCCAGCAAAATTGCCGGAAGTCGCTTTGTCGTATACAAAGGATTAGGAGCTCGTTTAGAACGTAGTTTAATCATGTTTATGATGGATTTGCATGCAAAAAAGCACGGCTACACGGAATGCATTCCACCTTATATTGTCAATGAGGCGAGCATGTATGCAACGGGTCAATTTCCCAAATTCAAAGAAGAGGCGTTTAAACTCTATGACGATCGTCAATTCTATTTAAATCCAACCGCGGAAGTACCCACGATTAATCTACATCGAGATGAAGTTTTAGATATCAACCAACTACCGCTAAAGTATGTTTCATACACCACGGCATTTCGTCAAGAAGCGGGATCTGCAGGGCGAGATACACGAGGTATTTTACGCCAACATCAATTCAATAAAGTAGAATTAATCAAGTTCACCACGGCTGAAACCTCTTATGAAGAGCTCGATCGGATGTTACTTGATAGTGAAGAAGTCTTAAAACAACTTCAATTGCCTTATCGCGTCGTTATTCTTTGCACGGGAGATCTTGGATTTGGTATGCGGAAAACGTACGATATTGAGGTATGGATTCCTTCTGAGAATAAGTATCGCGAAATTGGATCCATTTCGAATGCGGAAGATTATCAAGCAAGACGAGCAAACATTAAAGTAAGACCTTCTGCTGATGCAAAATTAGAATACGTTCATACTTTAAATGGATCTGGACTTGCAGTTGGTCGAACAGTCATAGCGATTATGGAAAACTACCAACAAGCAGATGGATCAATTGTCATCCCCGAAGTATTACGTCCCTACATGGGCGAAGACATCATTCGATAAAAAAACCCCTCAAGCTCGAAAAGTTTGGGGGATTTTTGTTTGTTCATCACTGAATTTGGGCGCGAATGGCATCTCGAATCGCAAGGAATTGTTCCTTAGAAGTATTCCCATAGTTGTTAATAAAGTCAATTTCAACCCCATCATGAGGATATCGTGGGATTAAGTGAACATGGAAATGAAAGACCGTTTGTAAGGGTTTCTCAGTGTTGATTAAGACATTAAGACCAATTGGATGAAATGCGTTTTTTAATGCATTCGCAAGTTTTGGAATCACCCGGAAAATGTCCGCAGCGACATTTTCATCAATATCATAGAGATTCTTATAGTGTTGCTTTGCGACAATCAAGGTGTGACCTTTCGTCGCTTGTGAGATGTCTAAAATAGCAAGAACATTCTCATCTTCATAGACGACATTGGTGGGAATCTCCCCAGATAGAATCCGACAAAATACACAATCCATTTTTATTCCTCCTTATTTAACTTATTGATATATTGAATGAGTTCAAATCCATCTTCAATCCAAACATCCGGATTGGCTAATACCAATTCATCATATTTTAAACTATATCGAACGCCAACAGTGAGAATATGAGCGTTTTTCCCTGCTTCAATATCTGTGGCGTTATCGCCTACCATTACCGCCCCAAGGGATGAGAGTTTCTCCATTGCTAAGAGAATTCCTTCTGGGTGTGGTTTTGGGGCGGAAACATCATCTAATGAAATCATCATATCAAGGAATGGATCAAGTCCAAAGTGCTGGATGGAGGGCTGGGCAGACGCGGTGAATTTCGTAGTGATTATCGCTTGTTTATATCCTTTTTGATGGAATGTTTGAATGGCTTCCTTCATTCCCTTAAAGAGAGATATCACCGAAAATTCGTTGGTTTTATAGTAATTCAAGTAAGTATCAACCATCGTTGAAATCAACGTGGAGTCGTTTGTAAATCGCGCGAACGTTTCCCGTAAAGGAGGACCCATCATAATTAACAAATCGCTGCGTGAGAGGGGGAGTTTTGGAAAATGAGTGTCAAAAGTATGGCGAAACGAAGAAAGAATTAATTCATTGGAATCAACAATCGTTCCATCAAGATCATAAAGGATTGTGTCTATGTATCGCAAGAGGCATCACCAATTTCATTATATCAAAGCTCTA
>CAZABW010000024.1:0-6321 GCA_964483655.1 uncultured Candidatus Izemoplasmatales bacterium
GCGAAATAGCATAGCCAACATTCGAAACATACTTGCTAAAAAGACGGCCATTTGATATAATAATAAGACATTTATAAAGCGCTTACTTTTCGCTTAAGATATTGATTGGTGATGATAATATGGAATGGTTTACGAACTTATTAAATACAACTCCTTCCTTATGGGAAATGTTGATTCGGTTAGGATTAACTGCTTTGTTTGTCGGAATCATTGGAATGGAACGGCAAATGCGACATAAAATTGCTGGGGTAACCACACATTTAATGGTTGCTTTTGGCGCTTGTGGGATTGCGATAATGCAAGAGACCCTCTATCATGAAGCGTTAGCCTTAGCACAAGAAATGCCCAATATGGTTGTCAATTTAGAACGACAACGGGTCATCGCTCAGATTATCGTGGGGGTTGGGTTCTTAGGAGCCGGAACAATTTTAAAGACTTCCAGTGGAATTTATGGTTTAACAACCGCCGCTACGTTGTGGCTTGGGGCGATGATTGGGTTAATCTTTGGGATGGGGTCGTATGGACTTGGGATTATTTTGTCACTGGTATCCTTCCTCTTCTTAACCCTCATTCGCAGATTGTTGGAGTTTTCCCAAATCAAACATGTGAAATCGCCTGAAATCTTAGGTGCAGAAATTATCGAAAAATAATCCATTTTTATACCATAAAACCCTGTAAGACAGACAGAAATGTCGCATGTCATACAGGGTTTTTTTATTGGTTTGAACAGTTTACTTCTCATATCATATAAAAAGGGCCCGGAAGAGTCTTCTAGGCCTTATAAGTTATTTTGATAATCGCGCTTTTAAGTCACTTAATTCTTGTAGTAACTCCTTCGGTAGTTCTTCTTCAAACATTTGATAGTATGTCTCGATGGAGTCTACTTCTTTTCGCCATAGCATAGGATTGACGTCTAATAAACGGGTTATTTGATGATTTGTTAAAGACAAATGGCTCGTATCCAAATCCTTTTGATAGGGAAGATATCCAATGGCTTCATCACGAGCAGATACTTGGCCATCACATCGCTCAAAAATCCATTTGATGACGCGAATGTTTTCACCGAAACCTGGCCAAATATACTGATTGTTTTCGTCTTTTTGGAACCAGTTAACCATAAAGATTTTGGGTAGTAACGCCGCTTCAGTATGACGTTCCATCGATAACCAATGAGCAAAATAATCGCCTGCATGATAGCCAATAAACGGCAACATCGCAAATGGATCCCGTCGTACTTTGCCATAATCATTGGTAATTTGTGCCGCCGTGATTTCAGAAGCCATGATTGAACCGAAAAAGACACCGTGTTGCCATGAATGACTCTCCATAACCAAAGGGATAGTATCCGAGCGTCTTCCGCCAAAGAGAATGCCAGAGATGGGAACTCCTTCAGGAGATTCCCAATCGCTTGCCAAGGCGGGACACTGACTGATTTTAACAGTGAAGCGAGAGTTGGGATGAGCAGCTGGGGTGGGAGAATTATTCCAATCTTGTCCTTTCCAATCAACGAGGTGGGATGGGGCTGGTTTCGTTAAACCTTCCCACCAAACATCGCCCTCGTCCGTTAAAGCAACATTTGTAAAAATAGTGTCTTTGGATAACGTCCGCATGGCGATGGGATTGGTGAACTCACTCGTCCCTGGAGCCACTCCAAAGAAACCAAATTCGGGATTCATAGCATACAGGCGTCCATCTTTGCCGATGCGAAGCCAGGCAATATCATCTCCAAGGGTTTCCACTTTCCAACCTGGCAAGGTTGATATTAACATTGCGAGATTGGTTTTTCCGCAAGCACTGGGAAACGCTCCAGTGAAATATTTGACTTTGCCTTCAGGGTTGGTGATTTTGATGATGAGCATATGCTCTGCTAACCATCCTTCATCTCGTGCTAATACCGAAGCAATCCGCAAGGAGAAGCATTTTTTCCCAAGCAGGGCATTTCCTCCATATCCAGAACCATACGACCAAATTAGCCGTTCTTCTGGAAAATGGGTAATATATTTTTCTTCGATCGGAGCGCAAGGCCAAGAAGGATCCTTTTGACCAACTTCCAAGGGATATCCACTGGAATGGAGACAAGGGACGAAACTCATGTGGGGTTGAATTGCTTGGATGACTTCAAAACCCATACGAGTCATGTATCGCATGTTTAAGACTACATAGGGACTATCCGTTATTTGGATTCCGTATTTCACAAATGGAGAAGATAATGGTCCCATGGCAAACGGAATCACGTATAAGGTGCGTCCTTTCATGGATCCTCTGTATAAGGAGGTCATCGTTGCCTTTAACTCGATGGGGTCCATCCAATTGTTTGTTGGGCCAGCATCCCGTTTGGTCTTGGAGGCGATAAAAGTCCGGTTTTCAACTCGCGCTACATCGCTTGGATCGGATCGAAATAAAAAACTATTGGGGCGGAGCGTGGGGTTCAGCCGAATGGCTTTCCCTTCTTGAATCAACAAATCAATGAGTGTTTCAGCTTCTTTTTCAGACCCATCACACCAATGAACATGAGTGGGTTGGAGTAAAGCAGTGGCTTCTGAAACAAAATCAAGAATTCCTTGATGCGTAGTCATACGGTTCATTTCTCCCTTCGTAGTGACAAAGACTATTTTAACATAACCATGATGCTTTTGAAAGCCCTTTCTTTTTGTGTGTAACCCTCTCCATGAAACATCCTTAGCGATAGACACGTAACTTTTGCATTTAGGGCTAAAATTTGGTAAAATAAGACTGTTCATTTGGAGGGATTATATGTCGACATTAGAAATAAAAGATTTAGTAGTTACTGTAGAAGACCGCATTATTTTAGATGGGGTTAACTTAGTGATTCGCTCAGGGGAAACCCACGCCATCATGGGACCTAACGGCACTGGAAAATCTACTTTAGCCCAAATCATTATGGGTCATCCCAAATATACCTTAGAATCAGGAGAAATCCTCCTAGATGGTGAAAAGATTCATGAATTACCCGTGGATGAACGGAGTAAGAAAGGTCTCTTTTTAGCGATGCAAAGCCCCGTTGAAGTTCCCGGAGTTACCAATTTCGATTTTGTAAAAGCAGCGGTTCAAGCGCACCAAGGCGAAGAGAAGAAGCTTCGCGTTGGGAAGTTTATCTTAGCGTTTGAAGATGCGGCGAAAGAATTAAAAATGGGTTCAGGCTTATCCCACCGCTATGTCAATACCGGCTTTAGTGGGGGAGAAAAGAAACGCAATGAAATATTACAGATGAAACTTCTCCAACCCAAGTTCGCCATATTAGATGAAATCGATTCCGGTTTGGATGTGGATGCTTTACGAATTGTTGGAGAAAATGTAACGAACTTTAAATCCAAAGACCGCGGCTTCTTATTAATTACTCACTACCAACGATTACTCGATTACATTGTTCCTGATTTTGTCCATATCATGATTCGTGGGAAAATCGTTAAAACGGGTCGGTTAGAACTGATTAAGAAGATTGATACTGAAGGTTATGATTGGTTGAAAGCTGAATTAGGTCTTGATACCCTATCCGATGAACCCAAGCGCTATTCTCTAGGTACTTGTGCGACCAATGTAGGTAAGTAGCATGAATTCACTACCGTTTATCTTTAATCCAATTAAGAATACCCTTGTTTTGGAACAAAACCAAATTACAAGAAGACCACGATGGGTTCGAGTGAAACAAAATGAATCGGATTTTCATGTAACATTCCATCGTAATGATGTCGAAAAACCGTTCAATTTCGTCATTTTTAACCAATCCACAAACGGGAATATCTCCCTTGAATGGAGTGAGCAAATCAATCAAAAGGTTCACCTCTTTTGGTATTTACCAGAAGCGGACACGAACCAACAGCTACACATCAAGCTTAACGCTGAATCCAAAGGAGAACTGACCGTGGTGTTGATGGGGCAAGCTTCTTCTCAAACAGTAGCGATCGATGTCGAGTTACAACATCACGCCGTACTCGATTTTGGTTTAGCCATTGTTGGGGGACAATCCACTCATATCAACCATCAAGTCCAATTATTAGGTGAACACGCAGAATTTCGTAAAATGGGACTCGCTGTTCAAAATCAAACTGCCATGTTAAACATGAAAGAAGCGGTTCATCACAAAAGTCCCTTGAGTACTTCATTCTTACAAAACTATATGATTGCGAATCATCAAGCCTTTATTCATTTTGAAGTGATTGGCAAAATTCACAAAGGTAACCACGGCTCTAACTGTCGTCAAAACAACCGCGGTGTCATTTTAGAACCCTTAGGAGCGATTCAAGTCGACCCCTTATTACTAATTGATGAATACGATGTCGAAGCCGGTCATGGCGCCGCTGTTGGTGAAATTAATCCTGAGGAACTCTATTACTTACAAAGCCGCGGATTAAAAGAAATCGAAGCGAAGCGTTTGATTATCTCCGGCTACATCAAACCCTTCTTAGACCGCTTTGATTATCATGCTTTTTCATCCTATTTAGAAGTTAAAATCGATGACATCATCAAAGGAAGTGAGTGATTTGGAACATCGTTATCGTCAAGATTTTCCGATCTTACAATCAGGAGATTATGTCTACTTAGATAGTGCAGCGACGAGTTTAAAACCCCAGTGTGTCGTGGATTCGATTCATCATTATTACACCTCTTTAAGTGCCAATGTTCATCGCGGAGTATACCATGAAGCGTATGAAACCACGCGTTTATACGAAGAAGCCAGAGAAACCATCGCTCACTTTATTCATGCCAATCCAGAAGAAATCATCTATACAAGAGGGGCGACTCAAGCGCTCAATTTCGTTGCGATGACCTTTGCGGAACAACTTCTTCAAGCAGGGGATGAAGTGATTGTCAGTGAGTTAGAACACCATTCTTTATTACTCCCTTTTCAAGCGCTCTGTGCTAGAAAACAGGCATCTCTTGTTTATGTTCCCCTTACAAAAGACGGAAAAATTACTCTTGAAAATCTTTCTGCTGTTGTTACTTCCAAAACCAAACTGATTGCTTTGCATATGGTTTCGAATGTTTTTGGGTATCGTGCCCCGATTGAAGAAATCACTGCATTCGCTCACTCCAAAAATATTTATGTGGTTGTGGATGGTGCTCAAGCAGTCCAACATTTCCCCATCGATGTCAAAGCGATGGATGTGGACTTTTTCGCCTTTTCTGGCCATAAAATGTTAGGCCCAACGGGGATTGGTGTGTTATATGGAAAACGCCAATTGCTTGAAAAACTCGCCCCATTAGAGTATGGTGGCGATATGAATGACTTTGTTTCTAAAACAGCTTCCGAATGGAAAGATATTCCTCACCGATTTGAAGCGGGAACGATGCCGATTGCTTCGGTATTAGGATTAGCAGAAGCCGTTAAATATCTTGAGAAGACGACCCTTGAACAAATCGAACATGATACCACAAGACTCTATCGTTACACCTTCCAACAACTCAAAAAGATTCCTGGGATTACGATTTACAATCCTCATAGTGATGCTGGCTTAATCGCCTTTAACATTGACAACGTTCATCCCCATGATGCGGCTTCTTTTTATGCCGAACAACAAATTGCTCTCCGTGCAGGACATCACTGTGCTCAACTCGTGATTCAATGGTTAAACATTGAAGCTTGTCTTCGGGCTTCCCTATATTTTTATAATACATTCGCAGATGCGGATCGATTCATTGAAACCACCAAAGCAGCGGTTCGTTTCTTCAAAAGCGTTGGTTTCTAAAAAGGAGGGTCTATGGCTCAGTTAGAAAATCTCTATCGTGAAGTGATTATGGATCACTATAAAAACCCTCGGAATAAAGGTTTAGTCAATCACAGTTCCTATTCCACCATTCATTTAAAAAACCCTACTTGTGGGGATGATATCACGATTCAAAGTCAAGTGGATCACGACACCATTCAAGACTGTCGTTTTGAGGGTCATGGATGTAGTATTTGTTGCGCCAGTGCATCCATCCTCACGGAAACGATGATTGGAAAGTCTTGTACTGACGCAAAACAACTAGCCAATCAATACCTAAATATGGTACGAAATCAACCCTATGATGAATCCATCGATTTAGAAGAAGCAGCTGTCTTTTCTGGAATTCGTCAGTTTCCTGCTCGTACCAAATGCGCATCCATTGCATGGATGGCATTTTTAGACACCCTAGATAAGGAGGAAACACCATGTCCTCAGAAATGAAAGAAAAAATTGAAGGCATCATCACAGATTATAAATATGGGTTTAAAACCGACGCAGAGTCCCTCTATCAAACAAAAAGAGGATTGTCTCGTCAAACCATTTTAGATATTTCTGAAGCGAAAGGCGAGCCCGATTGGATGAGGGATTTACG
>CAZABW010000024.1:6421-11400 GCA_964483655.1 uncultured Candidatus Izemoplasmatales bacterium
GTTGATTTAGGAGTTGTTTTCTTAGACACTGATTCCGCTTTACGGGAATACCCGGAATACTTCAAACAATATTTTGGTAAAGCGGTTCCTTATACGGATAATAAATACGCGGCATTAAATACCGCCGTATGGAGTGGCGGATCCTTTATTTACGTACCTAAAGGGGTACGAATTGATAAACCTTTACAATCCTATTTCCGGATTAACTCCGAACGGATGGGTCAATTCGAACGAACCTTAATCATTGTCGATGAAGGGGCTTCTGTGAATTATGTGGAAGGATGCACCGCCCCGATTTACTCGGCTGATTCCTTGCATGCGGCGGTCGTTGAAATCTTTGTTTTAGATCATGCTTATTGTCGCTATAGTACGGTTCAAAACTGGTCGAATAACATCATCAATCTCGTAACCAAACGAGCGTTTGTGGAAAGTCACGGTCATATGGAATGGATTGATGGCAATATTGGCAGTGGACTGAATATGAAATACCCAGGTTGTATTTTAAAAGGCGACTATGCGAAAGGCACTACCATCTCGATTGCCTTTGCGGGTAGAGGACAACACCAAGATACGGGTGCCAAAATGATTCATTTAGGGAAATACACCACTTCCAAAATCATCTCAAAATCGATTGCGACCAAAGGCGGGAAAGTCAATTACCGCGGTCTTGTAACCCAAGGGAAGAATGCCGTTGGGGCGAAAGCGAAGATTGAATGCGACACCATTATCATTGATTCCGAGTCCACTTCGGATACCATCCCTATCAACATTGTGAAAAATTTCCGAGGCCAAATTGAACATGAAGCAACCGTTTCGAAGGTTAGTGAAGAACAACTATTCTATTTAATGTCCCGTGGCTTATCGGAAGAAGAAGCAACAGAGATGATTGTTATGGGCTTTATAGAACCATTCGCAAAAGAATTACCGATGGAATATGCCGTTGAACTCAATCAACTGATTAAATTAGAAATGATCGGTTCGATTGGATAGGAAAAATAAGAATTTTCGGTCATAGCCTTTTCATTTTGGATAGATTGTGATACAATGACCCAAAGAAAGGCGGTGTTGACAATATGAAACTCGTATTGGCAATTGTTTCGAACGAAGATTCTAGTAAGGTGATAAAAACCCTCATTAAAGAGAACTTTTTCGTGACGAAACTCGCTACGACTGGCGGCTTTTTGATGAGCGGGAATACCACCATGCTCATCGGTGTTCAAGAGGATTTGTTGGACAAATGCATCCAAGTCATTTCGGAAACCTCAAAACGTCGCAGCAAATTAGTCCCCAACGCCATCTCCAGTGAATTTGGGATCTTCTCTTCTACACCCGTGGAAGTCCAAGTGGGTGGAGCGACGATTTTTGTCCTCGATGTCGAGCAATTTATCAAAGCTTAACAGAATCTTGACTCATTAGCCAACCGGCAAGGTTGGCTTTTTGTTTGGATTTTTAAACTGCAAAATCTTCTTTGGTTGAATCTTTACAATCTTGATTATTATGTTATAATAACATTATGTATACGGTTACATAAAAGGAGACCCAACCATGGCTGAGTCGCAAATGAAGATCCAATCGAATGGGGAATTTACCATCCCCTCTGTACGAGATACGAGTTACTTATATTTACCCCTTTTTAATAAGAATGGTTTATTATCCGTCATAACTCCTCAACTAATGGGGGATATTAAACTGGATTTAAATCATTACTATAACCCCCCTCAGTCGATTGAGGATATCCAACATGGTTTTTCAGGACGTCATGTGTATTTTCATGTGGATGGAACCTTGTATTCCACCAGTGGGAAAACCCCGAGACAAAAACTGGTGAAAGAAGAAGTTTCATTAGCGGGAGGAATGTTGTTTCAAGAAGTCACCCGATCAGTAGATGACATTTCGATTCAAACAACCTCGTTCGTTCCCACTCGGATGAAATATGTGGAGTTGCATCAAACGACTTTTACGAATCATTCTAGTACTTCAAAGAAAGTCAATCCGACGGTTATGGTCCCACTTTATGGGCGTAGTGCCGATAATTTGCGCGATCATCGTCACGTAACAGCCTTACTAAATCAGGTTCATATTGTTCCTAACGGGTTAATCAATCAACCGACTCTTTCCTTTGACGAACGTGGTCATGGCGTCAATCACCATGCCTATGGGTTGTTTGCAATTACCAATCGTCACCCCAAAGTTGGGACTTACTGGCCTACGCAGGAAGAGTTTGTCGGCGAAGGAGAAGATCTCTTTTATCCTCAAGCTCCGCGTGAATATCGGACCAACTCCTATCAAATTGGTCAGCGGATTGATGGCTATGAAGTCGCAGCTGGCTTAGCCTTTGAAGAAGTTGTAATTGAACCTCATGAAACCTTACAAGTCTTATTTGCTTGTATTATTGGGGAAAGTATGGAGGAAGTCTTATTACAAGCTAACGAAGCCCTCAATTTCCAAGCCTTTGACCATCACCTCCAACTAACCAAACAAGACTGGGCCAATGATCCCATTTTTGCCAACTTAAGTTTGGGAAATGAAGCGATTACAGGTTGGTTGAGATGGGTGAATTTACAACCATTAATGCGTCGGATTTATGGTAATTCTTTCCTCCCGCATCATGACTATGGACGCGGCGGAAGAGGATGGCGTGATTTGTGGCAAGATTTATTAGCGCAAATTCTAGTACAACCTGAACATGTCAAAGAAGGAATCTTAAATCATATCTGTGGCGTTCGTATTGATGGATCGAATGCGACGATTATTGGGCATCGCCCCGGTGAGTTCATCGCCGACCGGAACCGGATCGTTCGGGTTTGGAGTGACCATGGGGCATGGGGTGTTGTAACCACCAATCTCTATTTAGAGCGGACTGGCGATTTCGATTTACTGCTCGAAAGAAGACCGTATTTCCAAGATAAATTTACCCACTATACGCACAAGATTAATCCTGTTTTTGAAAAGCAAAAACAACCCTTGTTATTGAATGCACAAGGAGAGGTTGTGCAAGGGAGTGTCTTAGAACATTTTCTGATTCAAAATGTCATTCCTTATTTCAATGTCGGCAAACACGGAAATCTCCGTTTAGAAGATGCGGACTGGAACGATGGCTTAGATATGGCCCATGAAAACGGCGAAACAGTTGCCTTCACTGCGCTTTATACAGCGAACTACAAAACCTTAGCGAAATGGCTAGCTGAACTCCAACAAAATGGGGTGTCAACGGTAGAAATCCATCCATCCTTAGTTGAACTACTAAAACATGTGAACGAAACGAATGTTGCGAAGAAGCAAGAGCATCTCCATACCTACTTCAACCAAGTAAGTCAACCGAACAATCAAAGTGCTAGGGTGATGTCCCTCTCGCAACTGATTACGACTTTAGAAACCATGGCTTCCTTATGGCGAAACCATATCAACCAACAAGAGTTTATTCAAGCAGATAAAAGCAACAGCGGTTTTTACAATGGCTACTATGATAACTTTGGAAATCGTTTGGAAACAGCCAAACAAGGCGAAGTAAGAATGACTTTAACCGGTCAAGTATTCCCCCTAATGGCACAACTAGCTTCCCCAGAGCGCCTAAAGCAAGTCATCACTTCTGTACGGGAGCACTTATATCACAAAGACTTTCAAGGACTGAAGTTAAACACTTCATTAGGAGAGGACAAGCACCATTTAGGACGATTAATGGGGTTTGCCTTCGGTCATAAAGAGAATGGCGCTTTGTTCTCCCACATGTCTGTCATGTATTTATATAGTCTTCTAAAGAACCAAGAAGTTTTGGAAGCGACTACGCTTTTAGATGAAATGATGGATTATTTCATGACCTTCGAGAAAGCCCGTATCTTACCTGGAATTCCCGAATACATTGATGCTCGGGGAAGAGGCGTCTATGAATATTTGACTGGTAGTGCTTCTTGGATGATTTTAACGATGATTGATCAACTTTATGGGGTGAGTGGAGACCGGGGTCAATTGGTGATTCAACCGAAATTACGAAGTCATCACTTTATGAACCAGGAATCGTCACTGACCATTGCCTTTGCGTCAAAACGCGTTTCGATTCGCTTTGTGAATGAACATCATCTCGATTTTGATCAATATCAAATCGGAAGTGTTCTAATTGGCGAGATTCAAAGAAGTGTACACCGAAATACGGTCCATATCTCAGCAGAAGACATTCAACAAGCATCTGAAATCATCATCTACTTAGAGGAGAGAAAATGAAACAACTCAAACTAGTTTGGCAAGACGAATTTAATTATACCGGAAAACCTGATCCCACCAAATGGTCCTACGATGTCGGTGCTCGCAAATGGGGCAATGGGGAAATCCAATACTATACCGAAGGAAATAATGTCGAAGTCAAAGACGGTAAAATGGTCTTAATTGGGAAAATTGAACCCTATCTCGATAGTCCATACACTTCCTGCCGGATGACCACTTATCAAAAGCGACACTTTCAATATGGTCGAATCGAAGTCCGTGCCAAAGTTCCCACAAGTGGAGGATCGTGGCCAGCGATTTGGTTGTTACCGGTTGATTTTAAAGAACAGAAAGTAGGCTGGCCTGCTTGTGGTGAAATTGATATTATGGAGCATGTTACCCATTTAATGGATACCATTCATGTTAGTCTTCACACCGAGTTATACAATCACGCCATCAAAACGCAACGCACCTATTTAGAAAAACGCCCAGGATTTACCAATAACTTTCATACATTTGGAATTGATTGGACCGAGGATGCGATTGAATTTTTAGTCGATGGAGTGCCCTACCATCGTTTCGAGAAAAACGAAAAAGGCTTTGACACCACAGAAAAAGGGTGGGCTTTTGATAAACCCTATTACCTCATTATTAACATCGCCATTGGGGGAACTTGGGGTGGAAAAGTCAAAGAAGAAGAGTATCCCTGTTATTTTCCAATTGAATTTGTTCGTTATTACGAGTTTGTCTAAGAAGAGATGCAAGTGCGTCTCTTTTTTTCT
>CAZABW010000024.1:11500-14337 GCA_964483655.1 uncultured Candidatus Izemoplasmatales bacterium
CCGACGATTAAACGGGCAGAAGAAATATCGAAACAACCGATTCAATTACTAGCTTCTCCTTGGACACCTCCTCCCTTTATGAAAGATAACAAATCCTTTATTCGTGGCGGTCACTTGTTAGAAGAATATGCACGTCCATGGGCGAATTACTTCCTACGCTTTATTCAAGAATATCGAAAAGCAGGATGTAGTATTTGGGGTGTAACGGTCCAAAATGAACCTCAAGCTGTCCAACGGTGGGATTCTTGTATTTATAGTGTCGAAGAAGAAGCTCATTTTGTTCGCGAGCATCTTGGACCTGTATTGAAAAACAGTGATGCATCCGATGTCAATATCCTGATTTGGGACCATAACAGAGATATTTTAGTTGAACGGGTTCAACCCATCTTGTCGGATCCTGAAACCGCGAAATACGTCTGGGGAAGCGCCTTCCACTGGTATGTATCCAATGCGTTTGAAAACGTAGGAAAGGTTCACGAGTTATTTCCCGATAAAGGGATTTTATTCACAGAAGGTTGTATCGAAGGTGGCGTCAAAATGGATGATTGGACGTCAGGAGAACGCTATGCAACTCAAATGATTGGGGATATTTCGAATTTCTGTCAAGGATATATCGATTGGAATTTATGGTTAGATAATACCGGCGGACCCAATCATGTCAATAATCTTTGTGACGCACCGATTATCATTGATATTTTCCCTGAGAAAGTCATTTTCCAATCCTCATATTATTATATCGGTCACATCTCGAAATATGTAAAAGTCGGTGCGAAACGGATTGACCACACCTTAAATAATCCAGATTTACAGTCTTTAACCTTCGAAAATCCAGATGGTCAAATCGTCGCAATTGTCATGAATAAAACCGAAAAAGAAGTTCCTTTAACGATTTCTTTCGAAGGGAAAAACGAGACGATTTTACTACCAAAACGGTCCATTATTACTTATTTGGGGTAAATTATGGAAAAAATACGTGCTGTCAACTTAGGAGGATGGTTTGTGTTGGAACGATGGATGACTCCCTTGTTATTCACTCATAGCCAAACAGACCTCCGTTGTGAAACCAGTTTTGTCGAGCACCATCCCAATCCCAAAGAAACCTTAGAAGCCCATTGGGGTTCTTGGATCCAAAAAAGTGATTTGGAATGGATTAAGAAACAAGGATTAAACCTCGTTCGAATTCCCATCCCTTGGTGGTTATTTCCTCATTTAAATCAATCAGGCATCCCCTATCATAGTCCGATGGCTTATCTTGATCAGGCGATGAAATGGTGTCATGAAGTGGGGTTGCAAGTGATGCTTGATTTACATACCGCTCCAGGAAGTCAAAATGGCTTTGATAATGGGGGCATTGATGGTGTTTTGTCCTGGCATCATAAACAAGAAAATATCGATTTAACGGTAGAAGTCTTAAAGCAAATTGCCTTGCGTTATGGGTCACATCCTGCCTTACATTCGATTCAAGCTTTGAATGAACCCCATTGGACGATTGACTTATCGATTTTACAAACCTTTTATCTCCGTGTTTATGACGTGTTACGACCGATTCTACCCCCATCCATTCATCTTGTCTTTCATGATGGGTTCCGTTTAAAAGAGTGGACTTCCTTCTTTCAAGAACATCGACTACAAAATGTCATCTTAGATACGCATTTATATCAATGTTTTGATCATAAGTTCCATGACATGGACTGGAAGACCTTTTTAGAATACCCTCAAGTCAACGCAGTAGAACTAGCCAAATTGGAACAACTAGTCCCCGTCGTTGTCGGAGAATGGTCTTTAGGAGCGAGAGCGATTGAAACGCCGATGAGCCGAGATGAGTTTGAAAGACAATATGCAAAGGCCCAAATCCGTGCCTATGAACAAGCATCGGGTTGGATCTTTTGGTCTTATAAAATCCATGAATATCAAAGTGGCTGGAATTTGCGAAGCCTAATAGAACGGGGTGTTTTCACACTTGAAACGTAATCTACTATTTTTCCTTGTCATTTGTTTGGGTTTTATTTTGGTCGCTTGTCAAACCACAACTTCTTTCACAACAACCGAGACGACTCAGACAAGTTCAACGACACTCTCAGAAACTACCACCACGACAACAGAAACATCAACTTCAACATCCACACTCACAGATATGGATTACGATCAAATCGTTGTGAGTGGATTTTCCACGAATCAAACCTTACGCTTTAGTCCCATTAACCAGTTTATTGCAGGGTGGTCCAATGAACATAATGACATCGCATCGATTACGATTGATGAGCAGATGCAATATCAACCTTTTTACGGAGCAGGAGCAGCTTTAACCTATTCATCAGCTTATGTCATTGACCAATCTCCCGACAGAGATCAAATCATTGATTATTTGTTCTCCAAATCCGGGTTGGGCATTAATGTTGTCCGTTTTACGGTTGGAGCGAGTGATTTTGTCCCTGCGCACATCGGACATTACACTTATAACGATACGGTAAATAACGTCCCTGATTTACAATTAAATGGCTTCTCTATTGAAGTTGACCGCTTGATTATTGATATTGCCAAAGAAGCCATCCAAATCAATCCCGATATCACCTTCATGGCTGCGCCTTGGAGTGCCCCTGCCTGGATGAAAGATAATAAAAGTCTCTACATGGGGCGTTTAAAAAGTGAGTATCAATCGGTTTACGCAGACTATTTAGTCAAGTATGTCCAAGCGATGGCCGCAGAAGGCATTCCCATAAAGTATTTATCAGTACAAAACGAACCCTTTTACGCTTCCAATAACTACCCAGGGATGCTTTGGGATCGGTTATTAACGACTTCCTTTGTTCGTGATTTCTTAGGTCCAAAACTCCAAG
>CAZABW010000024.1:14437-24993 GCA_964483655.1 uncultured Candidatus Izemoplasmatales bacterium
CTGACGTGGCAAATCCCCAACTAAAAGGAGATGTATGAAAAAATTACTTAGTATTTTCGTTTTTGTCTTTACCTTATTCAGTGTCGTTGCTTGTCAAACCACAACATCCATGACATCAACGACCACTACCCAAACCTCAAGCAGTGAAACAAGTACTTCGACAACTCAAACAACGACCACTTCAACGACGACGACATCAAAAACCACCCGCTCATTCTTAACAAATATCGGTCCGGTTCAATATGATGGAGCCTATTGTGACGATATTGAAGTCAATGAAGTCTTTTTACAGGACTTACTTCAAAGTTTAACTTTACAAGAAAAAGTGGGTCAAATGTTTCAAGCGGAACGCAATGGTGCATCCAATGACGATGTCAGACAATATAATTTGGGTTCCGTGTTATCTGGAGGAGGGTCTTCCCCTTCTACTAATCAAGCATATTATTGGTATTTAATGTATAAAGGCTATCAAGACGCTGCCATGCAATCCTCTTCCGGCATTCCTATTTTATACGGAATCGATGCCGTTCATGGAAACAACAATGTCTACAACGCTACTGTTTTTCCGCACAACATCGGACTCGGCGCAGCCAATGATCCCGATTTAATGCGCCGAATTGGCACGGTCGTTGCACGAGAAGTGCGCGTTACAGGCATCAACTACACCTTCGCTCCGGCGGTATCAATCGTTCAAAATATCGCTTGGGGAAGAACGTATGAAAGTTTTTCTGAAAGTGAAGCGATTGTTACGAACCTCACGCAACCTTATATCGAAGGATTACGTTCGTACTGTATCGCTACGTCAGCGAAACACTTCGTCGCTGATGGCGCGACCCAAGGGGGACAAGACCAAGGGAATGTTGTGATGACGGAAGAACAAATCCGTGCGATTCATTTGAAACCCTACTATGAAGCGATAGAAGCTGGGGTGGAAACGATTATGATTTCCTACAGTTCTATCAATAGTATGAAGATGCATGGAAGTTCGTATTGGATTACGAATGTATTAAAAGACGAAATGAATTTTGAAGGATTTGTTATTTCTGATTACAATGCGATTCACCAACTTCCAGGAACCTATTATCAACAAGTCGTCGCTGCGGTCAATGCGGGGATTGACATGTTAATGGAACCCTTTGATTGGAAAGAAGCGTATCAACATATTTTAACCGCTGTTCAAAATGGAGATATATCGATCGACCGGATTAATGATGCGGTGTATCGAATCCTCCGGATCAAATACCTTCGAGGTTTATTCCACGAATCTTTCCTGAATGAACAAACTGGAGAGTATTACCGGATTACCTACGAAGATGGCTTTTATACCTTTGAAAACCGCGCTGTCGCTAGAGAAGCTGTCCGGAAATCTCTTGTACTATTAAAGAATGAAAATGGGGCACTCCCCTTATCAAAAACTCAATCGGTCGCGATTTTAGGCGAAGGAGCTCGAAATACCGGTCTTCAAAGTGGCGGTTGGACGATTGGTTGGCAAGGCGGCGAGGACCGTGGCCTTGTGAAAGGAACCACCCTCTATCAAGGATTACGTGGGGTGCTTTCAGGAACAGGAACAGAACTTTACGAGTCTGTGGAAGAAGCCGATATTGTCATCATCGTCTTATCAGAAAAACCCTACGCAGAATACTATGGCGATAACGGTAACCCGACCTTAACGGGAACCACGGCCCATAGTGGAAATCAAGCCCTGCTCGAACAAGCTATGATTGCGAAAAGCCTAGGAAAAACCGTCATTGGGGTGTTGTATTCCGGAAGACCGATGATTCTAGATCCCTATTTACAATATTTTGATGCATTCGTAGCGGCTTGGCTACCGGGTTCAGAAGCGGGATTAGGAATGGCAGATGTATTATTCGGAGACTATAACTTTACAGCGAAATTACCTGTTAGTTGGCCGAAAAATCAAGCAGGCGTTGGCATGAATATCAACCGGACGGATTATCAAGCAAGTGTCATTCTCTATCCATTTGGATTTGGAATGTCCTATTCGGAGGAATAAATTGAAAGCTCAAGAAATTTTTGAACAACTGACATTAAAAGAAAAAGCAGAACTCTTAACAGGGAAGAAAAATTGGTGGTTTGAAGGGATTCCACGATTAGGAATTCGTGATTTTTTCGTCGCCGATGGTCCTCACGGATTACGTGCTTATGAAGACCCACAAGAACGAAATGGACATCCGAAAAAACGAGCACCTGCGACGGCATTCCCCTGTGCCGCTGCGATGGGAGCGACATTTCATCCCGAGTTGATTGTTCAAGTGGGCGAAACGATTGGAAAAGAATGTAACCATTATGGCGTGGACGTTATTTTAGGTCCTGGTGTCGATGGAAAACGGAGCCCTCTAGGCGGACGTAATTTTGAGTATTATTCGGAAGATCCTTATCTTAGTGCCCAAATGGGGATTGCTTTTGTCAAAGGCGCTCAATCACAAGGGATTGGGACTTCTGTCAAACATTTCGTATTAAATGAACAAGAAACCGCAAGACGATTTATCAGTTCCAATACCGATGTTCGTACGCTTCGGGAGTTATATGCTTATCCTTTTGAACAAATCGTCAAACAAGCTCAACCTTTAACAATTATGGGTTCCTATAACAAAGTGAATGGAACCTATGCGTGCGAGAATCGTGATTTGATTACAGACTTACTACGGAAAGAGTGGGGCTATCAAGGGATTGTTATTTCTGATTGGGGTGGCGTTCAAAACAAACGTGCGAGTGTCGAAGCAGGACTTGATATTGAAATGCCAGAATCGGAATGGAAACAATCGTTTGTGGAAGATGTCTTACAAGGAAAGTATGATCTTCGTTTGATTGATGAAACAGTGAAACGAATTCTTTCTGTGTATGAAATCCTCCTAAATAATAAGAATCACCTTCAACCAACCTCATTTGAAAAAAACCATGTGATTGCCAATGAAGTGGCGAAAGAAGCAATTGTTTTACTCAAAAACCAGGATGGGATCTTACCCCTGAATCCGAAACAAAACCTCGTCATTATTGGGCCTTACGTTCATGAACCACGAGCGTATGGGGGCGGCTCTTCGGAACTACGTGCGTATAAAATTGATACGCCATTGGAAGCTTTTGAGCAAGTGGGTAGTTATACCTATGTCACGCAATATCAAGAAATTTCTTCTTATCAAGAAGCGATCACAAAAGCGGATGCAGTCCTGGTTTTTACAGGAACCACACCCGCAATTGAATCCGAAGGCTTTGATCGGTCGAACTTATTTTTACCTCAAGATCAAATTGAATGCGTGAAGCAGGTAGCACGATGGAATCAACAAGTCATCGTTGTCAATTCGAGTGGATCAGCAGTTGATTTCACGCCTATCGATTCAGCGATGAAGGGACTGCTTCAAAGTTGGTTTTTGGGGTCCGCTTCGGGGTATGCCTTAGTGGATATCCTCTTCGGAAAAATCAATCCAAGCGGCAAATGTTCTGAAACGTTTCCTCTCTGTTTGGAACATACTCCTGCTTATCCCTACTTCCCTGAGCATGTTCAGTCGACGACGTATCATGAAGGGCTCTTATCAGGATATCGTCATTACGATACCCATCACTACCCTGTCCGTTATCCCTTTGGATTTGGCTTATCCTACACGACATTTGCCATTTTAAACGCCAAAGTCGATCAAACATCCATTTCCAAAAAAGATTATTTCCATTGTTCGATTACGGTGAAAAATACGGGAGAAAGACCGGGAGCAGAGGTTGTTCAACTCTATGTATCAAAACCTGAATCCGAGTATGTACAACCCCATAAAGTATTGCGTCGCTTTGAGAAGGTCTTTTTACAACCGGGAGAAGAACGAACTGTTATTTGGCAGTTAGATGCGAGTCTTTTCGAAACATTTATTCCCAAAGCCAACCAATTTCTTGTGGAGTCGGGACGTTATGTTTTGATGATTGGAACCGATGTTCAAACCATTTCACAACAAATCGAAATGCATGTTTCATCCAGTGATGATACGTCCCCGCAAATGGATGATGGGTTCCCCGCGGGAATGATTGCTTCACATCCCAAATACAAGCAACAAGTGGAAGCCTTTTTTAAAGACTTACGCCCGATTCATTCTTGGGAGCGGGAGGAACCGTTCCGACGCATTGTTTATCGCCGTGCAAAGGAATATCACATCGATGTTCAACAAGTCGAAACCTTCTTAGAACAACTTTTTAAGTAAGATTTTCATTCATTAAGAAAAAAAATAACGCTATATGTAACCTATTACATAAAAACACTTGAAAACGCTTTACTCGTGTGCTAAAATGACTGTTGAAGCAAAATATTTTTAGGAGGAATAGAATGAAAAAGCTGATAACTGTTTTTGCGTTGTTTGCCTTCATCATCGCTCTTGTTGGATGTCAAACCGATACGACCATCACCACTTCCGGTTCGACCACTGGAACGACAACGACAACGACCACTGGAACGACTACTACAACAACGACGATTCAAACGACATCAACAAGCCTCGCTAATATCGAATCCGATACCGGTTTAGACCGCAATGTATCCGGAATTGTTGATATCGTATTATGGAGTGGATCTGGTGCGACATTGCGTAACATCGGAAAACAAAACTACACTCCCGATCAATTACTCGCTCAAAATGAAGCTGCAGCTTACGCTGTTGCGAAAGCTTTTAATGAAATTTATCCCAATGTTGTCATCAATGGATATTTCAAATCTGGGGATCCCGGCGGTGCTTGGAACCAAGTGTTAGATACCTACCGCGATGACGAAGGACGTCATCCTTCTGTGTGGGCTTCTGTTGATTTATCCGGTGACGTATCCAAAGGAATCGTAGCAGACATTTCTCGTTTTGAAGATGATCCTCTGTATCAAGCATTGAACCCAGGGGTTATGAAAATGATGAACTATTACGGATTCCAAGCCGGATTACCGCAATACATTCTTCCTTGGGGACTCTTTGTGAATAAAGCATTAGCGGACCGCAATGGAATTGAAACTCCTGGATATAACTGGACGATTGAAGAATACACCGATTTCACATCCAATTTCTCCAATGACCCAGCGAACCAATTCTATGGCGCAGACGACACTCCTCAACGTTTCATTAACACAGGTGTTGACACGATGTGGAAATCGTTACTCAACTATTCTGGCGGAAATACTTTCCTTGACATGAACTCTGCTCAAGTACGGGCGTTAATTCCTTACATCGCAGAATGGACTGTAGGATCCTACCAAGGACAATGGAATATTGAAAACGAAATTACCCCAGACGGAACAGGTCCTGTTGCGACACTTGGTAGTCTTGTTGGTTGGAGCTACAACCGTTTCCGTTTAGGATACTTACTCACTTTAGAATATGATCCATGGATGATGGGCGACTGTGCAGAAACCAATCCAAACTGGTGGGCAGTTTGTAACTCTCCAGACTGGGATATCTATCCACGTCCTTCGACAGATTATGTTGATAACCACATCGGTTTAGTATTAGACCCCATGGCTGTTTATAATTTCTGTTTGGATGATGGCGATTTAGCTTGTACAGCAGAAGAAGAATTAAAGATTCAATTAGCGTATACGTTTGCAATTTTCTGGGCAGCGGATTCTCGTTCTTTTGAAGCAAGAGCCAACCAACTCTTCTTTGATACCGGTTCTCAAGGGTATTCATCCGCTTTGAATGACTCGATCCCAGTTGTTCAAGGTCAAATGTTTGAAGACCAAATGGCGTACTGGTATACCCCAACGAAACATCAACGTTTTGGTGCTTCTTTAGCTACATGGACCGATGTTTCTTATGGTGGCGAATTCTATACCTTTACTGTTAAACTATCTCATAGTGGTGAAGTTTTACAAAAAATGACTCCCGATAACACCTTCCCAACCTTACCTTCTGGACAAGAAATCGTCTTGGGTATTACCAATTATGATGACTTAGTTGCTCTCTTTGGGGATGATGATGTTGATGTTATGCAAATGATGCCTGGTTTCCAAGAAGTCTTGCGTCTCTTCGAAGCGGAACAATTCTGGGATGTTTCCGATAAAGCCTTCCCATGGTATTACACCGCCGAAGGAACGCGGATGAACATTACTTCTGAATGGGGTAACTTCTGGAATGTCGATGTCAATGGTGGCTTCTTACGTCATCATGTTGGCTACACTTCCTCCATCCTATCCTTACTCCCCACATGGAACGAAATCACCAATCAACGGTTTGCAGATGCATTTGCTCGGTTAAGAACTGGGTTAATGACCTACTACGGTTGGGAACCTTCTCGTTTCACACAATCTTAATCTTTTGAAAGGGTGCAAAAAACACCCTTTCTTTTTTTCTTTTCTCATTGTCTTTATAGACAATGAATCTTTTTCTATGGTATAATACCACATATGGAACGGTTTACATATCGCAAAATAACCGTTTACAGACCAATTTGGGGGGCTCTCATGAACCGAAAACGCAAATGGATCAAACCTATCATCTTCACCGTTTTACTGCTGATGGTCGGACTACTCCTTTTTAATCCTTTCCGTCAATCGGATTACGACAAATGGGCGGATGAAGTTAGTGAAGCACAATACCTTCAAGCTTTAGCTACTTTGAAGGAAAGTACGGACTATATTCGTAAGTTCCCGTACATCAGTTTCCTTGAAACCCAAACCATCCGTTATGATTTAACGGACCTTTTGGCTTCGATGGATGCTAGCAACTTACCAGCAATCGAGAATTTCGACTATGCTGGACTAAAAGCAACTGATCTCCGTGGTAACAATTCAGCACTTTACCACGTCAATGTGCCTGAAGCTGGATTGTACTACCTATCCTTGGATTATTATGTTCTTCCACAAGTATTGAATAATTTAACCGTTTCCGTAAAAATCAATGGCTCTTACCTCTTTGATGACTCCAAAACGATTGATATTCCCTTATACTGGCAAGACGATTCCAAGGATTTTGTTTTAGATACTTATGGGGATGAATCCCTTCCTAGCCAACAACGTGTTTTAGGTTGGGTTAGTAAACCCCTTCATAACAATACCTATACAACAACAGAACCACTCTTGTTTTACTTCGATCAAGGCTTAAATACGATTGAAGTCGACAATATTATGAATGGGGCGATGCTTGTTGGGGATTTGAAACTAATCGCTCCCAAAGAACGTCCGGATTATCAAACTTATATCGCTGCACACGCCAGTGAAGCGCTTGTGTCAGACCCCATTTTTATTAATGCGATCGATTATACCCAAAAGAACTCTTCTTATGTGCGATTAATGGCGTTTCAATCACCGAGCGTGACACCTTATGGCGTTGTGGACAAAAAATTAAACGTCATCAATGGCGCGGCTTGGTATCGGTCTGGTCATGAGGTAAGTTATGAATTTCAAGTTCCTCAAACGGGATTATACCAACTTGAATTCCATTACCTCAACGATAAGAATGACTTTTCCGTGTTCCGTTCGATTGCGATTGATGGAGTCATTCCCTTCGAAGAATTAACAGCCTACGAATTCCCCTTTACCGGCGCTGATGTATGGGATAGTCATCTGATTGGCGGTAAGGACAATCCTTATTCATTCTATCTTACAGAGGGGACTCATACGATTTCCATCCGAGTGGTGATTACTCCACTGAATACTGCATTGCGTGATATTCAGTTAATGATTGACCATATTAACGGATTCGCCCTCAATATCTTAAAAATTACGGGATCCGACATCGATATTAATCGCCAATGGCAGTTTACAAGATACATCCCCAAAACGGTAGATTACCTTGACGCCTATGAAACGATTATTAAATATCAAGTAGTAGAGTTAGCGAAGTATTCTCCCAAACTTGATATGGCTGCTTCCCTTGCCTATTTAAAAACAGCAGTCACTCAACTCAATAAAATTCAAACCGAACCAGATAAAGTTCCGATTTACCTCAATACGCTCTATAGTGGAGTGGGTTCAATCACGCAAATGCTTGGGGATTCCCTATCGATTTTACAAAGTCAACCGATGTACATCAATTACCTCAATTGGAGTGATGGAACATCCCATGGACCTGCAAATGCGAATCTATTCCAACGTTTAGGAAGTACCATTCGATCCTTTACCAGTTCTTTTACAGAACAAAAATATGTGACCATTGAAGATCCTGAAGCGGTGAATATTTGGGTCAATCGTTCCTTAATTTATGTCGACTTAATGCAAAAAATGGCAGACCAAGCCTTTGCAGATAGTGGCATTAAAATCAAAATCTCGATTATGCCAGATGCGAATAAGCTAATCTTAGCGAATGCGGCAGATGCTACCCCGGATATTGCTTTGGGATTAGCCTCCTACATGCCCTTTGATTTAGCGATTCGGGGTGCCCTCCAAGATATGAGTGAATTTGATGATTTCTGGTTGGTAGCGGATGCTTTCGCACCAGGAGCCTTTATTCCTTATATCTTAGAAGATGGGGTCTATGCAATGCCAGAAACCTTAGAGTTTCATGCATTAGTCTACCGTACAGATACCATGCAAACCCTCGGATTGGACGTTCCATCAACGTGGGATGATGTCATTAACATGTTACCCACCTTACAGCGATACGGGATGAATTTCTATTATCCAACTTCTGGAGGCTCTGCATTAAAATGGTTCTATCAAACCTCTCCCTTAATTTATCAAAACGGGGGTTCGATTTACAACTCGGATGGACTATCGACTTCGATTAACTCAGAACTATCCTTTAAAGGTTTAAAATTGTTAGCTGATTTGTACACGACCTATAGTTTGCCATCTTACGTCGCAAGTTTTTATAATAGTTTCCGATATAATACTTTACCCATTGGGATTATTGATTTTGGAACCTATTTAACATTGAAGAACGCCGCTCCAGAGTTAACAGGCGGATGGGAGTTAGCGCTTTACCCAGGAGTAGAAGATACCAATGGGGAGATCTCACGTTGGTACATTGCCAATGGTAGTGCTGCCGTCATGTTTAAAAATGATGATAATCCCACCAAAAAACAACAAAGCTGGGAATTTATGAAATGGTGGTTGTCGGATGCAACCCAAACCGAATTCTCCTTCTTATTACAATCCACCTATGGGCCGGAGTTTGTCTGGTTATCGGGTAACTTAGATGCCGTTGCGAATTCCCCCATCGATTCCAAAGATTTAGCAGTGATTCTCGAACAAGTCAAATGGTTAGTCGATGTTCCCAGAACGCCGGGACAATATATGTTAGAACGGGGTCTATCCGATATTTGGAATCGAGTCACCTTTGATGGAACACCAATCCGCGTTGCAATTGATAATCAAGTGTTACGAATCAACCGCGAGATTACGAAGAAAATGGTCGAGTTTGGCTATTTGGATGCGGATGGAAATGTCTTAAAACCCTACACTGTTCGTGATACGGTGTGGGTGAATGAACAAATTCAAGCCGCTAAAGATCGAAATGGAGGGATGTAGTCATGGCATTAAAACAAAAACTAATGCAATTACCAAAATCCCTTCAACAACGAGTGGCTCCGCTTTGGGAAAAAGTCGATAAAGAAAAGTTATCGACGTGGTCGTTATTGACCCCCTATATCTTACTTTTCACAGCATTTATCGTCATTCCCGTTGTCGTCGCAATGTTGTTATCTTTCACGTATTTTAACGTGATTGAGACGCCACGAATCAGTGATTTATACGGGCTTTACAATTACGTTATGATTTTGACGCAAGATGAAGTCTTCTTACGATATGTTCTTCCCAACACACTACAATATGCGTTAATCACCGGACCTGGAGGATATGCGCTCAGTTTCTTAATGGCCTGGATGTTAAGTCAAATCCAAGCAGGACCACGGAAATACATTGCCTTGGCGATGTATACGCCTTCGATGCTGGGAGGAGTCTTTATTGGAGTTATTTGGCGGACATTATTTTCCGGGGATAAATCTGGGTATATTAACTCGATTCTCTTGAATTTAGGGTTAGTGAATACTCCCTTGGACTTTTTACAGTCTGGGAATTATTTGATGACCATCATGATCTTTGTAACACTTTGGTCTTCGATGGGGATTGGATTCTTATCGATGTTAGCAGGGATTCTTAATATCAACCGCGAAATGTATGAAGCAGCTTATATTGATGGGATAAAAAATCGTCTTCAAGAGATCTTCTATATTACGATTCCCTCGATGAAACCGCAAATGCTATTCGGTGCTGTGATGGCGATCGTTGGAGCATTTAACGCTGGAGGCATCGGGGTTGCGTTAGCGGGATCGAATCCAACACCACAATATGCCGGACAATTAATCGTCAATCATATCGATGATTATGGGTTCATTCGATATGAAATGGGATACGCGGCAGCGTTATCCGTGATTTTACTCTTAATTATTCTATTATTCTCAAAAGTCGCTTATCGACTCTTTGGGGAAAGGGACTAAACCATGGCTAGCTTTTTAGGGACTCAAATCAATCCCAAATTCTTCCATAAATCCCATATTAAGTTCTATTTATTGCTTGTGCCACTATCAACATTTATGATTCTGCCGGTCATTTATGTCATTTCACAAGCGTTTAAACCGTTATC
>CAZABW010000025.1:0-3943 GCA_964483655.1 uncultured Candidatus Izemoplasmatales bacterium
GGGACAAAATGGTCAAAACGATTTTTTTAGTTAAATATTATTATTTTATAAATAAAAAAGTCGATGATTTTCAATCGACTTTTTGGCTCAGTTAAGCCATTTATATGGCAAAACATAAATTTAAAACTGGTGCCGAAGACAGGAATCGAACCCGCAACCTACTGATTACAAGTCAGTTGCTCTACCAATTGAGCTACTTCGGCATGGTGGAGGTTGACGGGATCGAACCGCCGACCCTCTGCTTGTAAGGCAGATGCTCTCCCAGCTGAGCTAAACCTCCATACTATCTTTAATGCCGCATACCAATTTTACTAAAGAGTGTGCAGAATGTCAAGCAGAAAAAATTCATCCGAATCGATTCGAGATTGGCGAGAAATCCTACCAAAAAAGAAGAGCCGCGCTCTTCTTTGTTTTTATAGGTTTAGACGATTATTCTGTGCGAAACTCAACGACTAGATCCATCTTCGAAACTTTGGAAATCGTCTCATGAATTGAGCAGTATTTAGCGCCGAGTTCAGCGGATTTGATTAGTTGTGCTTCATCGCTTGGATTATAGACAACCAACTCAATTTTGGTGTTTTCTAATGTGGTCGGAATCTCTGTGCGTTTGTTTCCACTCACCACTAAAGTAGCCCGAGAAAACGTCAGTTTTTTCTTTATTGCAATCGACAAAAATGTCGCGTAGAAACAAGATCCTAACGCCCCAAAGAGTAAATGATAGGGTTGAAGTCCATTCTCACGATCGCCTAAAGCGATGGAACCGCTTGGGGAGGTTAATGTTCCTTGAAAGGTGGGGTTAAATTCTAATAAAATATTATCGACAGCCATAGTCTATTCTCCTCTATTTGATTGAGTATCATTATATCAACTACTAGGTTGTTTTACAACCGATTGGGCTTTATGAAATCTTTAAATGCTTGGAATGCTGTTGGAATAGCATAGTGGTTGAATAGTTGAGCCGGATCGACAAATTCTCCTTCAAAGGGAATGATGTCGTGTTGAATACCAATCAGATACCCCTTCATGTCCCATTCAATATGCGAAAAGATATGTTTCGCTTTAGAAAGCGATTGAATGGTCGCAACTGGAATATTATTTTGCGTCATATAAGACCAGATTTCTTCATCATTTAGATGGCTTTCTACCATCATAAACTCCCATAATCCCTTTAACAACCCCTGGTTTGGGCGTTTGCGAATCCATACTTGACCTTGTTCATTTACCAAAAGAATCACGGTCCAATTTTCGACCTTACGAATACTATTCTTAGCTTTCAATGGATAAAGTTCGATGGTATTCGTTAGGTACGCTTGGCATGAATGGGCAAGCGGACAACTTTCACATTTAGGTTTTCCATTAGGAAGACAAATCGTCGCCCCAAGTTCCATCAAACTCTCCGTAAAGTCGCCATTGCGTTTACTTGGAATCAGGGAAGCTGTCTTTGTTTCTACCACTTTTTTGGTTGAATTTTTCGTGGGGTCCAAAGGAATGGTAAAATATCTTGAAAACACCCGAATGACATTGCCGTCAATGGCAATGACTCTTTGGTCAAATGCTATCGAAGCAATGGCACTTGCGGTGTACGGGCCAATTCCTGGCAAGGACTGAATCGATTCCAATTGACTTGGAAACTCCCCACTAAAATCATTGATAATTTTGATAGCGGCTTTTTTTAGATTCAAGGCCCGTGAATAATACCCCAGCCCTTCCCATAGCTTCAGCAACTCATTTTCTTCCACGTCAGCTAGTGATTCAATCATTGGAAGACGCTTCAGAAATCGCTCAAAATAGGGAATAACCGTTTCCACTCTCGTTTGTTGTAACATGATTTCCGATATCCATATCGCATAAGGATCCTTCGTCTTTCGCCAGGGTAAATCCCGTTTGTTAGCATCATACCAAGCGAGTAGTTGGTCCGAAAATTGTGACATCGTTTAAAGATCCAACTCGATCATCACGGGACAATGATCGCTTCCTTGTATTTGATCATGGATTTCGATTTGTTTCACCCGTTCTACTAATCGTTTCGATACCACAAAGTAGTCGATTCTCCATCCGGCATTGTTTTTCCGAGCTTGAAACATATAAGACCACCACGTATATTGAATCTTATCGGGATATTGATGTCGGAACACATCCACAAACCCTTCATCGAGAAGGGCTTGAAAGGCAGTTCGTTCTTCGATGGAATAGCCCGCATTTTGTTCATTTGCTTTGGGATTTTTTAAGTCGATTGGTTGATGAGCAACGTTTAAATCGCCGCATAAAACCACGGGCTTGATGGCATCTAGTCGTTTTAAATACGCACGAAAGTCTTGTTCGAATTGCATCCGATAATCCAATCTCGCTAGCTTTTCTTGGCTATTTGGTACATAGACAGTAACCAAATAGAAGGCATCATATTCTGCGGTAATGATTCGCCCTTCATCATTGTATTTACCATCTTCTAATCCCAAGCGAATCATTCGCGGTTCTTTCTTGGTATAAAGGAGGGTTCCAGAATATCCAGGTTTATCGGCACTATTCCAATACTCATAATAACCTTCAAAATGATGATTTTTTTGATGTTCTTGCATCTTGGTTTCTTGAATTCCAAATGCATCCGCATCCATGTTCGCAAAATAATCCGAAAACCCTTTGGTTAAACAAGCCCGGAGGCCATTCACATTCCAACTAATAATCTTCATCTTTTCCTCCTGCTAGCGATGATTTTCGAAAAAGACCAGAACATCCGTCAGTGTGGTTTCGGGGTCTTCTTCCATCGGTACATGGCCTAAGCCAGGATAAATAATCACCTGTTCGTTGCTTAACTCAAGGGTATCTTGAAATAACAAGGCGACATCTTGGGAAATCCAACTATCTTCTTCGCCCCAAATCACTAGAACGGGAATATTTGCGTCTTTCAGCTTGGTTAATCTTGCAATCCCTTCACTAGTCGTTTCTTCAAAGCGGTCTAATGCGAGGAAGGATGATCGTCGGTTGGGATATCGTAATAATTCAAAATAACGTGTTAAGGTATCTTCTTCTAACTGTGAAGCGGAACCATAGACCCCACTTAAGACTTGCTTAAACAAAAACCGGGGAGTAAATTTCGCTAGGGTTTGACCCAGTCTTGATTGGAAAAAGCCTTGTAGGGATGACCCTTCATTTTCAAACGCCATCGGGTATACCGCATCAATCAAGACAATCCCTTTGATTGTAAACAAATCAAGGTATTCACTCGCAAAAAACCACGAGACGCCACCACCCATGGAGTTTCCACCAATAAACAATTCAGTAATCGCCAATTCTTCTAAAACATCAAACACAGCCTTCGCTTGTCTTGATTGACTGACGACCCCATCAGGATAGCCCTGTGATAACCCATGGCCTGGTAAGTCAATCAACACGACTCGGTAACCTTGTTCTACCAATTGCTCTCGCCAATGATAGAAGGTTTGTGTAGAAGAAAACAATCCATGTAATAAAACAATAACAGGGTCGGTTTCAACACCTGCTATCTCATAATGAATCGTTAAAGAGACGAGCGTATCCAACTGCACATCGAGATAGTGTGAGTATTCTGTCTCATAGGTTTCTTTTAAACGTTCCACTGATAAATCTGGAGTATAAAAAATAACGCTGACTAGAATAAGTAAAAACAGAATCGAAAACAAAATCCAACGCATGATTTTTCCAAGTATCTTCATAAAATATAGTCCTTCTCAATTTCTTTGGGTGTTAATGGTTTGGCAAAATAATACCCCTGTGCTTCATCACAAGCAAATGATTCAACCATTTGCAATTGTGCTATATCTTCAATTCCTTCCGCTACGACGCGTAGCTTCAAGGAATGAGCCAACTGGATAATCGTCGAGAAGATCTCAACCTTTTCAATCTCATGAGGATTTAAAGGCAAAAACGATCGATCAATTTTTAAAATATCAATCGGCAATCGTTGTAA
>CAZABW010000025.1:4043-22357 GCA_964483655.1 uncultured Candidatus Izemoplasmatales bacterium
TTAAAGGCAAAAACGATCGATCAATTTTTAAAATATCAATCGGCAATCGTTGTAAATAGGTTAGAGAAGAATATCCCGTTCCGAAATCATCTAAAGCAATTTGAAAGCCCATGTCTTTTAATGTTTGAAAGGTTTCAATCGCATAATCTAAATTATCAATAATCGCTGATTCCGTCACTTCAATGATGAAGGATTCTGGATTTATTTGGCATTGGTCTAGCAATTTCTTAATAAACGGTAAAAACGTCGGCGATAATAGGCTAATTGCGGATAAATTAATCGAAATGCGGCGACCATAACGCGATACATTCCATTGTTTTGCTTGTTTAAAAGCATCCTGGAACACCCATTCTTCAATGGGTAGAATCAGTCCGATTTGTTCCGCAAAGCCAATAAACTGGTTTGGCGCAATCCATCCTTTTTGCGGCTGATTCCAGCGAATGAGCGCTTCATACCCTTTGATTTTCCGTGTTTTCAAATCATATTGCGGTTGATACGCTAAGGTAAACTCATTACGGGTTATAGCTTGTCTTAATAACTTATTCAACTCAATATAATCCTCTGTTTTTACTTTCATGTGTTGCTCAAACACCGTATAACAATCTTTTCCTTTGCGTTTCGATTCATACATCGCGGTATCTGCCGCTTGGAAAAGTTCGGATACTGTTTGTCCGTGTTCGGGATAAACCGCTAGTCCGGCACTAATCGAGACATAGAACTCTTGATTTTGAATCAACCACTTCTTCGGGATGACTTTCAGAAGATCTTCCACATCTTTTTTGGCTTGTTCGATGGGAGAATCGAAATGCACAATCACAAATTCATCGCCCCCGATACGACAGACGAAATCAGGCTTTTTAATAATCTTTGTTAGTTCATTAGCCATATCTTGTAAGAAGATATCCCCCACTTGATGTCCTAACGACTCATTGATATGTTTAAAATTATCCAAATCAAAATAGATAAACGCAAAACTTCCATTAGGATACTGATTGATCCGGTTTTTGATTTCTTCTTCCATCATCAGTCGGTTGGGTAGTTTCGTTAATAAGTCATAATATGCTAACTGATGAAGATTGGACTCTAGTACTTGGAGTTGGTTATAGGATGTTTGTAGTTCTTCATTGAACTTCAAGGCAATATCGGCGGATTGCTTATATAAGGTAATTCGCTTGTAAATAATCACAAAGAAAACGCCAGCCGTTAAAATGACATAAAACCAGCCCTTCAGAAGTTGAACTGTGCGAATCGTTTCCATGTCCTCAAACAAAAGATCGACAATGGTATCCGATAGTAAAATCCATAACACCCCAAAAAGGGCATAAATGCCAATGATGATTAAGGTATCTTTCATCGGATTCGGTTGGTGCGATGGATTGAATGGATCGTGATTCATTGTCTCACCTCACTTGCGGTAAAAATTCTTATAATAATACTACTGCCTTCATAGCTAATTGAACTAATCCTGACCGGATGTCATGACGACTCACCCAGTTTCTGGAACTCCATTCCTCACTGGATAAATCGTCACCACCATATAGAATTTGACCAAATCGAACATGACGGAAAGCCGCGACAGCCGCAAAAGAAGCACATTCCATTTCTACGCAAAGACACCCTTCTTGTTTGCGGTGCCCTACGAGTTCTTTGGTTTCGCGATAAATCGCATCTGTCGTCCATGTCATACCTTTGACGTAGGGGATTCCTTCGACTCGCAAGACTTCTTCGATAACATGAATGACGTCTTGCGCTAACGAAACGGTCCGACTCGGTGGTAAGTATTGATAACTCGTCCCCTCTTGACGAAGCGCTTCTGTTGGAATAATTAGATGCCCGACAGTCAAGTCTTTTCGTAAGACCCCGCAACCCCCACAAGCAATAAACTTGGTAAATCCAAGGGCAATACATTCTTCCATAATCCCAGCCGCAAAAGGTCCCCCAATCATGGGATGAACAATCCCTACTTCAATTCCATTGAGGTTGTATAAATAGATGGGATGTTTTCCTGCTTCGCTACGAAGCTCTGTTAACAGGCGCAACTGATGGGATTGTTTTAGTTCTTCAATGACTCCTTGGAAAAAAGTCATCACACAATAAGGACTCGGAGCGATTTTCTCTAAATGATGAGCAGGATGAATCATCGCAATCGCTTCTGAATCAAATTCTAAAATTGGGATTTCGTTCTTAATAAGTGGCATAAGGACTCCTTCAATGGTGGTAACTTCTATTTTACAACAGATTGTTTATTAATATAAGTAAGATGCCATATTTTACCTTCTTACAGAGAAATAACTCTTGCAAATCTCTCCATTCTTATGTAGAATGTAATAAATATTCGTATAGTTTGGTTATTTGGTCCAAACGTCTCTACCCCAAAGCCGATATTTTGGGACTACGAAGTCGTTTTTTTACGTGTAAAGCGATTTCGTCAGAAACTCGCTTTTTTTATTTTTTAGGAGGGATTTATTTGACACACAATTTGATTGTCGTTATTGATTTTGGTAGTCAATACAATCACCTCATCACGAGAAGACTTCGTGATTTAGGGGTGTATAGTGAATTATGGGCCAATCATCAAGTCTATGAACGATTGATGAAAACACCCAGCGTCCATGGAATCATTCTCAGTGGGGGTCCAAGCAGTGTTTATGAACTGAATAGTCCCACGTTAGATCCGCGTATTTTACAACTTTCCATCCCGATTTTGGGGATTTGTTATGGGATGCAACTACTAGCGAACATGACGGATTGCATTGTGGAACCAGGGCTTAAAAAAGAGTATGGTGTCAGTGAAATCCATATCATGAATCACGATTCGTTCCTTTGGCAAAACCAAGCTTCTGCCACTCAAGTATTAATGTCCCATGGTGACCATGTGAAATCTGTTTCGCAGGATTGGGTCGTTGATGCCCTATCGAAGGATCAAATAATCGCATCCATCCACCACCTTACAAAGCCGTGGTTTGGATTTCAATTTCACCCGGAAGTCACTGAAACCGTGTTGGGTAACACCTTGCTTTCAGTCTTCGCAAAACGAGTTTGTCAGGTGAACCCGACCTGGACAATGGCTAATATCATCGAAACCGAAATCCAGCAAATCCAAACAAAAGTTGGTAACAAGTCGGTTTTGCTTGGGTTAAGTGGTGGCGTTGATTCCACTGTAGCGGCAGTTTTACTACATCGAGCCATTGGAAATCAACTCGTTTGTATGTTTGTCGATCATGGGTTCTTACGAGAAGATGAAGTGTTTGATGTCCTAACAAGTTTAAAAGATTTAAACCTATCCATCCACACCATTTCTGCTCAAGAAGAATTCCTCATCGCATTACATAGCATCACCGACCCGGAACAGAAACGCAAAATCATTGGGAAACAGTTTATTGAGGTCTTTCAACGAGAGTCAGCCAAATTAGGTCACTTTGATTTTCTCGCTCAAGGTACCCTTTATACTGATATCATTGAATCGGGAACCCATAGTGCTCAGACAATCAAAAGCCATCATAATGTCGGAGGTCTCCCCAAAGACATGAAGTTCCAACTCATTGAGCCTTTAAATCAACTATTTAAAGACGAAGTTCGGGCATTAGGAATTTCCTTAGGACTCGAACCAAAACTAGTCTGGCGTCAACCTTTTCCAGGCCCCGGTCTCGCGATTCGACTCATTGGACCCATTACCAAAGAACGACTCGCGTGCTTACGAAAAAGTGATCAGATTTTACGAGAAGAGTTTCAAAAAGCTCGCTTGAACGAAACCGTCTGGCAATACTTTACCGTGTTAACCGGTATCAAATCGGTAGGCGTGATGGGAGATCAACGCACCTATCACGAAACCGTTGCGATTCGTGCCGTAACATCCATCGATGGGATGACAGCGCAAGTCGCAAAAATCCCCTATGAAGTGCTAGAAATCATTTCTAAACGTATCATTAACGAAATCCAAGGCATCAACCGGGTGGTCTACGATATCACATCCAAACCCCCCGCCACCATTGAGTGGGAATAGGAGGATAAGCATGAAAGTAATCCAAGAAGCATATACCTTTGACGATGTATTATTGGTTCCGGCATACTCGAATGTTTTACCTAGCCAAACCGATACAGAAACGTATTTAACCAAACAGATTAAACTTAAGATTCCCTTTGTTTCAGCGGCGATGGATACGGTGACCGAAGCTAACCTCGCGATTGCTTTAGCAAGGCAAGGTGGAATTGGCATCATTCATAAAAATATGTCCATTGAAGCCCAAGCAAAACAAGTCCGAACCGTCAAATTAAGTGAAAACGGGATGATTACCGATCCGATTACTTTAAAAAAAGACCAAACATTACTTGATGCCTTAGACCTCATGCGTCACTATCGCATCTCAGGGCTTCCAGTCATTGAAGAAGATCGCACCTTAATTGGAATCTTAACCAATCGCGATTTAAAATATCGCAGTGATTATGCCATCTCCGTGGAACACGCAATGACAAAAGCCCCTCTTGTCGTGGCTTCCGTTGGTACTTCACTAGAAACAGCGAAAGCGATTCTTTTTGAACATCGGATTGAAAAACTACCGATTGTCGATGATCAGTATCGGCTTTGCGGATTAATCACTGTCAAAGACATCGATAAAGCCAAAGACTACCCTTTCAGTAGTAAAGACTCGAAAGGTCGACTTCAAGTCGGGGCTGCGATTGGCCTTGATTCCCACATGATGAATCGTTTAGAACAGTTAGTATCCGCTAGTGTCGATGTCGTGGTCTTAGACTCTGCTCATGGCCACTCAGAAAACGTCATCCAAGCGGTAAAACAAATCAAAGCAAAGTATCCAACCCTCCCTCTGATTGCAGGGAACATTGTAACTACCGAAGCCGCAAAAGCTCTCATTGAAGCTGGCGTCGATGGAGTGAAAGTAGGTATCGGTCCTGGTTCAATTTGTACAACTCGTGTCGTTGCCGGGGTTGGCGTTCCTCAAATCAGCGCGATTCAAGCAGTTTATGAAGCGACCAAAGATACTGAAGTAACCCTCATCGCCGATGGCGGAATTAAATACTCTGGTGATATCGCCAAAGCCATTGCGAGCGGGGCTGATACCGTGATGTTAGGCAGTCTTTTCGCAGGTACAGAAGAAGCTCCTGGAGATGAAATCATCTATAATGGCAGACGCTATAAGAGTTATCAAGGTATGGGCTCCTTAGCTGCGATGAAACGTGGATCTGGGGATCGTTATTTCCAAGATTCCAATCAAGAAAGTAAGAAACTCGTCCCTGAAGGAATCGAAGCTCGTGTTCCCTTCAAAGGAAAACTAGAGGATGTTGTTTTCCAATTATTAGGAGGCCTTAAAGCAGGAATGGGTTATTGTGGTGCGAAGACGATTGCCGCATTACAAACCCAAGCAACATTCGTAAAGATTACCAATGCCGGATTAATTGAAAATCATCCCCATGATGTCGAATTAACCGCAAGTGCCCCCAACTATCAACGCTAAAACAAAAGTCTTCCCCATTTTACAGGGAAGACTTTTCAATTAAAGATGAATCCATTCTTTGGGTAAAGGATTACTTGCCATGAAGAAGCCAAGCAGCGTCGCGCGTTCTGCACTCGCTCCGCCAATCCGAACATTGGCTTCTAATGCTTCTAATAGCGAATCCTGTTTCACGAGTAGATGAATGATTAATGGAATCGATTGGTGGATTGCACAAGCAACACCAGCGGCTTGCTTAATAAATACATTCGTATCCTCTAACTCAAGCGCTAACCGAATCGGGGTTTGTAAATGACTGGGTAAGTTAGGGATGGATCGTTTCACCGCTTGAATCCGTTCCCATTGATTATGGCATGGTAGGAATGAATCAAAGAATGAATACCAAATCGGATACTCCTCTTTGTTCGTAAACAACCGTGCTAACTCAAAAGCTTCTTGATTCGAATGGCCCAATTCCTTCGCCGCGAGGTAGGGAAGAAATCCAACAAGATGGTCATCTTGACGAACTTTTTCTGGTAAGGGTATTCGGAGGTCCAGAGCGATTTGCTCATAAACCATTCGTTTGGCATATGTTTCCACATATCCTTGATAATGGCCCCCCGGACGAAACGCTTCATAGAGCAAACCTTGATAATCGTTTTGATTGAAATTTGGGTTTCGTTTCCAGGCTTCAAACAACCATTTTAAGATTTCTCCTTGAACCGATAAGGTGCCAACTTCTTTTTCAGGATACGCATAGTACGATGGTTTTGCTTGTTCATAGATCAAAGCATCTTGTTTTTGCATCAGCATGGTATGTGTTTCCCCATACTCTGCTAAAAACTCCCGGTTATAAATCCAATGAAATCCTAAACAACTCGCATTCGCAAGGAGTGCTTTTTCAATTCGCTCGCTCATTATCTCACCTTTTTCATATAGTCTTGCATCGCTTTGGTTTGGGGGGCATCTAAAATCGAAGGCTCTCCTTGTTCAACAATCTCGCCACGATCCATGAATATGACATAATCGGCGAAGTCGCGAACAAAACTCATTTCATGCGTCACAAATACAAAGTCTTTTCCTAAACATTTCAACTCTCGAACTGCCGTTAGCACTTCATACGTTAAAATCGGATCTAGCGCAGAAGTAGGTTCATCGAGAAAGATAATATCGGGGTTTACCGATAACGCTCTTGCAATCGAAGCCCGTTGTGCTTGGCCGCCTGATACATTCTTCGGAAGTTTATAGGTTTGGTCTTCTAAATGTAATAAAGTTAAATACTTCATAGCCGTTTCATGAGCTTCTTCTTTCGGAACTTGTCGGGTTTTTTCTAACACTAACGTAATATTTTGTAATAAGGTTAGGTGGGGAAACAAATTATGGTTTTGAAACACAAAACCAATGTGTTTTTTATAACTAGGATCTAACACATCCATATCATTCATGAATATTTGCCCCATCGTGGGTTTCTCTAACCCACTCATCAATCGGATTAACGTCGATTTCCCAGATCCCGATACCCCGATAATTGCGATCGAGCGATGGCCTTCGATTTGTAAATTAAGACTTTTTAATACATCGACATCATAATTATGCGTTAAGTTTTGGATATTGATTTTCATAATGACCACTTCCGTTCAACCCATTTTGCTAATTGGCTCAAGGGAATCGTAATCACTAAATAAAGAATCCATAAAATGAGATAGCCCTCCACAAAAGCAAAGGTTCTCGACTGAGCGATAAAAATTGCATAATATAGTTCTTCAAACATCAAGACGTTTAATAATGCGCTGCCTTTAATAATCATCGAGAAGTTATTCATCATCGGTGGCATAAGGATTCTCACAACCTGAGGAATAATAATATAACGATATCGCTGAGATGGGGTAAATCCAAACAAATCCATCGCCATATATTGTTCTTGGGAAATGCTCGAAAAAGCAGATTGATAGACATTCATCATATAGGGGGTCATATAAATAATTAAAGCTCCAATTCCTAAAGCGTTTCTTTGATAAGTCCCAAATGCAGGTCCAATCACAAAAGCCGTAATGACGACAAGCACTAATAAAGGTGTCCCATAGATGATTTCGCGAATAACGTCTGTCATTGCATTTAAATATTTCACTTTAGAGATAGAAAATAAGTAAAAAATGAAGCCTAAAACAAGACTGCCAAAAAGGGCTCCCATCGATACGAGGATGGTATTTAAGAGCCCAGTGAGAATTAAGGATTCATATTCGGCGTATGCTAGTAAATTAAAGGAACCACTTTGACGTAAAACAATAAAGACAATAAAGGCGATGACGGTAAGGAATGCAAGAACGTAAGCAACAAGCTTATTCATTGATATAGAAGGATAATCCAAATCGACCGAGACGCTCTAGTAAAATCGCATCCCATTTTTGACTCAAGACTTCATAAAGACCCCCGTCATCGTTGAATGTCTCAATGAAGCGGTTCGCGGCTTCGAGTAACTCTGTGTTGCCTTTCGCTACAGCCATCCCAATCGGGCTCGAGACAAAGGGATCCCACATTACCATGGTTGTGGTCATGTTGGCTTTGTATCCATCAACGACGGGATTCGCGCTCATCAATAATACATCCGCTGTCCCTTGAGCGACGGAGGTAATGGCGGTACTTAGGGTTGTCGCTTCTAGTACTGTTTTTCCATATGAAGTTGGGATAGAAGAGGAAACTTGAGCTGCGATTCCCGTATATCTTGTGCCTTCAATCGCTAAAAGTTCTTCTACTGTGGAATCTTCTGTGAGTCCATTCGTGGTTGCGAAGGTTTGGTTCACTAACGTAATAATCTTAAAGTAAAAATAGGGTTCTGTGAAATCAACACTTTGCTTACGTTGGTCAGTGATGCTCATCGAAGCGATAATGATATCAATTTCACCAGAGTTTAGCGAAGGGATTAATCCTGCAAAATCGGTGTTGACGATTTCGACTTTCTTGCCTAAATATTCTCCAAGTGCATTGGCAACATCAACAGAAATTCCTTCTGGGTTGCCATCTTCATCAATGGTTTCAAAAGGGGGATATCTCAAATCCATTCCCACGCGGAGAACTTCTTCATTTCTGCCACAAGCAGAGATGACGAAAACAGCAAATAGAGCAAATAGAGCAATAATAAAACGTTTCATATTAAGACCTCTCTTTCGTGTTTACATTATAGATGGGGTTGCTTTTTGAAGCAAATCATATGCTTTCTTTTTGCTTATAAATTCAAAACAACACGTGAAGTCAACTTGATTATAACATAATCAATTGAAGAAAGAAGAAGTCCGAGCATATTGATGTTCGAACTTCTTCTTTGATTTTATCGAATTAATACATATCTGGTACAGCAGGAGCGGCCTTTTCTTCTTTGATATTCGCAACACCGACTTCAGTTGTTAAGAACATCGCTGAGATGGAAGCGGCATTTAAAATCGCGCTCCGAGTGACTTTCGTGGGGTCGACAATCCCTTCATCAAACATATTGACCCACTTCCCAGCTTTGGCGTTGAAGCCAATATTCTTCTTCGCGTGTTTTTGCTTTTCAACGATTTCAATGGGGTCAAATCCAGCATTTTCGGCAATTTGATAAAGGGGAGTCGTTAACGATTCTACGACCACATTGATTCCTTTTTGAACATCGATGACATCCGATTTTAACGCTGTTTTTACTTCATTATAAATTTCAACGAGCGTCGCTCCTCCCCCTAAAACAATGCCTTCCGCAATCGCAGCTTTGGTGGCGTTTAACGCATCTTCGATTTTTAATTTCTTATCTTTGAGTTCAGTTTCTGTTACGGCACCGACTTTTAAGATTGCTACTCCGTTGGTTAATTTCCCTAAGCGTTCATTCAAGCGCTTCTTATCGTATTCAGATGTTGCTTTTTCAACTTGGGAACGAATTTCAGCGATTCGTTGAGTCATGACTTCTTTGTTACCATTGCCATCAATTAGGGTAGTAGAGTCCTTGGTGATAACGGCTTTCTTGACGACCCCTAAGAATTCAACGTTTGCGTCTTTTATCTCCATATTGAGGTCTTTGGCGATATAAGTCGCTCCTGTAAGGATTGCAATATCGTTGAGCATTTCTTTTTGATTATCGCCAAATCCAGGCGCTTTCGTGCCAACAACATTAAAGGTTCCTCTGAGTTTATTAACAATCAATGTGCTTAATACTTCGTTTTCAATATCGTCGGCGATAATCAATAAAGGTTTCGACATTTGCACGATTTGCTCTAACAAAGGAAGAATATCTTTAATGGTAGAAATCTTTTGATCGGTGACTAAAACATAAGCATTTTCTAAGACAATTTCCATCTTTTCACGATCAGAAACCATATAAGGAGATATGTATCCTTTATCGTATTGCAAGCCTTCTACGACTTCTAATGTGGTGTCAAATCCTTTGGATTCATCCACATTGATGACCCCATTTTCGCCAACTTTTGCCATTGCATCAGCGATAATTTTGCCAATTTCTGGAGACCCTGAAGAAACCGTGGCGACCGCTGCGATATCTTGAGTGGATTGGATTTTATGAGATTTTTCTAAAAGCCGTTTCGAGACTTCTTGAGCGGCTAAGTCGATTCCTTCTTTCATGAGTACGGGGTTCGCTCCACGATCAATCGCTTGAATTCCTTTGTGGATCATCGATTGAGTTAGTACCGTTGCAGTTGTCGTTCCATCCCCAGCGACATCATTGGTTTTATTCGCTGCTTCATAAACGAGTTTCGCTCCCATATTTTCAAAGGGATCTTTTAGTTCGATTTCCTTTGCGATAGAGACGCCATCATTCGTGATTAATGGGGATCCATACCCTTTATCTAAAACAACATTCCGTCCTTTTGGGCCGAGGGTAACTTTTACAGCGTTAGATAAAATATCAACACCTTTTAACATCGATTGTCTTGCATCTTGAGAAAAACGAATATCTTTTGCCATGATCCATTCCTCCTACTCTACAATAGCTAGTATGTCTTTTTCCGCAATTACCAGGTATTCTTCTTCCTCGATTTTTAATTCGGTTGCGGAATACTTTTTATAGACGACCTTGTCGCCGATTTTGACACTTAAGGGAACCCGTTTGCCATCGACTAGCGCACCTTCGCCTATAGCAACAATTGTCGCAAATTGGGGTTGTTCCTTCGCATCGCCAGAAAGAATAATTCCACTTGCTGTTTTCTTTTCCGCTTTCTCTTTTTTGAGAACAACGTTGTCATGTAATGGTTTTAACATATTCTCACTCCTTTGATTATGATATCTGGCACTCTTCTATATTGAGTGCTAACAATATTATACAACATCTATCGGGTTTGTCAAGTCCTGAGAATTCAAAAAAACACGAGCTTATGCGCTCGTGTTTTTCAGTGGTTTTTGTTTTAAAAAGACAAAGGTGATGAGGAACAAAATCGAACCCATGAGGGTAATAAACACGGGATAGAACGCAATACTCACACGATCAAAGAATAAACCGGCTAAGGGGGTTAACACTCCAAAACCCATATAACCTAATGCCATTTGCAAACTGATGATTTTACTTAGTTTTTGGCGATCAAAGTAGACACTATTCAGAAACATCATGTTGGGATAGATAGGAGCTGACCCAAACCCAAACAGAAAGACACTCACAAACGATAACCAAAGTAATTGGTGAGGGATAAACATCAAAATCCCAGCAGTTACAATGAGGATTTGGCCAATTCGTACCAACCACTGGGAAGTCATTTTTTGAGATAATACCCCACTTAATAACCTACCAATCGTTAAAGCCCCGTAATATGTTGTCGTGAAAAGGGCTGCAGTAGCGTAGGTAATCTCTTTTTCAATATAGAAATAACTAGCAATCCATACTCCTCCTAAGGATTCTATATGAACATAAAGGAGAAAAATCAAAATACTAAGGATCGCCCCTTTTGTGGAGAGAATCTCTTTTAATGTAACATGCGCATGTACAGTATTCCGTTCTTCTTTGTGCTCTTTTTTCCATAGGGGACGACTAATAAAAGCAATCAGTGCAATCGTCAGTAACAAACAACCTACGATAATGTATCCATTTCTCCATGAGTTGCCTTGTAAGGTGGCGGCCATAATTGTTGGCCCAACTGTAACACCAATGCCATAAAAGGAGTGGAGATAATTCATATGTTTGGCTTGATAATTTGCGGCTAAATAGTGATTCAAAGAAACGTCAATCGCTCCTGCACCTAACCCTAACGGAATCGCAAAGAATAACATTTGATAAAAAGAGGTGACTTGACTAATCGCAATCAGAGCCAACCCGGTGAACATCACACTAATTAAAGTGATATATTTCGTTTCCATGAATCGCATGATTCGAGGTGCGTTAAAGGTTGCGAAAACCGACATGGAATAAACCGCAATCGTCATCAATCCAAGGGTAGAAAGAGAGGTACTTAAATCTTCCCGGACAAGGTTCCAAGCGGAGCCTAATAAAGCATCCGGTAAGCCAAGTGCAATAAAAATAAGGTAAATCACAAATAAAAGCAATAGTTGTTTTTTCATAGGAATCTCCAAGTCCAAATCATCGCGCTTATTATATCACATTCTCGAATAATTGATTCTCGGGAATGGGGAAAGAAGTTTCATTGATTGATTTCACCTTGTTTTTTTATTGATCCTGCTTTATACTAAATCTATCCGTAAACGATAGGGTTTGTTAATCAATGATTCCAGATTTAATCACTGCACTTCTTCTTACCCTCATTTGTGAAATTTTGATTGTTTTATTGCTATTGAAACAACCAAACACGTTTCTTTTGCTTGTTTTTGCGATAAATATAATCTCCAATCCGGCAATGAATTTGTTGCTAGACCGTATTCCCAATCAACTTTATACCCCCGCTTTATTGATTCTAGAAATCATAGTAATCATGATTGAATGCATTATGTATTACTTGTTCTTGCGCAGTTGGAAAAAGGCATTTATGATTTCAGCTGTTGCCAATGGATTCAGTCTAATCGTTGGACTAATCCTCATGCCGTTTATCTATTAGGAGGACATATGAAACAAAAACTACTACTATTTTTACTTCTCTTCTTGGTCGGCTCATTACAAGCGTGCTACGTCAATCCGGGAGCTAATGTCGGTAAACTACAAAGCCTTTTATTCTTTGATGAGAATGAAATAGAACTTCCACACTCCATGTATGAAAATGAGTTATGCATCCCAGATGAGGAATACTATTTGATTCAAATGTCTCAAGATACCACCCCCTTAAATTCGCCAAAACCAGCGAATTACTACTTTTGTGTATCCATACCTACCCAAACAGATATTATCATTCGATTCGTGATTGTTCCCGGAAAATACTATCAGTTTGAAAGTATTCAACTAGGTAGTCTAACCATCTCGAAGGATGATGTAATCATACAAGAAGAAAACGGGACCTTACTGGTAGATTATCATTTCACAAAAGAAACCATAACTGAGGGGAAATATCCCCTTGCAAATTTAAAACTATCCATCAGTAATGGAGAAGAGACTGTTATCCGCGATGGTACAGTCAAACCTCAATACAGAGTGACTTATCAGGCGATTGTGTTTCGGTTTGAACCAGAAGATGAATCCATATCATAAAAGAAAAGGTAGAGCGTATGAACTGCATCTACCTTTTTTCTATTCTATTAATCCGAAAACTGAGATTTCAATGGCGATTTGAGTCACTCGTAGTTTTAAGGTATCTTCTTTCATCCGAACCGAGAGAAGAAAGTTGGATATCAAAGAAGATTGTTTGTCGACTAACTGATTGTCTAAATATAGTGAACATGACCATCCTGTGGTTACAACTCGAAACTCATGGTTGTTGTGGCGACAAATCCATTCACTTTGAGCAATAGCAATCCCCCAAATAATCACATAAATGAAAAATACCATGAGTGCTGCAATCGTCCATACAATATCAATCGTCGCAGTAATAATAACCAGCACAAGCGGAATCAAAATTGATAGTTTCATAAGTAATGAAGGTTTCTTTATTTGTTCAAAGAAAATCTGATACGGTTTCACCAAAACTTGTGGAGTATCTGTCCCATTGACAAGTTCATCTATTGTGATTTTATAAAAAGCTGCGATTCGTTCTAACGCATAGACATCCGGAACAGATTCGCCTCGTTCCCACTTACTAATCACTTTATCAGAATAGTTCAGGTGCTTTGCTAACTCTTTTTGCGTTAATCCCCGTTCATTCCGTTTTCGTACTAATGTGCTAGATAATAATTTGGATTCCAAGTCGATCACCTCTTGATATCTATTATACGCAAGAATCACAAAAGTTGTTCTCTCTATTCCTATAGTGCTTATCTTTTTCTTATGGAACAGTATTCCACAAATTGTAGAATGGGGTTTTCTTTAGATTCTTGTTACTTCTTTTACATCAATCCCGTCATGATTTCAATAAACAAATATAGCAGAGCCCAAGCAACTCCTGTCGCTAAAACGCAGATGAGTATTCTCGTTTGGGTATTCCATTTTTGTGTATAGGCAATTTTTGCGTTCACTGCGGCCCCTAACCCGCCAATCATCCCCGGAATAGCGCCGCCTAAGGTAACAACTGGAATAGCCAGTGAAGCAACAATAAATATCCAAGTCCAGACAGGCATTTTGGGTAGTGGAGCGTACGGTTTTTGACTATTTAGAAAATAACCGTCGATTGCTAAATCCGCAATCCCATTGATAATGACCAAATGGACTGCTTTGTTTCCGAGATACAGCACTTGATCAAACCCAGTAATATCACTGAAAAGGGGGAACTTTAAAGCGACGGGAGATCCGTTAATCATTACCCTTTTTCTTCCCGCAAAGGTGGTTGGGTCGTACTCAATGGCATAGTGCATTTCACCGACGGGAATATTCCAAAACTTTATTTTACTCATTGTCTTCTCCTTATGTCTATGTTAAATTGCTAATGGTTTTCGAAAAAGGCATCTAGAAACCGCCTGTATGTTCATAGGATTTCAAACATATCCTGTTCCAAAAATATACAAATGGTTTCTCATATTTTACCATAGTGGTCAAAGATATAAAAGAGCGTTCGTATGATTTAGTAATTATTTTTTTTCCAACACCTATCGTATCATATCAATTTGATTTTAGTAGACCAATCGAGCCCCGTTATAATTAACAAAGTTTAGGAATTCCGGGAGACCGGTAGACGAATGAAGAAGGGTTGTGTTAAAATGAACTCGATTTGTTAGAATATCGCTTTATATGTTTGTGCTAGGAAGTGGGAGGATGAAACACATGGGATTATCTACAACTAGTCTTCATATTTTTTCTTCAGAACCGTTTGCCTTGAAAGATGCTTCTTTTGTTTCTTATTCTGAAGGTTGGCAAACATATACAAACGACTTGCCTGATTATCCAAGTACACTCGCTCGTAAGATATCAAAAACTACAATGGCTACGGTTCTACTATTTTATGAGTACGATAGCGAAGCGATTCAACTGCATTTCTATGTAAACGGAAAAACAAAAGCGTTTTTTTCGGACGCAAACACTGATCTTAACACAGGAATCTACACCATCCCAAAACTGATTGGTTATGAAGAAGGCGAAAAAAGAAGATTATCAATCATTCTTCGCTGTGAAGATACTGAACAAAAAATCGCTCTTTTGGAAGAATACTTTGGTCTGTGTCTCACCCCCAAAGAAACCTTACTCTATAGCCCGAATGACTTAAACGTCATCCGGGGATCAAAATTATACCGGGAATATTACGAAACTCAAAAGCAGGTCATTGATAAACTTGCGGTGATTAAAGTGGAATTGATTTCCGAGCAACCAGGAAAACTTTTCAAAAATTTCTTCGGTTTTATCAATAATCAAGGCGTCCTCTTCCCTAGAAACCCCAACTATTATTTGATCGGTTATGTGAAAGAACAAGATGGACAATACGTTCGTCCTGTTTCATTTCAAGATGGGGGATTCACACCCATCTCACTGAAAGAGTTTCTTCGCGATCTTGTTCGAGACTATAGGGAACATGTTGGGTTTACTCTCAAGTATGGACATGTCAATCAAGTAGAATTCTCTGACGATGCTCCTGAGGGGTTTCGGGGCCGCTCTATGAATCTTCCAAGTGGATTATACCCCCATCGATTTGATCAAAAAAATAGGCTTATTCTAAGTGGAATGAGTTCGCTTGCTTTTGTCGATGATTCATTGAAAATCATTTCTAAGATCAATGTAAAAGGACAAATTACTCATATTCAAGATCATTACATCCTGACAACAACGCTAGGTAGTTTCAGTTACTATGGCTACGAATCCAACGCGCGAATCAGAATCTATCGAATCATCGATTAAAGTTTATTATCTCCCGAGTTCGTAGAGTCGTTTTTCAGTTTTTCTGTCTCTTCGATCCTAAGGTCTTGAAATGAAAAAGAGGTCTGATACACATCATGTCAGATCTCTTTTATTATTTCTTGTATTCAATCCCTTATTAACCTATATGTTCATTTTCATCAATTTAGATAACAAAACCGGTATACTTTCTATAGCGATATCATAGATAATATTCAACCGAATGCCTTCATATTCATGGGATATCATGTTTCTTAATCCAATCATTCTTGGCCAATGAATACTAGGATACTTTTCCTTTGTTTCATTGGATAACTTTTTTGCTGTTTCACCAATTTGCTCTAAATTTTAAATCACTGCATCTACTTTTTCTTCATTACTCTGAACGTCTTGAAAATGGGAGACCCCTTCAACGTACTTACCGATTTTAGTTGCATACTTAATAATACGATCAATGTACTCCTTTTCTTTCATAAATTAGTACTCCTGTTTTTGTGATTTCCGCAGCTATTTTAGAATTCTCTTGTATTGTTTTGTTACTTAACACTTCAACTTTTTTCTGTAATTGCTCTCTTAATTGATCGACAAACTCAAAGTATTCTAAGCCGTATAAATTCGATTCCATATATAAATCAACATCACTAAATTCTGTAGCTTGGCCTTTGCAATAGGATCCAAATAAATAGATACGTTTTACATCAAAAGATTCTGCTACTTTACTTACAATTTTTTTAATGGTCAAAAAAGAGAGAGTGCTGGTTGATTCATTTACAGCAATATGCTGCTCATTCGCTTCTCTTAATATTCGATCGATCAATAAATTGAGTGCCCATTCACTTGGGGTTCTTATTCCTTGCTCCCAATTTCTTATCGTGTTGATTGGAATACCGCTCAAGTTAGAAACTTCTAACTGGGTCATTCCAAGATTCTCTCGAACTGTTTTTAGTGATTGATTCATATTGACCACCTCTTTATCAAATTTTATACCCCAATGGGGCATTTGTCAATATTTTTATACCCCATTGAAGTATGAAAAAAAGATCTGATATACATCACATCAGATCTTGTCTATTATCCAATTTGTAGAATATAACTTTGGTGGTGACGGATGAGTATTTTTTATGGCGCTTTTACTGCCGTACGTATACCTTCATTCCAACCCCATAATCCTCGATTAATGTATCCACTGGTAATGTTCGAATTCGCAAAGAAACATAGAAATCACCTACGCAAGAAGCAAAATGCACGGCCAACATTAAATACCAAACCACTTGCCACTGACCACTCGAAATAAGGGTCAAAACAAGGAACAAGGCATTTAACACCACCGCTGGAGCCAATCCAACCCTTTGGTAATGCCGTAAATAAAAGTATGTTCCAGGAACGCTTGCAGAAGCTGCAAAACCATGGAATTTATAAACGACTTTCCGGTCTGTCCCTTGCTTATAGACGATACCATGAAGCCATTCGTGTGCAATCATCATCGGAACTTGAAGTAACAACACGTAAATCAATGCTTGTCGGTTGCTCACAAGATCCCAATCTCTCAAAGCGGGAATCCAACCCCAAATGATGGGAAAAATGAAGGGAATGAGCAAAAGTAATGACCCTAATTGGATCCCCCAAAATTCTGCAGGATTTGCTTTCATATCGATATGAATCTTCAAGTGATATTGTTCGGGCAGTTCGTTTCGTGATAGATTGGCTTTCATGTTTGAGTCCTCCGATTAAAAAGTCAGTTTATGAGAGAGTAATCCACGACCTATTTAAAACATTCCTATTCTTATTTGAATCTATGAACATTCGACATGGATTCCATCCTGTGTTTATCCTATTAGTTCAGATGAAATTTGTGGTATCGTGTCGTTTTCATCCTATTTGAGAATGACACGTATCAACCTAAGGATCACGATAATCGAGGATACTTTTTAGAAAAAAGCGTTCCTCTGAAGCATTGAGAGACTACCTCATTATATCTATCTAAGATTCTTGATTCTTCTGATCATCATTATTTGGCTGATGATAAGGAATGGACCCATTATGCTGGGAAGAGGAAAACAATATTAGGATGACACCAACCATTGTGATTGAAATCAGCACTTTATGAAAGATAGAAATATCTTTATTAAGCTTCATTTGAGTATTGATAATCTTTAATGAAACTAGATTAAGAATAACAATGAGCCAAATCAGTGATAATAAGATATAAACGATGGCGTCATGTTCAAAACGATTATCCGCAATTCCAATGGCAATCAACGTATAAAATCCACCAAATACAGCGAAAAGGGTGATGTTTAACTTCGTGCTCATTTGCCAAAAAGAAAGTTTTTTCATGAACTACCTCGGTTAATTTTGGTTTATATCACCCATTATATCACAGGAAGAGAGACTACTTCGCGAAAATTACTAAATCTGCCAACAATCAATTCATTTAAAACATTCACCCCAACTCCTTCTCTTTCGTGAGCAATTAATTAGAAACTTTGTAGGGTGTTGGACCAATGGTGATGCATTCATCATTTCCTTGGACTTTATCAGAG